>NZ_JAUDRJ010000003.1:5726163-6076441 GCF_030382115.1 Nostoc sp. GT001
AAGCATATTAACCAAGCCCAACCAAAACGCAAGTGGAGCGATTTGAAGGGTATGGCTCCCTATCCGCTATTGGGTGAGGATGCTCAGGAATGGGTTTCGCGGACTCGACAGGAAGGAAATGAGCATCGAGAACGTTTGTTGCGAGGAGAAGAATGAAGATTAGTGATGCATTAGCTAATGTTTCTCGCTTGTTTCTCGATACAGCACCCGTAATTTATTTTGTAGAACGCAATCCGCAGTTTGTGGATTTAGTCGATCCAATTTTTGAGCGATTGTCAACTGACATTACAGCAGTAGCATCTGGGATAACGTTATCAGAGTGCTTGGTAGGTGCTATACGTCTGGGGTTAGCTGACTTAGAGCAAGCTTTTGTCGATGTGTTGCAACAAGAACAAGTGGTTTTTGTGGAGATTAATGCTGCTATTGCGCGAGAAGCTGCGAGAATTCGGGTACGTTATAACCTTCAGTTACCCGATGCGTTGCAGGTGGCGGTGGCAATAATTGCTCGTTGTGAGGCGTTTTTGACTAATGATGCAGCTTTGAAGCGGGTAACGGAATTGAGGGTTTTGGTGGTGTGTGAGTTGGAAAGCGAAAACCCGTAATATACGCGCTTGACGATCGCTTACAGTGCTAGTTGAAGTGGTTAGCGGTAATTGTCTAAAAATAATTAGCTCAAAGATAAATCCTATGATTTTGTCTTTTAGGTAAACCTAGCTTTTGTCAATGCTCTAAACAAAATCTCCAGCCTAAAATTTCGGTTGTTGATAACCGAGGTAAATTGCTTCTAAAAAAACATCAGGCGTAACAGCTTCTGGCAATTTTTCTAAATTAATAATAGCTTTAACTTGCTCGGCTAGCTTTAGAGATAGTGAGGCTCTTGCCTTTAACGACATTGCACCACGTCGCTGTAAATACTCACGAATCACAGCAAAATCATCTGGCATCAATTGCGATAACTCGGCAATTTCGATTAACTGTTCATGAAGTCCTTTTGCCTGTTCTGAAATTGTCAATCTGGTAGATGCAGTCGGTGCTTGGGCTTGAATGACAATTGTGCCAGCAGCCAAATCACCTAAGCGCTTTTCGCGGCTACCCAGCATAATTAAAAAAGCGCCAATAAATAAAGTTTCATCAAAGGGCCGCAGTAAAGCACGTAGCGTTGCTTGTTGTAACCCGATGAGTCTACCATCATCTCGAACTACGCGAATTTTAGCAAAGCGTTTACCAGGGGTTTCCCCAAACCATAAGGTTTCAAAAAATACAAAATAGCCGATATAAATTGCAAAGGCGATAATGAAGAAAATTGCTAACAGCCAAATATCTAAACTTGTTAAATTTTTAAAAAAATATTCAACAAAATTTAACAGCTGCGTCGAGAAGACACTCCAAGTAAGGACAAACAGAAGCAAAGTTACACCCAACACTGTATAGTCAATCAGGAGTGCCAAAGCTCGATTACCAATTCCCGCTAGAGTAAATTCCAACTCTACACTTTCTGGAGTTTGGAATGTGATGCGATTAAAAAAGCGCATATTTTAACTAATTCAAAATTAATAGAGTTGGATTAAGATGTTGAGTTAACGAAAATCTTGCGAGGGAGGTTCTCGTAATTGTAAACCTAGACCTTCACGCCGACTACGCAAGTCCAAGTATAAAACAGCTTTTAGTGCTTGCCAGAATGGCATGACTAAAACTCCACCGATCAAGCTTCCAATCACAGAAATAATATACACAATCGAGTAAATAGCAGTACCAGGCTCAAGTTTGATTAGGAATAAGCTAGGTATATAGTTTAATACAAACACCAACGGCAATGTAACGATAAAAGCAACTAAAACAATGGCTTGAATGCGAAATACTGAGGCTTTAGTTAGCTCCCAACTTCTGGCAACACTTTCGCCACCATTGATATTTTCCTCAACTGCTAAGGGCACTTCAGCTACAATCCAACGGGAGTAGAACCAGGTTAGTCCTAACAATATAATCCCTGCCGTTACAATTATTACCAATGTTGTTATGACTATAATGCCTGAAGTACCTAATATTCCTCCTAATGCTACTCCGATCAAGCTAGCTACTACACCACCCACGATCGCTAATCCAATATAAATTATCAGCAAAGATATACCTACTTGGAAAGCAACTCTTAAAAAAGACCAAAGACGTGGATTAACATGGCTGCGGGCAGTTTGAACACTTTCAGGCTGGTAAATCAATTCTCCAAAAGCCAAGCGTGAAATTAGTCCAGAAATGGCTGCATATTTTGCCCAACCATACACAGGAACTAGAACCCACAAGTGCGCGATCGCAGCTAGATTAAGATAAGTCTTCAAATGAGAACGATACAACCGTACCGCAGCACTGACAACGTTACCGATACTCAGTGGTTGTATCTGGCCGGAAGATCCAAAGTTTTCAGACATAATGGTAAATTTCCCTTGAAATTACGGAGATGAATTTGAGGCTATCTTAAGCTAAGTTAAACTCAGTGTTCCCAAAATTCATGAATATTCAACGTTGGATTGCGCGACGAGAACCGAATTGGCAGCGTTTAGATGCCCTATTAAGGCAGATAGAAAAAAAAGGGTTAAAGTCCTTACGGGCAGCAGAAATTAGAGAGTTAGCGAGTTTGTATCGTTCTGTAGCAGCAGATTTAGCACGTGCCCGCACTCAGCAAATCGGCAATACTTTAATCCAAAGTTTACAATCTTTAACAACTCGTGCCTATACGCAGATTTACCAAGGTTCGCGGCGACAAGAATGGCAGGCAATCCGAGAATTTTATCGTTGGGGATTACCATCTGTAGTCCAGAAAACATTTGTATATATTGCTGCGGCAACGGCGCTGTTTTTATTAGGCGCACTAGTGGCTTGGTGGTATTCCTGGCAAAACCCCAGTTTTATGCCTTTGATTGTACCTGAAAGCTTGATTACCAAAGTACGAGATGAGCATAAATTATGGATGGGTTCAATTGTCGGTGTTGAACCTCTGGCATCCAGCGGCATCGCAATCAATAATTTGTCGGTGTCTTTTGGGGCTGTCGCTAGGTGGCATAACGGCTGGAGTATACACAGCCTATTTGATGGTATTTAATGGTTTATTAATTGGTGCTGTTAGTACTTTAGTTGGTCAAAATAATCTGGCTTATCCTTTTTGGGCCTTTGTATTTCCGCATGGTTCTTTAGAATTACCCGCGATCTTTTTTGCTGGGGGTGCGGGATTTTTATTAGCAAGAGCAATTTTATTTCCTGGTAAATATCGCCGTGGGGATGCACTGAAATTCTATGGTTATCAAGCAGTGCAGCTAGTATTTGGGATTGTACCAATGTTGATTATTGCTGGTGCGATCGAAGGCTTTTTCTCCCCAAATCCTAATGTACCTGATGCAATTAAATATTTGGCAGGGATAGGATTATTTATACTTTTTGTAATGTATTGTAGCCGCAAGAAAGCATGAAATATTCAAGTTGACATACTCACCGAGAAAGAAGGGTCGGTGATACTGGAGTAATGAGTAATAAGTAATGAGTAATAAGTAATGAGTAATGAGTAATGAGTAATGAGTAAATACCTATTTCTCATCCACTCATTACTCATGTAAAACACTACACTCAATCCCAACTTGAGTAGTCAACAATGAAATGGCGCTTCTGTAGCTTGCTGACCGCAGGGGTATCCCCGATTCATTGATTCTGACTCCTGAATTCTGAATTCTTCTTCAAATATTTGATCTTACTAATGTACTGGTATTTGCTGCTTACATAGCTCAGTGCGGCTATATTTTTGCTGAAGAATATATCAATTCTGATTAATCTTTAATTAACTAAAATTTAACTCATGCATTAACTACTCATGTCATCTTATTGACTATGGACATTCCGTTTATTCACTAAAGTTTTAACTTGAAAAAGTAGTTATGTCTTGAGGCGAATTAGCGGAAATTCAATGTCCAACAAACTAGGAATTTTGTTATGAAAAAGATGAACTTTAAGCTTAATAGCCTGACAGTATTAGGTATAGTCTCATTAGTGACCGCCACCTTTGGTCTATCAATATCTGCCGTTCATTCCCAAAGCGTCAGCACAGTTACGGTTGATGGTTCTAGTACCGTTTTCCCAATTACGGAAGCAGCAGCAGAAGACTTCCAAAAGGCACAAAGCGGTAGAGTGAGAGTTACAGTAGGCGTTTCTGGTACTGGCGGCGGCTTCAAAAAGTTCTGTCGTGGCGAGACAGACATCTCCGGTGCATCTCGCCCCATCTTACAAAAAGAAATCGATGCTTGCAAAGCTGCGGGTATTCGTTATGTTGAGCTACCAGTAGCTTATGATGCTTTGACAGTGGTAGTTCACCCTCAAAATTCCTGGGCAAAAAATCTCACAGTCGCCGAATTGAAGAAAATTTGGGAGCCTGGGGCACAGGGAAAGGTCAAAAGTTGGAATCAGGTTCGTAATGGATTCCCCAATGCACCTCTGAAGTTGTTTGGCCCTGGTGCAAACTCTGGAACCTTCGACTACTTTACTGAGGCTGTTGTTGGCAAATCGAAGTCTAGTCGGGGTGACTTTACTGCTAGCGAAGATGACAACGTACTTGTACAAGGTGTTAGCCGTGATAAGAACGCCCTTGGTTACTTCGGTTATGCCTATTACGCAGAAAACAAAAATAAACTGAAGGCAGTGCCAATCAACGGTGTATCGCCCTCAGAAACAACAGTTAAAAATGGCACTTACAGTCCGCTATCTCGCCCCATTTTTATCTATGTTAGTTCCAAGTCTATTGACAAGCCAGAAGTAAAGCAGTTTGTGCAATTTTACTTGCAAAATGCAGCTAAGTTTTCTCAAGAAGTAAAATACGTTGCTCTGCCAGCGTCAGCATACACTACCGCCCAGAATCACTTCAATAAGAAGAGATATGGCACGATTTTTGGTGGTCAAGAATCAGTTGGGCTAAAAATTGAAGAATTATTAAGCCGTGAAGCCAGAGAATAAGCCTAATTGTGATTTTTGAATTAGTTCAAAATCTGCAATTTATCAAAGGGAGGTGTAGTACCTCTCTTTGTGTATTTAAATTCATCATCCAAAGAGCGATCGCATTCCAGCATGAGTAGTGTAGAACAAACTCAACTCTCTCGAAAGCTAGTGCGTGATTTGCAAGAACGGGCAATAGAGTCTGTCTTGTTTCTAGCGGCACTTTCTTCTGTGGCAACTACAGTAGCAATTCTTGGTATCTTATTTTACGAGTCAATTCTATTTTTTCAACAAGTATCTTTATGGAAATTCCTTACAGATACTCAATGGACACCATTATTTGATGATAAGCACTACGGTATTTTACCTCTGGTGACAGGAACATTAGTCACTACATTTGTTGCTTTATTAGTGGCAGTACCGCTAGGTACGATTATTGCTATTTACTTGAGTGAATTTGCTTCACCCATCGTTCGGGAAATTGTCAAGCCAGCTTTAGAATTGTTGGCGGGTATTCCTACAGTAGTTTACGGTTATTTTGCGCTCTTATTTCTCACACCATTGTTACAGGTAATTTTGCCAGATTTACCTGGTTTTAGTATGTTAAGTGCGGGACTCGTCATCGGTATTATGATTATTCCTTATGTCAGTTCCCTGAGTGAAGATGCCATGCGTACAGTACCCGCACATATACGCGAAGCCTCTTATGCAATGGGGGCTACCCGTTTCCAGACAGCTTTGCGAGTCGTATTACTGGCTTCTATTTCTGGGATCTCTGCGGCTTACATTTTGGGGATTTCTCGTGCGATCGGTGAAACGATGATAGTGGCTATTGCTGCGGGTGGACAACCTAACTTGACCCTTAACCCGATGGAACCAGCCGCTACCATGACAGCCTACATTGTATCGGTGAGTCTCGGCGACCTACCTCATGGCAGCCTGGAATATCAGACTATCTTTGCAGTTGGACTGACGTTAGTCTTAATGACTTTAGTCTTCAACATCATTGGTCATTTTCTCACCAAGCGCTATCGAGAAATTTATTGATATGACAACTCTTAATATTCAAGAAGTCCGTAAGACTATTAGCCGGAATAAGCGATCGCAATATATTTTCAACATTATTGGCATCTTGTCAATGCTGTTTGGTATTGTCACATTACTGGCACTATTATTTGATTTAATCATCGATGGTTTTCCACGTCTTTCGTGGCAATTTTTGACTTCGTTTCCTAGTCGCAGAGCGGAAGAAGCAGGCATCCTCTCAGCTTGGGTGGGAACATTATTAGTAATGTTTGTAACGTCTTTAGTAGCCATACCCATCGGCATAGCATCAGGTATTTACTTAGAAGAGTATGCCCGAAAAAATTGGTTGTCTGATGTAATTGAAATTAATGTCACCAACTTAGCTGGTGTTCCCTCGATTATTTACGGACTTTTGGCTTTGGGTGTATTTGTTTATGGGTTCAACTTCGGCCGAAGCATTATTACTGCTGGGTTTACCTTGGCGTTATTGGTTTTACCAGTGGTGATCGTTTCTACCCGTGAAGCTCTGCGTGCTATACCAAATAGTATCCGTGAAGCTGCTTATGCAACAGGGGCTTCTAAGTGGCAAATGATTTGGGATCATATTTTGCCTTACTCAACAGGCACAATTCTCACTGGGATTATTGTTGCCTTGGCACGAGCTATTGGTGAAACTGCGCCCCTAATTACCATTGGTGCGCTGACATTTATAGCCTTCTTACCAGAACCACCAATTACTGAGCAGTTTCCCTACATCTCATTCTCTTGGTTACTCGCTCCGTTTACAGTTATGCCCATTCAAATGTTCGATTGGGTATCTCGTCCTCAAGCTGAGTTTCAGGTGAATGCAGCAGCAGCAGGTATTGTTCTAATTGCCATTACTTTGGCTATGAATGCTGTAGCAATTTATATCCGCTATCGTTTACGCAAAAAAATCAAATGGTAGAAATTGCATCATCAACCCTAGAAAAATCCATCAAAGCTTCGGTCAATTATCTGAATTTCTACTACGGTGGAACAGTCCACGCTCTCAAAGACATTAATATGTCAGTGGGTGAAAAACAAGTAACGGCACTGATTGGGCCCTTCTGGATGTGGTAAAACCACCCTGTTACGTTGTTTTAATCGAATGCACGATCTTTACCCTGGAAATAGCTATAAAGGGGAAATCACTCTCGAACCAGATGGGATTAACCTGCTCAGTAATAAGGTTGACCCAATTGAGGTACGAATGCGGATTAGTATGGTGTTTCAAAGACCTAATCCCTTTCCTAAGTCCATTTATGAAAATGTAGCTTACGGTTTGAAGGTGCGGGGTGAATCGAAACGTGCAATCCTTGATGAAAAAGTAGAGAAAGCTTTGCATGAAGCAGCTTTGTGGAATGAAGTCAAGGATCGTCTAAATGATTTAGCTTTTAACCTTTCTGGTGGTCAACAGCAGCGGTTGTGTATCGCCCGCGCTTTGGCGACCGATCCTGAGATTGTTCTATTTGATGAGCCGACATCAGCCTTAGACCCCATAGCTACCGCCAGTATTGAAGAGTTGATCGATCAATTGAAAGAAACGGTGACGATTTTGATTGTCACTCACAATATGCAGCAGGCCGCTCGTGTTTCTGATTACACTGCGTTTATGTATTTAGGTGAGTTGGTGGAATTTGATCGCACAGAAAAGATTTTTAATCACCCCTTGAAGCAACAAACGGCAGACTATGTGAATGGTCGTTTTGGATAAGAATATTTTATAGAAAACTCAAAGCTTGCTATATCTGGTTTCTCGCCCCTTCAAGCGATGCCTAGGTTGGACAGAGCGATCGCACTTTGCGAAAATAGAACCAGTTCAGCTAAGAATGATAATCACTTAAAAATTGCGAAAAAGCGCCTGCGATCGACAGGCGCTTTATTTTTTCCGTAGGAAATTTAATGATGATTAGAGTTTTGGCTCTTCAGTACTTTTTATGGAAAACTAGGTTCAAAATCCTTGAAAGCCTTATTCCGTAGACATTTCTCTCACAATCATGGCATAATTCTTTGTAACCTTTATAAAAAATTTTCAACTAGAACTATAACAACAGAAAAACATAATTTAAAATATCATCATTGTTGAGGCATTTTTTAGCAACTAATCTTTTTAATGAGGATGTACTAATCCAATGATTCAATTAAGTAGAATTACAAAGCGCAAAAATTATAAAAATGAGATACAATTTTAATTTTTAAAATACCCTTTGCTTTTTACTGATAATATTTTTATCAATTTGTCAGAAAGGTTAAGTCATGAAAATATGACGAGTCAGGGCAAGCAATCTTTCTACTTCCCTCCTTAACCAAGAGGTATTAGTCAATGTGGAGAAGGTGCTAGAAAAACGTCTGTAAAAAATAAATTTTGGAACACAGCATTATATAAATATCTACTAACCACTTATCTGCTGCACGACTACTGTATAACTACGTAATTTCTATGAATATCTCATTTTAGCAGTAACATAGTGAAACAGCATTGCTAATTTGTACTGTTTTACTTGATCAAGTTTTATTTCACACGTTTTGGGAATATGAGTAAACTAATTCCAGCCATCAGAGTCAAAAACTTCAGCTTCTCTTACGACACTCAAAAGATAGTTGAAGGCGTGTCAATGGATATTTACCAAAACCAAGTCACGGCAATTATTGGTTCTAGTGGTTGTGGGAAGTCTACTTTTCTTAAATCGTTAAATCGCATGAGTGAATTAGAAGCAGAAATAAAGGTTGAAGGAAGAGTAGAATTTTTTGGGCAGAGTATTTATGAGCGTCGTGTCAACATCAATCGCTTACGTCGCCAAGTTAGTATGGTTTTTCCCAAACCAAATCTTTTTCCCATGAGCGTTTACGATAATGTTGCTTATGGGGTGAAGTTAGTTGGATGGCATCCGAAAGTAGAATTAGATGGAATTGTTGAATCTGCCATCAAAGCTGCCGAACTTTGGGATGAAGTGAAAAATAAGCTGCACAAATCTGCTTTAGAGCTTTCTGGTGGTCAACAGCAAAGATTATGTATTGCTCGTGCTTTAGCAGTCAAGCCGAATGTTCTTTTGATGGATGAGCCTTGTTCAGGTCTCGATCCTATGGGTAGTATGAAAATCGAGAATTTGATCCATAATTTGCGTTCTGAGTTGACAATTGTGATTGTTACTCACAATATGCAGCAAGTTACTCGCCTATCTGATTTTACGGCTTTCTTTTATAGTAATGAAAATCGGATTACTCAAATGGTTGAATTTGGTACTACCAATAAAATCTTTACTAACCCTGTGGATGCTCGCACCCGCGATTATGTTTTCGCTCGTGTCGGTTGAAGTGTTTCTTAAATTCTAGCTATTCAGAGGATTAATACATAGTGCAAGCGGAAATGAAGAATTAAATTGAATTTCCGCTTGTTTTCAGTTGTTATGGTGTTAGGCAATGCAATCTGATATTGACAGTATTTTTTTATACTATATATTTAAAGACAAGTATTTGCTCTAGACCACCTGAATCATAAAATGAAATGTCCCCGGTGCGAATCTACTTCATATCGTAAAAATGGTCGTCGGAATGACAAACAGAATTACCTCTGCAAAAATTGTGGTAAACAATTCCTAGAACCTGCATTCTCTCGTTCCTTAGAAACTGACTTGCTTGCTAACAGCAACGGACACACTAAAGTATCTAAGGCTGAAACGACGGAACTTTCTTTAGCAAAAAACCTGCCAGAAGAAAAAATCACAGAGAAAAGCCTTGACTCTTTGAGTTTGACATTAGCGGAACAACTGCTGCAAACGATATTATCGCCTAGTTGGTTAGAATCTGCTGCTTTCAGCCAATTTATCCAAAAAATTCAACAAAAACCGGAAATAAACTATCAACTAGAAACAGGGATATCGCTTCTACTTTTGGATGCAGAAAACTTAAAACTAGATATTAATTCAGAATTGTTTTTAGCTAGTGTCTGCAAATATCCCCTCCAATTTAAAATGGCATTTGCTAACTGGAAAAATCCCAGTATTGGAAAGCAAGACATTGAACTATATAACCGTGGCTATCAACTTGTCCATGTCCCAGAGGGTAAGAATAGTGCTGATGCAAAAATGATCGCTTTCGGTGCTTGTATTGTACGTTCTTATCCAACAGTTAAAGAAATATTAGTCTGTTCTAGCGATGGAATTTTAATTCACCTTTGCAACGAACTCCAAAACCAAGGATTAGTTGTCTATTGGATACGTAGACAAGGGCAAACTTTACATATAGAAAACCGGAATACTGGCAAATTAACTCATTATTCCTTAACAATGTCAACAGAAGTTCCATCCTTGGAAAAGGTGGTTGAGCAAATTCAAGATTTAATTAAAAATGAACAAGATTCAATCAATACTCGATTACACAGGTTAACAACTATTACGAGTTTATTTCAAGAAAGATCCAATATTACTAATAAATCTAATCATAAGCAACCAGAAAGTGAGGAAATTATCCCTATTATAGATAATTTATCTGTACAATCTATTCAAGAAGATTCTGCGGAAATCCCTACTGAAAAAACATTAGATAAATTATTATTAAAAATTATTCAAGATATACAAATAAAGTCTCCCCAAACTCAAGTGTCTGTGTCCAAACTAGGCTCAGAGTTACGGAGAATAACCGGAGAATCTCCTAATTCAATTATTAAAAAATTAAAGTTAGGTTCCAGTTTTACCAAATATCTAAAATCATCTTCCACATTTACATTAAAGGCGAGTGGCAAGGAATATGAGGTAATGGCGCTACTCTCCGAATAGATACTTTCTGGATGTTTACGTACAACCTGAGTCTGTAATTCTGTATTATGTAAAAAGATGTAAATAAATGTAAATAATACAATGCAGGATAAAGTTGTTGTTATCGTCGGTGCTACTGGTGGTATTGGTTCAGCTTTAACACAAAAACTTGCGCCTACCGGAGTTCGGTTGGTACTAGCTGCCAGAGATGCGGTACGTTTAACCACACTGGCTGCTGATTTACCAGGACAAGTTTTGACTGTTCCCACCGATATTACTGACCCCAAACAGGTAGATACTTTGATAGAAAAGACGATCGCTGAGTTTGGTCAAATTGATATTTTAGTGAATGCAGCTGGTGCTGGTATACTCAAGCCCTACAACAGCCTAGAACCCGCTGATTTAGACAAGATGTTAGATGTCAACTTAAAAGGTAGCTTTTACACCACTCAGGCGGCTGCTGAAGAGATGCAAAAGCGCAAGTCTGGTCACATCTGTAATGTAGTAGGAGTTCTGGGCAAGCATTCGATGGGGATGGCGGCGGCTTATTCGGCTTCTAAGTTTGGTGTTGTCGGTTTTAGCAAGTGCATGGCAGAGGAACTCAAGCGTTTTGGTATCAAGTTCACGCTATTCTACTTTGGTGGGGTAGATTCTCCTTTTTGGGATAACGTCAACCTAAAAGTAGACCGAAAAAAAATGCTCAGTCCTGAAACTGCTGCCAATGCGATTTTCTTTGCTCTTTCTGCCGAACCGCAAGCTGTGCCAATGGAAATTAACATTCAACCTGATAGTCATTTGTTCTTTTAAAGGCAGAGTGCGCCTAGATAATTCTTGCTTAGGAAGGACGTGAAAATCTAGCAAAAAAGGCAAAATTTACAGATATATAAACTGTTATGCTGGATTTTCAATATCTATGAAAATTGATCACGTTCATTTCTATGTAGAAGATGCCAAAGTGTGGCGGGATTGGTTTGTACGCCATCTTGGTTTTCAAGCAGTAACCGACGATCGCATCAGTTCATTTCACACTTGTACAGAAGTGGTTAAAAATGGTGATGTCTGCTTTTTTCTGTCTTCAGCACTGTTACCTACAAGTCCAGTAGCGGAATTTCTGCGTCAATATCCACCGGGTGTGGCAGATGTCGCTTTTGCTGTCGAAGATGTCGAAGGCGCGATCGCACTAGCTCAAAAACATGGTGCTACAATCCTACAACCCATCCAAGAACGCCAGGTAGGTACGGCGTTCATCAAATGTGGCAAAATTGCCGCCTGGGGTGGATTGACTCATACTTTGATAGAAAGGTCATTGGTTTTTGACAAAGGACAAATGACAAGTGACAACACTTTTATCGCCATAGATCACGTAGTGCTGAACGTGGCGGTTGGTGAATTGGAAAATGCTGTGGCTTGGTACGAAAAAATTCTAGATTTTCAACCCCAACAGGCATTTAAAATTAAAACCAATCGCTCTGCTTTACACAGCCAGGTGATGGTTTCGCGCAACGGTAGCGTCCAATTGCCAATTAATGAACCTGCTTCCAAGAATTCTCAAATTCAGGAATTTCTAGATGTCAATCGGGGGTCAGGAATTCAACATATTGCTTTGCGAACAACTAATCTTGTAAGTGCGATCGCTAAATTTCGTGCCAGTGGTTTATCCTTACTCTCGGTTCCCCAAACCTATTACACCCAGTTAAAACAGCGTCCAGGACTTACACTATCACCCTTAGAACTGGAAGCGATCGCTCAACAAGAAATTCTCGTAGACTGGCAAGAATATACTTCTTTAGAGGGGGGAAATACTGCACCCTTATTACTACAGATTTTCACCCAGCCTATTTTTGAAGAACCGACATTTTTCTTTGAGTTTATTGAACGCCGTTTCCAAGCTCAAGGTTTTGGCGAAGGCAATTTTCGCGCCTTATTTGAAGCTATTGAAAGCGAACAAATCAAACGCGGTACTTTGCAATAATGCCTGAGTGCAAAATATCAATTGAAATTAGCTAAACTTGATAGTTTCCAAAAATAGCCATACATCTGAGATAATCTTAATAAAAATTAACTTTTTCCGCCGATGCTAAGACTGATTACTGACTTCGACGGTCCAATTATTGATGTTTCCGAACGGTACTACCGTGTTTATCAATTTTGCTTAGATAAAACCCGTCGCCCAGATCAAGTAGTGCAAGAACTTCCGAAAGCGGAATTTTGGCAGTTAAAGCGATCGCGTGTTCCTGAAAAACAAATCGCCTTAAATTCCGGGTTGGACGAAGCCCAAGCTCAAGAATTTTCCCAATTGCGGCGGCAAACGGTTCATACAGAAGCTTACTTTAACTATGACACCCTCGCGCCTGGTGCTGTGGATGCACTGTTAAAAATTCAACAAGCTGGAATTGATTTAGCAGTTATGACGATGCGCCGAGTTAGAGAACTAGATTATGCCTTTAAAAAATACGATTTAGGTAAATTTTTCCCAGAAAATCGTTGTTATTGCCTGAGTAACGACTACGTTAAAACTCGCGATATTGAAGATAAGCCCTTGTTAATGGCTAGGGCATTAAAAGAACTCCCTCCGGCTGCTGATACCTGGATGGTGGGAGATACGGAAGCCGACATCACCGCTGCGAAAAATTATGGTATTAAGGTGATGGCTGTAGAATCTGGGATTCGCGATCGCACCCAACTAGAACTTTATCACCCCGACTTAATCGTTCAGGATTTCAGCACTGCTGTAGATATAGTTCTAAAACCTAAAGACTTGGTATAAAAAGGCTTTGTAGCTGCAACAGATTCAATGATATCATGTCCGCCAAATTACCCATAATAAAATAACCCCACCTCCAACCCCTCCCCGCCTGCGGGGAGGGGAGACAAAGCACAGCTTTGGCGGGGTTGGGTTCTTCGGGTTTAATAAGCAATCAAGCGGACATGATATGAATCAGAAATTCAGGTTGCAAATTAAAATAGGAGTCAGAATGGGTATTCTGACTCCTGACTTTTTTATCTTAGAAGAACACACATAAACCATGTCTTCTTTATACAAACCTGCTTACGGCAGTGGTTTAACGTAGAAAACTACTAACTAACCACAACAATATAAACGTCACTACAGTAGAGAACTGATTTGTTTCCAGACTGATAAATGATATTTGTGGTAAGAGCCAGCTAGCAACTAGTCCTCCAGCGATTAGGCCAATTATTAAACTGACCAGGGTGAACAAAACTGCTCGGCCAAATTTGCCTTCCTTGCGATTAAGAAAGTAAATACTAGTGCCTACGCCAACCACCAATGCTAACTGCAAAACCTGATCGCCTCCCTCTGGATAGAACAGGCTAATAGAACTCAAACCGAGAAACCAAGCTCCTGGTAAGAGTATATCCGCAGGAGTTGGCTGATCCAGCATCCGTTGCAGCCATGCGGGTGACTGCTCGCGAGGGGTTGGACTTTCTTTAGGAGGCGATTGTACTCGCAACTCTGGAAACCGTATCCGCTCAGGGACTTTGATTTTACCTTCCTGGCGCATCCGTAAGCGATCCATTAAAATCGCATCGTAAGCAGCCTCAATCACTTCTAAATGCTTGGCATCGCCATTATGTTGCTCGAATAGGCGATTACGAGCATCCTGAATTTCATCGAAGCTAGCCTCTTCTGATACCCCAAGTTTTTCGTAGGGATTTTGATCGCTCATGGGAGTTTGTTACTTCAGCCTCAGTCAGCGGCAGTCTTTTATCGAAAAAAACAGCTTTAGGTTTTATTTTGATCGAAACTAAAGTCTCGATCTATTTATATGCCCTACCAGGATAGTAGCACGGGTTAGTTTGATCGACTTTGTAATTTCAACTATAGTCACTTTAACATATCGCTATAACTCCGTGTATACCCTCATGTCGTTGTCTAATTCTGGCTCTAATCTAGAATTTGAACGGAGAGTACCTAAAAGTGATGGTTTTTATGAAAAAATCAACTTTAATGTTTCAAATCTGGCAACTTACTGTGCCCTAAAAGAGTTTTTTTTAATTATACTGAATATCGCTTGTGGTATATATCCACATATCGATTTAAAATTGAAACGTTTTAAGTTACCACCTAACGGGGATTGAGAAGGTGTCTTGCTATCAAGAACGGTTGCAGTTAAAGTCAGAGCGCTTATATACTGTTGGCTAACAGAAGTTTCGCCTTCTAATTGCCCACAATCCTGATTAGAGTATTTATTCTTGAGCGATCGGGATTGTTATACCGTAGCCATGTAGATTCTTAGTTAGTCCTAAAGTGGCAACTGCGTTTTTACGCAATTCTCTTGTTAATCTTACGAATTTTTGTGCAAAGTAATGGTCATGGCTCCTGCCAAGATTCTTGTAGTTGACGACGACCCTGCGGTTCGGAATTTAATCCAACGCTTTTTGATTAAACAGAACTATCAGGTGGAGGCTGCCGAAGACGGAAAGACAGCCTTAAATCTATTTGAGCAATTTAACCCTGATTTGGTGATTCTAGATGTGAATTTACCAGATGTCACAGGGTTTAACCTCTGCCAAGAGATGCAAAGTCGTAATGGTGTTTTTGTTTTGATGTTGACTAGCCGTGCTGACGAAGCTGATAAAATTCGCGGCTTTGCTAAAGGTGCTGACGACTATCTCACTAAGCCTTTTGGACTAGGAGAGCTAGAAGTCAGAGTCGGAGCTATTTTGAGGCGTCAGCGAGTGATAACTACGGCCGAGCAGAAACGCTTGGTATTTGAAAAACTTATGATCGATCCAGTGCGACGGGAGGTAGCACTTAATAACCAAGCAGTACCTTTAACTGCTCTGGAATTTGACTTGTTGCATTTTTTAGCTAGTCATCCAGGTCGAGTTTGGCGGCGGGCGGAGCTAATCCAAGAGGTGTGGGATTATGAATATGTCGGCGACCAGCGGGTTGTAGATGTTCATATTGGCCAAATTCGCAAGAAGATTGAAATTGATGCTAGTCAGCCAGCATTAATTCAAACTGTACGTGGCGTAGGCTATAAATTTGAATCTCCTGCTCATCCCCAACATTTGGAAGCCAAGTCCTAAGTTTATAGTCTGGAGTTTTTTAACTCTTGACTGTTTACTCTTGGGGTAGTGGTTGGTGAATTTTCTTGGTTTTAGTAACAGACAAATTTAGATAATCAAAATAAGTAGATATTTCTCAAATAGACGCCAAACAGTGATTTGAGATATTTATTTGTCTATCTATTTAAGATAGTGGACAGGGGAGAGAGTCCACTGGAAAAAATTTCTTGGTATGTTACCGTTTTGGTAGATATAACGGTGCTGAGATTAGACTTCATAGGGTAAATAGCTGTGCATTGGTAGCCAACTTAAGCTAAAGTCCTCTTGAAACCCCATTTCTAGCCTCTGTCTGGAAATGCTGCTCATTAGGCTGCTGCTGTAAGTCAGGGAAGCGACAGCCTCAAAATAGGTATTCCCAGTCTGAGACTAGAGAACAAAGGTAAATTTCAGCCCGTTACCAACTAGTTTTGGCAATAATAAGAGAAACTATTAGAACTTTTGTATGGATCGGAATCTACCGATCTTTTTTATTTTAATATTGCCGATCGCTATTAGCTTAAAATCCCTTTAATGGGGCACGGAATGCCGTGCCCCATTCATAAATAGGGAATAACGCCCTTCATACCAGTACCTATGGGGTGTCTAGTAAATTAGCTGTTGCTGGTGAGTCGGTACAGGGCATTTCTACTGTGGAGTGGTGGAACAAAGTTTCCAGATAGACTCGAGCAGCACGGCGATCGCTATCTCCATTTTGGAGTAAAAACAATGATAGTGCCGCCGTCAGTACTCTGTTTTCATCCCAATCGGGATGGGTTTCTAAGTAGTTTTTTAATGATTCGTGGAGTGTTTCAGGAATTTCTGTAAAGATGCTAACCGTTGATTTCATGAGATTTTCCTCCTATGAGGATAATCAAGAGGGACAAGTTGCTTGCGGTAAAGCGGTTNNNGGCTTTACAGCTCTTTCGCTATCCCGACAATCTGCACTTACATCTAATGTAATATATTTTACACATTTGATAGCAGTGGTTGAAAGGATTATAAAAGCAAGCCGCATCATTGTGCGCCAAGAGGGGGTGGGTTTGTCAATGCTGCGAAATGTTAAAAACGATGGTATAAAAAATAAATGCGAACGAAAGAATAGGTATTTGAGTCCACTTTTTGTTACTTTACTTTATAAAAACTCAGTCCTTAAACTTCTTTGCTGCTTGTAATCAACAATCCCCAGTAAGACAGTAAGAAGCCTATTAGCTCGTATAGCACCTGTGGAAAACTGCTAAAATCCCTGTGGAAACCCTGTGGAATGAATGAGGAAAATAGTAACCAATGATAAGAATTACAAAAATGTCATCAAACTATGACATTTAAGCTCATGAAATTAGCTTCTCAATCGCAGTTATCATCGTGGTTGCCTTCGATACATCCCCAGGTCTGGATTTTCGCAATTGGGAGATTTCTCTCGGAAGTTGGTACCAGCTTTACCCTGTTTTATGCGCCCATCTTTTTTGTTAATCAACTTGGTTTATCTGCAACCAGTGTTGGGGTAGCCTTGGGTAGCGCCTCGATTTCCGGCATTATAGGGCGGATTGCGGGTGGTTCTTTGGCTGATTCTGAAGATTGGGGACGCCGCCGCACTTTGTTGCTAGCGACGGCGATTTCAGCAATTGCTTCTCTAGTTTTAGCTGCAACCGATAATTTTACTTCTTTGGTAATCGGTAGCAGCTTGATTAGCGGTTTAGGGATAGGTTTCTATTGGCTAGCAGCTGAAGCTGTGGTTGCTGACGCCAGCCAAATTGACAATCGCCGCGAAACTTTTGCGATCGCCAGACTAGCTGATAATCTGGGGTTAGCGATCGGAATTGTGCTAGCAGGGTTTTTGATTGCGATAATTGGGAGTTATCGCTGGCTATTTGTGATTGATGCCATCTCTTTTATGGTATTTTTTGGAGTTGTGTATTTAGGGATTAGTGAAACTGAACACCAGCAGATAGAGGAACCTGAAAAGACAGAACTTTTTGCTGCTTGGATGGCAGTATTAAGAGATGGGCGTTTCCTAGTCTACATAGTAGTTAATATATTTTTTACAATCTATATTTCTCAAATCCACAGCACCCTACCGCTTTACTTCAAAAACTTTGTTTTTGTCGAAAGTACCACCAAGGGATTTACTGAAACTACCATTAGCGGACTATTTGCTTGGCATCTAGTGTTCGCAATTATTTGTCAGTTGCCTGTCACCAGCATTTTAAAACGCTGCTCTCACACACTTGCGCTCACTGTTTCCGCGATTTTCTGGGCAATTGGTTTCGGACTGATTTGGGTTAGCGGTATAGCCCCATCTCATCATCTGCTTTGGGTAACATTGGCATTGGGAGTATTTGCTGTGGCGATTGTTTCTTATACCCCATCTGCTGCCTCTTTAGTGACTGAGTTAGCCCCAGAAAATCAACGCGGCGTGTATTTTTCTATCAACGCTTTGTGCTGGGCTATTGGCTCTTTTATTGGTCATCCCTTGGGTGGATGGGCATTAGATCGACCACAAATTATTACTAATACTTACTGGCTAGGCTTCATTTTGAGCGTAGCGATCGCTGCGGCAATTTTACAGTACCTGAATCGAATTTTGGCTGATTAATCACCAAAATGGTATTATATCCATGTTTAGCGATTTTTTAGGGAGTTAAATACAGTGGTACGTTGATACAACAAACAGGCAAATCATTATAAGTTGCTGCGATCGGCTAAAAATCCGATAAATTCTGATTTTTGTTTGTTGTGATTGCGTCAGGATTTACTGTGAATATTCCTTCCTCGTATCTCGAAAAAATTCGTGCTGTCTATCCCAATATCTCTGTTAAGCATCTTGACTTTAATCAAGATGGAATGGTTAACGATGTGGTGATTGTTAATCATGAGCTTGTATGTCGCTTTACCAAAGATGATTGGGGAAAACAGGTACTTTCCCATGAATCTAAGGTGTTGGAAGTGGTGCAAAAGTATGTTGAACTGCGAGTTCCGCACTTTGAACACCTGGAAGAAGACTTTGCTAGCTACAGATTTATTAAAGGTGAACCGCTATCTCGTAACACCTTGCTAAAGCTGAGTGAAGCATCGCAAGCGTGTATCATCTCCCAACTAGCCAGATTTCATCAGCAATTACACAGCATCCCCTATGAAGTTTTAGTTAATGCTGAGGTATCTTCATCTGGTGCAGAACGTTCTCATGAAGATTGGTTGCAGCTGTATGAGCAAGTTCAGGAAACTCTCTTTCCTCACTTATGGCGTCATCAGCAAACTTGGATACATGAACTTTTTACGCCCGTAATTACAGGTGAACTTGACCTCAACTACACACCCGTACTGATAGATGGCGACAAGCCAGTGTATCACATTCTATTTGACCCGATTTCAGAAAGCATCAGCGGTCTGATTGATTTTGGTACAGCTGGTTTGGGAGATGCAGCTTGTGATATTGCAGTGCAACTCGGTAATTACGGTGAAAGTATTGTGCGGCGTATGGAAAGCGACTATCCGATGTTACCAGATGTCATCGACCGGGCGCGTTTCTGGATGGGGACACTTGAACTTCAGTGGGCTTTGGCTGGAGTAAAGTTTAACCATATCTCATTGTCATTGGCACATATTGGTTTAGCCAGAGAGGTTCAACCTTTAGGTACACGCTTAAGTTAACCTGCCATAGCCAATAACAAAGGGCACGCTTGTTTAATTTTAGAGACTGACAGAGTTGGGGAAAAAGTTGTTTATCTACACATTCCCCTACTCGCTCATTCATTTGTCTACATTCTTTATTGACGACGTTCTTGGAGTTTGCGATATACCGATTTTAAATCCACTTGATGGTGAGCTAGGGCGACCAAAGTATGATATAGCAAATCAGCCACTTCACCTGCGATCGCATCTTCTTCATTATCCTTAAAAGCCATTACCACCTCAGCAGTTTCCTCACCAATCTTTTTCAAAATTTTGTTATCGCCACCTGCGAATAGTTTACAGGTATAAGAACTTTCAGTAGGATTGTCGCGGCGATCGCATATTATTTGAAACAATTGCGACAATGTATCTCCTGGAGGTGCAGCAATTTTTCCTTCTATTTGGTGAAAGCAACTGCGCTCTCCAGTATGGCAGGCAACATCTCCTAATTGTTCTACGCCAATGAGCAGGGCATCACTATCACAGTCATAACGGATACTTTGTACTTTTTGGATATGCCCAGAAGTCGCTCCCTTGTGCCACAATTCTTGCCGGGAACGACTCCAAAACCAAGTTTCTTCAGTTTCTAAAGTTTTTTGTAACGACTCCTGATTCATCCACGCCATCATCAGGACAGTACCATCTAGATAGTCTTGGACAATTGCAGGCACTAGACCCCGTTCATCGTAGCGAATTTTCTCAACCGGGATAGTGTAATGCAGCGATCGCGAATCGTTAGAAGACATACCAGCTAGTTTGCTCTCATGAGAATAATTTATGGATTCACGATACCATTCAAAATAGGGCAGCTGGTATGTTTTTTTGAATTAAATATCTAAAGTCAAGTCTTCAATTG
The DNA here is from genome assembly GCF_030382115.1 of Nostoc sp. GT001. NCBI lineage: Bacteria > Bacillati > Cyanobacteriota > Cyanophyceae > Nostocales > Nostocaceae > Nostoc > Nostoc sp. GT001. The sequence continues at coordinate 5,746,528 of NZ_JAUDRJ010000003.1, forward strand.
GACTTGCATAACATAATGTTATTTTTTTGGTTCCGCTAATTTTATAGGATAGAAATTCTAAGCAGTGTTTGACCCTATCCTAAGATAGAGCTTTTTATTGCCCACTGTTAGGAGAGAACTTTGGTAAATACCACAATTAAAACAACAAAATCACAAGAAGTCTTCGCCGCTGCTCAAAATCTCATGCCCGGAGGAGTCAGTTCTCCAGTTCGTGCCTTTAAATCTGTGGGCGGACAACCCATCGTTTTTGATCGTGTCAAAGGCGCTTATATTTGGGATGTAGATGGCAATAAATACATAGACTATGTAGGCACTTGGGGCCCAGCTATTTGTGGTCATGCTCATCCAGAAGTCATTGCAGCGTTGCATGAAGCTTTAGAAAAAGGCACCAGTTTTGGCGCTCCCTCAGTCCTAGAAAATGTTTTGGCAGAAATGGTCATTGATGCCGTTCCTAGTATCGAAATGGTCAGATTTGTTAACTCTGGAACTGAAGCCTGTATGGGAGTTTTGCGACTGATGCGGGCTTTTACCAACCGGGAGAAAATCATCAAGTTTGAAGGTTGCTACCACGGACACGCCGATGCGTTTCTAGTAAAGGCGGGTTCTGGTGTTGCTACACTTGGTTTGCCAGACTCACCGGGAGTACCTAAATTAGCAACTAGCACTACTCTAACTGCACCTTTCAATGACCTAGAAGCAGTCAGAGCTTTATTTGAAGAAAACCGTGACGAGATTGCCGGTGTGATTCTTGAGCCAGTCGTCGGCAATGCTGGATTTATCGCACCTGACGCTGGCTTTCTAGAAGGTTTACGAGAACTAACTCACGAGTATGGAGCGTTGTTGGTATTTGACGAAGTGATGACAGGCTTCCGCATTGCTTACGGTGGCGCTCAAGAAAAATTTGGCGTCACTCCCGATTTAACAACTTTGGGTAAGGTGATTGGTGGTGGTTTGCCAGTAGGGGCTTATGGTGGTCGTCGAGATATTATGTCAATGGTTGCGCCCGCCGGCCCCGTATATCAAGCTGGGACTCTTTCTGGTAATCCTTTAGCGATGACTGCTGGTATTAAGACTTTAGAATTGCTGCAAAAGCCAGGTACTTACGAGTCTCTTGAGCGGATTACTAAAAAGCTAGCAGATGGTTTGCTGCAAATTGCCAAAGAAAGTGGTCATGCAGCTTGCGGTGGTCAAATCAGCGCCATGTTCGGCTTATTCTTTACCGCCGGCCCAGTTCATAACTACGAAGATGCGAAAAAGTCTGATACAGCCAAATTCGGACGCTTCCATCGCGGGATGTTAGAGCGCGGTGTTTACTTAGCACCTTCTCAATTTGAAGCTGGGTTTACGTCTTTTGCTCACACTGAAGAAGACATTGAGCAGACTTTAGCAGTTGCACGGGATGTAATGTCTAGTCTGTAACCTTTTAAGGGTAAGGGATTTCCAAATAAAAATATCCTGTTAACTTCTGTGGGGTGGGTATCTTGCCCCACAAAATGGATGATTTATAGGAAGTCCCTTTTTTGAGACAGAAACAAGGGTGCGGAATTTTCAGACTCACTCTAAAGCATTATTTGCAGAATTTTCAGCAGTTAATGGTGTTCAATCCTCTGACGCTGCTGGGGATCGAAGAAATTTTTTAACAGGTCTGCTCTCTACCGTCATTACTCAATAAAGGTCACATCTTCGTCATCATTTCGCAATGGCTTCGTCAAGAGAATATGCAATATTTAGCCTACATTAAGATTCATAGTTAATGAGGCAGGATTAATAAATTATAGGGGGCTAAGTCCCTGGCAAATAAGAAGTGTCGAGTTTTGTGGCTCTTGTTTGGATTTCCGTTGCAAAACTTATATAAGGTATTTTTTCAGAGTCAGGGTTGGAGCTAACTTAAAAAAAATATACCAGTCATAACTGTAGCTTGTATGGCAAGGCTTACAGAGTAGAAAAAGCTGCCATAAGTATTGTGAAAAAAAAGACGGTTCGACATGGAAGGAGCTATGAAGTGGACGACAATAAGTCATTTTTTGGTCTGCAAAAAATATTAGTTACGTTGCTTGTCTTGAGTGGGAGTGTGAGTGTAAGCACGATGATGCTTATTAAGTCAAGCTCCTCTAATGCTCAAAGTACAGAGAATATAAATGTAAACAATCAACCAAGCAAAGTTGGAATTCAGCAGCAGATTGAAGAACTAAAAGCGACGATGCTTAGAAGTTGGCAGCAGCAAGTACAAACAAAAGGTTTTTCATATACTGTGCCACAGCGTTTTCAAGGAGCAATAGTTGATGCGGCAAAATTGACTCCCGAACAGAAAGTAATTGCGCTCACCTTTGATGATGGGCCATGGCCTGAAAGTACCGGGCAAGTACTAGATATTCTCAAAAAAAATCAGATTAAAGGGACATTTTTTCTGATTGGACAAAACGTGAAGAATTATCCAGGCTTAGTAAAGCGGGAGATTGCTGAGGGTCACGTAATTGGTAATCACACTTGGCATCATTGGTATCAATTCTTAAATCCACAAGCAGCTGCATATGAAATTGACCACACAGCAGACTTGATTTATCAAGTGACAGGGATTAAAACAAATTTATTTCGACCACCAGGGGGAATCATGCACAATGGGGTGGCTAGTTACGCTAGAAATAGCAAATATGCCATCATTCGCTGGTCATCTGACTCTGTAGACTACTCACGTCCTGCTGTACCAAAATTAATTAATAATGTGTTTAGGAGAGCCAAGCCAGGTGGAATTGTGCTAATGCATGATGGTGGTGGTAATCGCTCTAAAACTGTGCAAGCTTTACCAGAAATTATTGCCAACTTTCGGAAACAGGGCTATAAGTTTGTTACTATTCCTGAACTTTTAGAAATGCAAGATAAAGATCAAAAACTAACTGCAAACAAAAAAACCGTCCAAAACTAACATCTGAACGGAATTTTAACGTATTAATACTTTATGCCAATCTAGTTATGTTGCCAGTTGTGCTGAGACCTTACAACTACAAGTCAGGAGGTAAAATCACCTGATCGATTGCGTGGATTACGCCGTTACTACCTGTGATATCTGCCTGTGTCACTTTAGCATCATTAACAGTTACAGCGGTAGCAGGATCGACTTTAACGTTGATTACGCCACCTTCGAGGCTTTTAACTTCGCCAGACTTTAAATCAGTGGACAATACCTTACCAGCCACCACATGGTAAGTTAAAATCTTGAGCAATACTTCTTTATTATCTGGCTTTAACAATTCTTGCAAAGCATCTGCTGGCAACTTAGCAAAAGCTGCATCAGTGGGTGCGAAAATAGTTAAGTTATCTTTGCCTTGTAAAGCTCCGGTTAATCCTGCTGCTTTCAAAGCCTTGGTCAAGGTGGTAAAGGAAGCGTTTGACTCTGCCAAGGCTAACAAGTTTTTGCCTTGATTGCTGGTTGCCCCTGGTGCTGGTGGAGTTATGGTCGGTGTCTCAGTGGGTGGAGTACCTGGGGTGACGGGTGTAGGTTCACTAGGTGTAACACTACCACCACCACGGTTATAGGGAGGCTCGTTGAAAATACTTGGTTTGGGATTTAGGGTTGCACCACTTTTCTGTGCTACTAGTTTGCGTTTGGTATTGCCCTTTTCTATTTGGGAAACGGCTTCAGCAGGTGTGTATTGATTGTTTGCTTGAAGGCGTTGACCTTGGTTATAGGGAGCTTCGTTGAAAATACTGGGGTTAGGATTTAGTACCTCTTTCGCATCAGATGGTAAAGTAATGAGGACGCTGAAACTAGTAAATCCTACTATGCCTGCCAACGTGGTCAGAAATTTGCTGTAATTTGTCTTCATAAATTTTGTTTTTCTTGTTGTCCACACATTACATAAAGATTTATAACATTTTGCTATGCACAAAATCTAACTCAAGAGGGAAGTAAGATTTTTATCTAGAAGACTTTGCGCTAGCGAGGTAAAATATTTTACCTCGATTCACGCTGATCAGGTATGAAATATATCTACCATATATTTAATGTAAATTGAGCAAATTTTCTTGATCACACGCAAATTTAAAAATCCCACTCGTGTAACGTAAATTCTCAGAAAGTGTGAAAATCTCACCTCTACAAGCTAGGAGTGACAATTAGCTCAGGAGCAAAATTATACTTATAAAGACAATTTATATATAAATTTGTACGTAAATTAATAGTTGATTCATAAATCCTGAATTACATAGGGAAAAAAGCTATATTTCCAAATTAACCATTGATTATTCAGCAAAAACACAGAAATGAATTACCGAAATATTTTAACGTAGGCTAACGCTGACAAAAATTGAAGTAACTGTTGAAGACCCGCGAATGAGGGGTTGAGTTTATTTATATGCTGAATGAAATTACTTAATTATTTAATATTGTAATCAATCAGAAAACAATATTTTTTTAAATCGATAATTTTGCCAAAAATCAGGCATCGGTTAAACCTTAATGTCAATTAAATAGACAGCTAACCAACTAATACCAATAAAAATTACTTAAACTAAAGATACAATTGTAAAGTTAATAAGTTGACCAGTTACAAGAGATAGAACACATGCTGGAATTATACCAATGGGAACTCTCTCAATACTCAGAGAAAGTGCGCCTAATTCTAGATTTCAAAGGACTAGATTACCGCAAAATAGAGGTTACACCTGGGATTGGACAGGTAGAACTGTTCCGGCTGACTGGTCAAAGACAAGTGCCTGTATTAAAGGATCGTAATAAATATATTGCGGATTCTACGGAAATAGCTAAGTATTTAGACTTAGAGTATCCCGATCGCCCCATAATACCGCAAGATCCTAAACAACGGGGTTTAACTTTATTAATAGAAGAATGGGCGGATGAGTCCATAGGCATCAAAGGTCGCAAAGCACTATTTGCAGCCGTAAGTCAAGACCAAAATTTCCGTAAATCTTTATTACCCACCTCAACACCAGATATATTTAAAAGTCTGGTTCAAGGAGTACCTAGTGACTTACTGTCAGTGTTGGGTTTTGGCGTAGGTTACAGCCCAGATGTGATACAGTCAGCGATCACATCTTTAAAACAAGACTTGGAAGCCTTAACGTTATTATTGGCAGATAGTCCTTATTTAACAGGAGATGAGCCGACTTTAGCTGACTTAGCGGTGGCTGGATTATCGATATTACTCAAGTTCCCCTCTGGGCCCTATCTGGATTTACCAGCTTCTATCAGAGGCAAAGGATTGCCAATCTTTGCCGAGAATATAGATTATGAACCATTCTTCACCTGGCGCGATCGCCTTTATGCCCAATTCCGCAAACCGTTAATTAGTACCACTCCATCAACAGGAAGTGCGCCAACCTCAATTCAGATTGATTAGATAATTGGGCATGGGGAATTGGGCATAGGGCATAGGGGATGGAGAAGAAAAACAAATGACAAATGACAAATGACCAATGACTAATCAGATGAATTCGGCACAGCCATTAGGTTCGGTCATTCAAGGTTCTTTAACTGAAGGTTTAGAAGTACGATTGCATCCTGACATTTCTGTAGAAGATATGCGGGTGGGTAAATTTCTTGTTGTGCAAGGGATGCGATCGCGTTTTTTTTGTATGCTGACAGATGTAGCATTGGGAGCTGCTAATGCCCGAATTATTGCTAATCCCCCCAGTTGGGAAGACACTTTTTTACGAGATGTTTTAGCCGGAAGTGGTACTTACGGTACTATCAACCTCGCGCCGATGTTGATGTTCACTCCCGAAGCGGAAGAATCTTTCTCCCCAACAAATGGCAAATCGGCCAATCCTTTCCTCCCATCGGTGACGGGTTTGGCTTCATTTGTGCCCCAAACCAGCACAACGATGGAATTGTTGCCTGTTAAAACTATTCCTAGTCACTTTAGTCAAGTTTACGAAGCCAGTGTTGACGATTTTCGCCGGGTATTTGGTTGGGAAGATGACCCCCAAAGGCGCAACTTTTCCATCGGCAAACCTTTGGATATGGATGTGCCAGTTTGTATCGATTTGAATCGCTTTGTAGAACGGAGTAATGGGGTTTTTGGGAAATCGGGTACTGGTAAATCTTTTCTAACGCGGTTACTTTTAGCTGGCGTTATCCGTAAAAATGCAGCAGTTAACTTGATTTTTGATATGCACTCCGAGTATGGCTGGGAAGCCGTTGCAGAAGGTAAGAACGTTAATACCGTTAAAGGCTTAAAGCAACTTTTTCCTAGTAAGGTAGAAGTTTACACCCTCGACCCGGAATCGACAAAGCGTCGGGGTGTGCGTGATGCCCAAGAACTTTATTTGAGCTATGAGCAAATAGAAGTTGAAGATATTAAGTTATGTAGCCGAGATTTAGGACTCTCTGACGCAGCCTTAGATAACGCCAATATTCTGTATAGCGAATTTGGCAAGTCTTGGATTGTCCAGTTGTTGAATATGACCAACGAAGAAATCGAGATGTTCTGCGACGAGAAGCGCGGACACAAAGGCTCGATTATGGCATTGCAGCGCAAACTCTTGCGGATGGATAGCTTGAAGTATATGCGAGCAGTTTGCCCCCAGAATTATATTAGTAAAATTGTGCAATGCCTGGAATCTGGGAAGAATGTTGTGATAGAATTTGGTTCCCAGTCTAATATGCTCTCTTATATGTTGGTGACAAACATGATCACCCGACGTATCCACGAGCATTACGTCAAAAAAGCAGACAAATTTCTGCAAAGCAAAAATCCTAGCGATCGCCCGACCCCATTGATGATTACCATTGAAGAGGCGCACCGTTTCCTTGACCCGGCTATCGTCCAAAGTACTATCTTTGGGACTATTGCCCGCGAACTGCGAAAGTATTTTGTCACACTTTTGGTAGTTGATCAACGTCCATCAGGCATAGATAATGAAGTTATGTCCCAAATTGGGACTCGTATTACTGCTTTGTTGAATGATGAAAAAGACATTGACGCGATTTTTACAGGTGTATCTGGTGGTAGCGGACTGCGATCGGTATTGGCAAAGCTAGACTCGAAGCAACAAGCCTTAATTTTGGGTCACGCCGTTCCCATGCCAGTAGTAGTACGTACCCGTCCTTACGACGCAACTTTTTACGCAGAAATTGGTGAGCCAGCCTGGGAAGAAAAACCTGACGCAGAAGTATTCGCCGCTGCGGAACTAGCCAAAGCTGATCTGGGATTTTAGATTGTCAGTTGTCCTTTGTCTTTTGCAAATGACCAATACTTCTCTACGAACGCGAACAGTGTTTCGGAGACAGACATTGCGCCCGAAGCGAAGCTATGCCGCAGGCTTTACGACTTACTTCGGTTCCGGCTCCATCGAGCGAAGTCGAGATGCTCGGCACGAGTCGCTCAGTACAAATGACCAATACTTCTCTACGAGAGGCTACGCCCGAAGCGAAGCTATGCCGCAGGCTTTACGACTACGCGGTAGTTGAATCTCGACTTCGCTCGATTACCGCGCAGTCGAAACTCTGTACAAGTGACCAATGACAAATGACCAATTCGTGACATCCCTCCATTGTCACAGCAAATTAAGTTCGGTTATCTGGCTAGTTTTTGGCAACAGAAGAGGGGTTTTTGGCGTCACTATAGATGTAGTAAGTAATTTCAAGGAAGTTTAAATTTTTTTCTATAACTGCTGCTTTTGATTTATAATGATAGGTTTTATCTAAAGATAGTTTACTATTTGCCTGATTTATCGTATCATAAGTTAAGTGGAACTCATACCGACTTCGGATTTACCGCTCGGTGTTAGTAACTGTCCAAGAGAAGAATTCTCAAAAATAACCAGCGTGCTTATAAAAGATTGAAAATTTAGGGAAGGTAGGGGAACCTATCATTGGGGGCTTACCGTCTTAACAACGGCTGTATCAATTAACTAATTGCTTTTGGTAGCTCCCGACATTTCGTGATAGATGTACTACTTTTTTCCCTCCATTTTAGTAATAAAACATACATTATCTTTACGAAGTAGAGGACATCGCACCAATGCCTACTGTCAATACCCAAACCGAAAATCTCAACACCAAATTCACGGCTGATATGGTGCGAACCTATCTGCGAGAAATTGGTCGTGTACCACTGCTAACCCGCGAACAAGAAATTGTCTTTGGGAAGCAAGTGCAACAAATGATGACGCTGATCGACGCCAAGGAAGCTTTGGCGAAGAAGTTGCAACGCGAACCGGATATTTCAGAGTGGGCCGATCACGTTCAACAATCGGAAACCGATGTGCAACAAACAGTAGCACAAGGTAAGCGCGCAAAGCAAAAAATGATCGAAGCGAATTTACGCTTGGTTGTTGCTATTGCTAAAAAATATCAAAAGCGAAATATGGAGTTTCTGGATTTAATCCAGGAAGGAACACTGGGATTAGAGCGGGGTGTGGAGAAATTTGACCCGATGAGGGGTTATAAGTTCTCGACTTATGCTTACTGGTGGATTCGCCAAGCAATTACTCGTGCGATCGCTCAACAAGGACGTACCATCCGCTTACCGATTCACATTACCGAGAAGCTGAACAAAATCAAAAAAGTACAGCGCGAGTTGGCTCAAAGTTTGGGGCGATCGCCGACTCCAGCCGAAATTGCCAAAGCACTAGAACTAGAACCTGCCCAGATTCGCGAGTACTTGAATATGGCTCGTCAACCAGTTTCTTTGGATGTGCGGGTTGGGGAGAACCAAGATACTGAGTTGCAAGAAATGCTCGAAGATGATGGCCCATCACCAGAGTATTACACCAACCAGGAATTCTTACGCCAAGACTTGAACAATCTGCTAGCAGAACTAACCCCGCAACAGCGAGAAGTTGTAGCCCTACGCTTTGGTTTAGAAGATGGTAATGAAATGTCATTGGCGAAAGTCGGTGAGAGATTGAATCTCAGCCGCGAACGTGTCCGCCAGTTAGAGCATCAAGCTTTGGCTCATCTGCGTCGCCGTCGTGCCAATGTCAAAGAATACGTTGCTAGTTAAAACAAGAGACGCGGAACTTCGCGTCTCTACACCACCTTGGTGATGCGCTTCCTGAATTCAGGGGGCGATTTTTTTTTGCTGAAAACCAGGAAACGCAGTTAATCAGGTATTCGCTATCGGTTCGATACCTGCGCTATGCGTTTGTTGAGAAACAAAACCCAACATTTTGCAGGGTTTGTCGAATAACGTTTATGCTCCAACCTACGAATATTTTTAACTGAGCAGTTAATCAGAAATTTGGGAACGTATCCGAAAAACTATAGATTCAGAATGTAGACATAAGTGTTAGTTTTTTGCTCATTGTGGTTTAGGTCATTTGGAAAAACCTAACTCCCTTCCGACACAAAAAGGAGGAAAATTCAAAGTCTCTCCTTTGAGGAGAGAGAAATAGAAGAGAGGTTTTCCAGATACCGTGAAAAGTCAACTGTTATCAGTTCTGCAATAATTTGAGGTAAATATCTTCAAATATTCCAGAGATAATAACAGGGTCAAAAGCTATGTTATTTTTCGATGTAACTAGCTATTTATTTTTTAAACCTACTTATCAGCAATTACTTTCTATCAAAGAAAAGTTAATTATATTTATCTAACAATGTAGTATGAGTCAGAAAATAGTTGAAAACATTAAAAATTCTTTTCAGCCCAACCTCAGAAACTTAGCTAAAAAATGGGCATTAGCCTCTAGGATGATCGTAAGTATCGTGGTTTTAGGTTACTTAGTGTTTATTCCATTTAAAGGAGTTGATAAAAACAGGAGATTAGAGACAACAGAAGTAGGACTTCTAACAATTATACTATTGTTAAACTCTTCAGTTCTTGAAAGAATAGAAAAATTTCAGTTTGGTAGCAATGGAGTAGAACTTAACCTAGTACATAGTAAAATCAAAGCTAATATAGAGGCTAATCAAAAGGAGTCAAAAGCTTTAGCCTTATTAGGAACTTTAATAGAAAATGATGAAAACCAAAGAAAGTTTTTTGACTCTTTGCTAGACGATGGAGAGCGAACAACTCTGGAAAACTTATTTAATGCTGAAAAAGATCAAAGACAGTTTCCATACAAAAAAGAACAATCCTGTGAGCAACGATTGAGACATTTACGAGTATTAGGCTTTATTGAATCTTTAACAAATTATCAAATTAACGAATTGCCTCCTCAAGGCAATTTAAGAGACTATTTTAAGCTTACTTGTACTGGAAAAATATCTTTGGCTTTAGGTTCTAGCAACATTGCTGCACAAGACATATTAAATCAATGTGGAAGTGACTGTCATTGCCGCAAAATTTTGACTCAGATTATAGAAAAACAAGGTCAATATGGGACAAAAATGAATAGCATTAATAATTGATATAAGTAGAAACCCTTGAGATTACAGATAAAACCCGCAGATGCGGGTTGCAAACCATTAATTTTTTGTATGAGCGGACGAAAGTAATGTGTAGCCACGATTTAGAATCCCCAGAGCTACATTCGTTTCAAATCTTGTAAAACTGCGGTGGCTGATTGATAGCGATCGCTAAAATGATAGCAAACCATTTTATCTAAAATTGCCGCTAATTCTTCGCTAACTTGCACTGTTTGTCGCCACATCACATTCCCCGTTTCTGGATGTGGGTAGAGTTCTTGCGGTGGTATCCCAGTTATGGCTTGAATAGCAATCATTCCTAAAGCATAAATGTCACTGCATAAACGGGGATGACCGGCAAATTGTTCTGGAGGTGCATAACCCCGCGTCCCGATGGCTACTGTGGCTAATTCTGTTTGCTCGCTACTCGGCGGTTGCATCAATTTGACAGCACCAAAGTCAATCAATACCAAGCGATTATTCTGAGCGCATCTAATAATATTAGTCGGTTTGAGATCGCGATGAATCACTCGATGCTGATGAACAAATTCTAGAACTTCTAAAACTTGTTTGAGCATTTCCATCACAAATGATTCGTTTTGGACATTTTGTACGGGTGGTAATTCTTCGCTTAGGGTATGTCCCTCAATATATTGTTGAATTAAATAAAATTCGTGGTTATCTTCAAAATAAGCAAGTAGTTCAGGAATCTGATGATGTTTACCCAAAGTTTCTAAAATTTCAGCTTCACTATGAAATAATCTGCGAGCGACTTGCAAAAATCGTGCATCTTGACGGGCTGGCATTAACTTTTTAACTACACAAGTAGGATTACCCGGTCGTTGAGTATCCTGTGCTAAATAAGTCCGACCAAATCCACCTGCACCGAGAGTTTGAGAGATTCTGTAGCGTCCACTCAAAAGCAAATCACCTGATTTTATTTCTAGCGAATCAACTGGGGGAGGAAAGTCAACAGACGAGTCGGGAATTGCTGTTTTATCTTCTAAGAGTACATTTAATTGGGCGATCGCTTCTTGTTGTTTTTCAACTTGCAGAATAATCACCTGAGTTTGCCGCTGATTTTGGTAGCTAGTATAAGTAATCACACAAATACTACTAATCACCAAAGCAAGAGCAGGAGGGATTAACGGCACCCATCCAGCTTGCAAAAACAAAGCAACGCAGATTACTACTAAGCTAAATAGAGTTATCGTTTCCACCACTAGCAAAAGCAGCGGATTTTGCCACCGCCATACTAAAACACCACCTAATAGCGACCACCCCCACACCCAAATAAGTTCTACCCAGTTTGGCCAATACCAAATCAAGGGTCGCCCATCTAACACTGTACTGATGAGTTGACTTGCTATCTGTGCATGAATAAATAGAGCAGGCATTCTGGCTGGTTGATCTGGCAAAGCGCTGTAGGGCGTATAAAAGCCACCTGGAGGGATATTAGTCGCTGTAGTGCCAATAATTACTAGACGGTCTTTGAATAAACTGGGGTTGACTTGCCCACTAAGAACATCTGTAAGGGTTACTTGGTCGGCGAGGCTGTTGGGGTGACGGTAATTTAATAATATTTGATAGCCTTGTGCATCCAAATGTTGGTAGCCACCAGAATTAGGTTGTAAACGCCCAAATAAGGTTTTACCTAATATAAAATCTCCTTTTTTAGTGAAATCGTATTCAATACCTTGTTTTTCTAGATAATTAATTGCAATTAATGCACCAAATGCAAATGATGTTGTACATTTCTTGTCTGTAGAGTTAGCAAATAATAAAGTACGGCGGAGAATTTGGTCGTTTTCATTATCAGCAACCACATCGCTAAACCCAACATTATCTATAGGGACATTCGGCGGCGGGGGAATTTCATCTCTATCCAAGCTGCTGAAAAAACACGTAGTGACAATGTTATCTTGATTTTGGAGATTAGCCGCCAAATTATTGTCTTCTGGTCGGAAAAGATATAAACCAACAATTCGCGGTTGATAAGACTCTATTTTCTTTAATAGCTGATTGATTCTCCGATCTGATAGAGGCCATTTCTCACGTTTGATATCTTTATCAGTAATTTTAACTAGCACAATCCGCCGATCGGGTGCTTCTGATGGACGCGATCGCAACATCTGGTCATAAACTCTTAACTCCCAAGGCTGTAACCATCTAAGTTCCCGAACTCCCCAGATAAAGGCGGTCACTCCTACACTGGTAACAAAAATAATTTGCAGCCAGCTTTTGCTCTTAGAAGTTTCACGGGAATCCTGAACTTTGACAAAAGGTACACGGAGTTTTTCTAATAGTCCACTAATCACGGCGTTGAGGCGGTAGCCTGAATTGGGTAGATGTTATAGGCGCAGAAGTCAATTTTGGGAATCTAGGTTAAAAGCTAATTAACCTAAAACTCCTATTAATGTAGCAATTTACTTATTAGTTAGAGACTTTGACGTATTCCTACTTTTAAAGCAAGCTTACGCCCAGCGTCAACCATAGAATCAGACAACCACTAACCATCTGTTTGAGATGTTTGAACGTCTTCAACAGGACTGCTAATTGGGAAAGAAATCGGATTAGTAGATGGAGTTAGTGAATCTAACTGAGGTTGTTCAAGTGATGCTTCAATGCTTGATCTGCAAAATAGGAGCCAAAAATTGATTGTAAAATATTTGCAGCCAGCTTTTGCTCTTAGAAGTTTCACGGGAATCCTGAACTTTGACAAAAGGTACACGGAGTTTTTCTAATAGTCCACTAATCACGGCGTTGAGGCGGTAGCCTGAATTGGGTAGATGTTATAGGCGCAGAAGTCAATTTTGGGAATCTAGGTTAAAAGCTAATTAACCTAAAACTCCTATTAATGTAGCAATTTACTTATTAGTTAGAGACTTTGACGTATTCCTACTTTTAAAGCAAGCTTACGCCCAGCGTCAACCATAGAATCAGACAACCACTAACCATCTGTTTGAGATGTTTGAACGTCTTCAACAGGACTGCTAATTGGGAAAGAAATCGGATTAGTAGATGGAGTTAGTGAATCTAACTGAGGTTGTTCAAGTGATGCTTCAATGCTTGAATCTGCAAAATAGGAGCCAAAAATTTTATCATAGTTAGAAGCAACAGCTAAAAAAGCGCCACCCAAAATATAGATAGGTAATGGCAGATTAAATTCTTTCAACCAGTCAAACAGTTCCGCTAACGCAAACAGCACCAAAAAGCAAGCAAGCCAAACCTTCATATTGTTATCCCCTGAATTTAAACAATTCTATTACTAGCTTAAATAGCTTGCATGATAGTTGATGTAATACATAATCACCAACTTACAAGAATGCAGAGGGGCAGATGGGAAAGACTTACTGCAACTTCTCCCCTGCTCCTCTGCTCCCCTGCCTTTTCTTGACAATCTCTATAACCTTAGATGGGTGCAGTTAGAGCCATAGCATCTGCTATATTGCATGAGAAAAATCAAAATATACTATTACAGCAAATGGGAGAACCTGGCGAGTCGCTTTTAGCCAAATACTTTTAAAATGACTGAGAACCTGAAAGCTCAAGAGGTTACTGATTTGCAGCAATATTTGAGCGAACAGCAAGTCGCGCTGCGCGATAGTGAAGCACGCTACCGTTCACTGGCAGAGGCCAGCGCATCCATTGTCTGGAGGGCAGCACCTTCGGGCAATGTTGTTGATAATATTCCAACTTGGCAGGGGTTCACAGGGCAAAGTCCCGAACAATATAAAGGATGGGGTTGGGTTGAGGCACTGCACCCAGAAGATCGTGCCTCAATGGTGGAAATTTGGCAACAGGCGTTTTCTACACGCAGTGTTGCAGTTGCCGAGTATCGTGTTCTACGGCATGACGGCGAATATCGTTATATGAATATACGCGGTGTGCCTATACTCGACGAAACAGGCGAAATCCGCGAATGGGTGGGAATGTGCGTCGATATTACCGAACGCAAGCAGGCTGAAGCCAAACTGCGCGACAGTGAGGCGTGTTTTCGGCTGCTGGCTGAAAATTCAACTGATATTATTTCCCGCCTTAGAGTAGATGGAATTATTCTGTACGTTTCACCAGCTTGCTACACGGTACTGGGATATCAACCAGAGGAATTAGTCGGTCATCCCAGCCATGAATTAGTTCACCCTGACGATTTGGTACAGATTGCGAAAAATTATCCAGTCAATGCTGATTTACCAGGTATTTATACCATTACTCACCGTGCGCGTCACCAAGAGGGACATTATATCTGGTTGGAAGCAACTGTTCGAGCTATCCGCGATCGCCAAACTCAAGAAATTTTAGAGATGCAAGCGTCTTCGCGAGATATTACTAAGCGCAAACAGGTGGAAGAGGAGCAGCGTTTCTTAGCTGAGGCTAGTGGGATTTTGGCCGCATCATTGGACTACGAGACAACCTTAGCAGGTTTGACGCGTTTAGCAGTACCGGAAATCGCTGATTGGTGCTTAGTTGATATTATTTGTGACAATCAATTAGTTCGTCGACTTGCAGCAGCCCATGCCAATCCAGAGAAACAAGAATTGGTGGAACAGTTACAAAATTATCCCCCTGATTTGGCACAAACAGCAGGTGTTGCGAAGGTAATACGAGTCGGGCAAATCACAAATTATTCATTTGATTTCTGATGAACAGATCCAAGGGTTAAGCCACAACGCCAGTCACCGAAAAATCTTGCAAGAATTAAATCCGACATCTGGCATGAGTGTACCGCTGATCGTTCGGGGACGGGTGTTGGGAGCGATGACTTTAGTCTCTTCTTCAGGTCGTCGCTACAACACCAAAAGCCTGATGTTAGCTGAGGAGTTGGCTTGTCGTGCTGCCGTAGCCGTTGATAATGCCCGACTCTACAGAGAAGCCCAGCAATCTCAACAGGCGGCTTTACGCGCAGCATCTCGCACTACCCGTCTGCAAGCAATTACCGCTGCCCTTTCTGAATCTTTAACTCCGACACAAGTTGCTGAAGTAATTGTTGAGCAAAGTATGGCAGCATTGGGAGCTAGTTCTGTTTTTGTGGCACTACTGACTCAAAGCGGCACTGAATTAGAACTTGTCCGAACTAGTGGCGAACAACAAGAAATAATAGATTCCTGGCGTCGATTCTCGATTAATGCATCTGCACCACTGGCAGAAGCAGTAAGAACTAAGCAGCCTATTTGGCAAGAGCCAACCGAAACAAGAATTGCTCGTTACGCAAATCTGGCTCAGGAATACGCTCAGTCCAACTACGGCGCTTGGATTTCGATTCCATTAATCATCGAGGGACGAGCTATTGGTGGAATGTCTCTAGCTTTTACCGAAATTCAGCAGTTTAATCAAGACGATCGAGCCTTTATGCTGGCACTGGCACAGCAGTGCGCTCAAGCGATGGAACGTGCCCGTTTATACGAGGCAGAGCAAACCGCCCGGAAAGCAGCAGAAAACGCCAACCGGATTAAAGACGAGTTTCTGGCAGTACTTTCTCATGAATTGCGATCGCCACTCAACCCAATTTTAGGTTGGTCAAAGCTACTCCAAACCAAAAAACTTGATGAAAAGACAATTCCTCAAGCGTTGAAGACTATTGAGCGAAATGCGAAGTTACAGGCTCAACTGATTGAAGATTTACTGGATATCTCCCGGATTTTACAAGGTAAAATCAGCTTGAATATCTACCCAGTCGATCTGACATCTGTGATTTCGGCAGCAATGGAGACAGTGCGGCTATCGGCAGAAGCTAAGTCAATTGAGATGCACATCAGCCTGGAAGCAAATTTGGGACAAGTTTTGGGAGACTCCAACCGATTGCAGCAAATCGTTTGGAACCTGCTTTCAAATGCGATTAAGTTTACACCTGCGGGGAGACGGGTTGATATTCGACTATTATCATGTCCTAATTTCAACTCAGCACTGATTCAAGTCAGCGACACAGGTAAAGGCATCGACCCCAATTTTCTGCCTTACGTGTTTGAATATTTTCGTCAAGAGAACAGCAGCACCACCAGAAAATTTGGTGGATTGGGGTTAGGATTAGCGATCGTTCGTCACTTAGTCGAACTGCATGGCGGGACAGTGCAGGTAGAAAGTGGGGGCGAAGATCGGGGGGCAACTTTTACTGTGAGACTACCATTAATCCAAAATCAATTAGAGATTAAACAAGACAGTAGCAATTCTGAGCCATCCTCAAATTTGAATGGTGTCAAAATTTTAGTAGTGGATGATGATACAGATACGCGAGAATTTATTGTTTTCTTACTGGAGCAGTATGGGGCAAATGTAACAGCAGTCACATCAGCAAATGAAGCCCTAGCTACTTTAGCCCAATCCTTGCCAGATATACTTTTAAGCGATATTGGAATGCCAGAAGTGGATGGATGTATGTTCATCCGACAGTTGAGAACACTGCCACCAGAGCAGGGAGGAAAAATTCGAGCGATCGCACTTACCGCCTATGCTGGAGAAATGAACGCTCAACAGGTACTAAAAGCCGGATTTAACAAGCATATTCCCAAACCAGTAGAGCCAAGTGAGTTAGTAGATGCGATCGCTAACTTAATAGCTGAATAAACCTGCCTCTAGCTGTTCACCATTACTTGATACAGTTAAAACTAATTGTCAGTTTTAAATCATATCTGTCAGAATATTTGCGATCGCTTCTTCCTTTGAGCAACTGAAAGGATTGCCTTCAGCGTTAATTCAGTATCCTGTACTCTTATATCTAATGGTGATGCTGTCATGCTTCTAAAGTGCAGCATTTACAATCGCACCTGCGGAATGTGGGATAAAGTGCTATAAGTGACATTTATAATCCAAAAATTGTGTTGATAATGAAGTAGCGATCGCTTATTTAGCAAAAAAAATTGCTTGAAAAACCAATAGCATCAGGGCTTTTACGAATAATATTTACATATGTTAATATTGTTTGGTTTAGGTACGGATATTCAGTATGGTTCCCATAAAGACCGTTCTAAAAAATTCAGAGCAAGTCACTCGGTTGTTTTCTCATCTCGAATTTGATGGAAAAAAACTCAATCATCAACCGGGTAGTGTATTTGGAAGTACTGCATTGATTGCAGGAACTACCGTTGGGGCTGGGATTCTCGCTCTACCAGCCGTTACCCTGCCATCGGGTATTGTGCCATCCACATCTGGACTAATTGCTGTTTGGCTCTACGCTTTAGTTTCGGGGTTATTGGTTGCAGAAGTTACCTTAAACACGATGCGAACAAAAGGGCTTTCAAGTATAGGTTTTTTGGGAGTTGTTGAGAATATCCTTGGTAAACTAGGAGCGCGAATTGCTGGCGGTGCATATTTATTCATGCACTATGCTCTGTTGGTGGCATACATCACCGAAGGAGGAGAGATTTTAGGAGCGGCGGCGGCAAAAATCTGGGGTATGCAGATATTGCCTACGTGGGTGGGCACAATGGCTTTCACGCTCTTATTTGGTGGCATTATGTATCTTGGGCGAGAAAAGTTTATTGAGAAATTAAACAGCGCCTTTGTTGGAATTGTCATTGTTTCCTTCTTAGGACTATTATTTCTGGGAGGAAGGCATATTCAGAATGCCCAACTATTATTTCAAAACTGGAGTGCCCTTGGTAGTGCCATTTCAGTGATGTCTGTGGCGCTGTTTTTCCAAAACGTTGTGCCATTGGTTGTGACGCAACTCGAAGGGGATGCCCGCAAAATTCGTCAGTCTATCTTTATTGGTTCTGTGATTCCTCTAATTATGTTCTTGGCGTGGAATGCCGTAATTTTAGGAAGCGTCAGTCCCGATATGCTACATAGCACATCTGGCAGTACAAGTGTTTTTGATCCACTACAAATTCTCCGAGGAGGTAGTGCGGGGCAATGGTTAGGAGTGCTAGTATCTATTTTTTCAGAGTTTGCGATCGTCACATCATTTATTGGATTTGTGTACGGATTGCTGGATTTATTCAAAGATATTTTCCTACCTGCACAGTGGCAACTTTCTAGCCGCTTACCCCTCTATTCCCTGGTTCTTTTCCCGCCAATGACTCTCGGAACGCTTAACCCCAGCATCTTTTTTACTGCCCTAGATTACACTGGAACATTTAGTATTTCAGTTTTAGGTGGAATTATTCCGGCGTTAATGAGTTGGAAGCAACGTCAAGAACAAGAAAACTCAGATAGCACAAATCAACCACTCGTTCCTGGCGGCAAGGTTACACTCATTGCGATTGCTGGAGTGGCATTAGCCATGATGGGAAGGCAAATTCTGTCAATTTACACAAAATAAAACCATCAATAACAATTATGTGCTACAAAAAACTATAGGTGTAGTACAAATATGCTAACCACAATCAAATGAGTGATTCTCGACTTGTCAAAATCAGCAAATATCTCAGCAAATATCTGCGACATACACCGGATGCCATTGGAATTAAACTTGCTCCCGGTGGTTGGGTTGCTGTTGATGAATTACTTACCGCTTGTGCTAAAAATCAGTTTCCGATTACCCGTCAGGAATTACAGGTGGTAGTTGAATTCAACGAGAAACAACGCTTTTCTTTTGATTCTACAGGTAATTTGATTCGTGCGAACCAAGGACATAGTGTAAAAGTCGATTTACAATTAGAAGCTGTTGTTCCTCCAGATGAGCTTTATCACGGCACGGGACGCAAATCTGTAGAGTTAATTCTGCAAACAGGACTTTGCAAAATGTTACGACATCATGTGCATTTATCAAAGGATATAGAAACAGCACAAACTGTTGGTGCTAGGCATGGAAAACCAGTAGTTTTTGCTGTAAATACTGCGGCAATGCATCAAGCAGGTTATATCTTCTATTGTTCTGCTAATGGTGTTTGGTTAGTTGATCGCGTGCCACCTGAGTATCTACAAATAATTTTAATTTTAACAAAATAGAATATTTAACCGATATTTGCCAAGAAGTTACATAATGCGGAAGTTGCAACAATTACTGCATATTGGAATTGAACTCAGATCAATAGACCTCTTGCACAAATACAAGATTTGCCCACTCTACGGGATCTTGCTACATCCCCTTCTCCCATTTTTGGAGAAGGGGAGCTAATTTAAAAGTCCCTCTCCCAAAAATGGGAGAGGGATTTAGGGTGAGGGCTTTTAATTCATGCAAGAAGTCTAATGGAACCATAGCGCTTGTACTCCTAATACTGTATTCTCTGATAGATTAGCGTTTGCAAAAACAGGGATTAGCAGTAATTCCATTCCGGTCTACACCAGAAAAAGTAACTTTGTAGATTTGTCTATAAAATTACAAACTCTCTATAGTAAAAATACTATCAATCTCTTAGCCTACTCACCGAATGTAGGTTAAAAATCTCACCAAACAAGCATTTTAGACCTATCCAAACCCCAAGATGCCTTCTAAGCGAATCTTGTTTATCAGTAACGGCCACGGAGAGGACAACCATACCTCTCATGTTATTCAGACCCTGCGCCAATTGTGTCCTTCGATTGAGATGGCGGCAATGCCAATTGTGGGTGAAGGAAAAGCTTACCGCAGCTTGGACATTCCCATTATTGGGCCCACACAAATAATGCCCTCTGGCGGATTCTTTTACATGAAGCGCCTCTATATACTCAAAGATTTTCAATCGGGATTGATTGGGTTAACGTGGCGACAATTACAAGCGGTGTTGCAGTATGCTCCTAACTGCGATTTAATTATGTCTACTGGGGATTTTGTCTCCCAGACATTTGCTTACTTAACAAAGCGTCCCTTCGTTTCGTTTATCTCTTGTCTTTCTGCCCTCTATGAAGGGCAATTGCGTATCAATCCACTGCTGTGGCACGACCTTAATTCTTCCCGATGTCTGGCAGTTTTTACTAGAGATTCCTATACAGCTTCCGATCTCCAACGGCAAGGTATAGCAAAGGCTAGGTTTGGTGGGATTCCGGCTTTAGATCGCGTTGTCCCCACAGGGAAAGACTTGTACCTGAAACCGGATATTCCTGCGATCGCAATCTTACCAGGATCGCGAATGCCGGAAGCCGCGCGAAATTTCAGTTTGCAGTTGCAACTGGTGATAGAAATCGCCAAGGTGATGCCTGAGTCAGGATTCCAGTTTCGTGCCGCCTTAGTACCAAATTTGATGGAGCAATTAGACGAAATTGCTAAAAGTCAAGGTTGGCAACTGAATCAAGGCATACTCAGCTATTTTCCTCCAGGAACTTCTGCTGAAGAATCACCGCTTGTAGAAGTGAGATGTTACTCAGATGCCTTCAGTGATATCTTGTATTACTCTACCCTCGTCATTGGCATGGCAGGGTTAGCAGTGGATTTAGCTGTAGCAATGGGGAAACCTATCATCCAGATTCCCGGAGAGGGCCCTCAATTTACCTATCAATTTGCAGAAGCGCAAACGCGGCTGTCGGGCATTTCTGCTCAAACCATCGGTACTAAGCCAGCAACCCCTGAGATTCTCAAGCAAGCAGCTAAACGAGTAGTTGAAACTTTAGAAGATTCAGACTACCTCGCTAAGTGCAAAGTAAATGGCCCTGAGCGATTTGGCCCACCCGGCGCATCTGAGAGAATTGCCCGCTTTCTACTAAACTCTCTAGGAGAAACTGAGTAGAAATTGCGTCAGAATTTAGGAGTCGGCACGGTTCGGTAACATGATGTGGTAGGCTAACGCCGTAATGCATCTCAATTCTGAATCCTGACTCCTAACTCCTACCTCTTAAGGGACTTCCAGAAAATAAATTATCCAATTTACTCAGATAATATTTTTCTTTCTCCCCCTGCCCCCTGCCCCCCGGTTACTGAGCGTAGTCGTTGGCGTGGTCACTGAGCGTAGTCGAAGTGCAGCCTCTCGTAGAGAAGTATGCTCCCCTGCCTAGACAGCGATGGGATATTTTTTTAGTTGGAAGTCCCTAACTCCTAACTCCTAACTCCTAACTCCTAACTCCTGAATTCTTACTTACCTATGAAAGTCCGCTCTAGTTACTGGCAACTGTTGCCTTATCTTTGGCCCCAATGGCCGCTGTTAATTCGGGGATTGGCTTGTATCTTAGGATTTGTGTTATTCACCCTAGCAGTGCCCTATTTAGCAGGTCAGGTCGCTTTTTATCTTGGCCAGGGAAATGTAAACCGGATTGCCTACTGGCTCGGACTAGCCACTTTAGTATTTTTGGTTCGAGGGCTTTGTCAATACGGGCAGAATGTCTTTATGATCGCTGCTGCCCTGAACATGGTTTTAAACTTGCGTAAGCGGGTTTATGCTCACCTGCACAAACTTGGATTAGATTACTTTGAAACCACACAGACGGGAGACTTGACTTATCGCCTGACTGAAGATATTGATCGCGTCGGCGAAATTGTGGACAAGTTATCCCATCAGTTTCTTTCCAATTTGTTGCAGTTAATTGCAATTCCCATTTACATGCTCTACCTGAATTGGCCGCTTACTCTTGCGGGTTTGATTTTAGCTCCTTTAATGGCTTGGTTAATCGGGGAATTTGGTCAACGATTACTCGTGCTATCTCGCCAAAGCCAAAATCAGGTTTCCAATTTGTCAGCGATGCTAACTGAAGTATTTAGCGGGATTCGCGTTGTTCAGGCTTTTGCAGCCCAAGAATATGAAGTGAAGCGATTCAATAAAGAAGCAGAAATCAATCGCCAAGCTAAGTATCGCGCTCTACAACTCAAATCCATTCAGTTTCCCGTTGTCGGTTTTTTGGAAGCAGTTAGTATTATACTGCTGTTTTTATTAGGAGGATGGCAGATTTCTCAGAATCAGCTCGACAGCTCAAGGGTTTATCAGTTTCTTAGCTGCTGTGGCTATACTGATTCAGCCAATCGATATGCTGATTAGCAATTACAACGAGTACAAACAGACCGAAGCTTCTGTTGAACGCATCTTTGAACTGATGGCAAAGGAACCTAGTATCAGCGAAAAATCGAATGCTCAGGCAATGCCACGAGTTATGGGCAAGGTAGAGTATCGTCATGTCGATTTCGCTTACAATCCCGATCAGCCAGTGCTAAAGGATCTCTGCCTGAACGCTTCTCCTGGTGATGTTATTGCCTTGGTTGGTTCTTCTGGAGCTGGTAAATCGACTTTAATCAACCTTTTACTTCGTTTTTATGACCCTCAGAGAGGTCAAATTCTGGTTGACGATCTTGATATCCGTGATGTCACACTCACTAGCTTGCGCCATCAAATTGGCATTGTTCCCCAAGACGTTACTCTTTTTTCGGGAACGATCGCAGAAAATATCGGTTACGGTCAAGAAGAATTAAATTTAGCAGCGATTCAGGAAGCGGCAAAGATTGCCAACGCTCACTCCTTTATCACCCAGTTTTCTCAGGGTTATCATACCTGGGTGGGAGAGCGTGGAGTTAACCTATCGGGAGGACAACGCCAAAGATTAGCTATTGCCAGAGCAGTTGCCAACGATCCGCGAATTCTCATCTTGGATGAGGCCACCTCTGCCCTCGATTCGGAATCAGAAGCACTAGTTCAAGAAGCACTAGAACGAGTGATGCAAAATCGTACCGTGTTTATTATCGCCCATCGCTTGAGCAGTGTTCGTCGGGCTGACTGCATTCTCGTCATCGAACAAGGAGAGGTGGTTGAAGCTGGTACTCACACTTCCCTCCTCTCTCAAGAAGGACGGTATGCCCGTTTTTACGCTCAACAGTTCTACTCTACAGATGAGTAATGAGTAATGAGTAATGAGTAATGAGTAATACCCATTACTTATTACTCATTACTTCAAAATTAAAGACAGTTGGTGTCGGCGATTTATCGCGTCTCTCTAACTTTTTCAAATCAACACCCCAGCAATACAAGCGGTGATAAAACCCGCTAACAATCCGCCAATCATTGACCTTACACCCATACGAGCTAAGTCATGCTGGCGATTAGGTGCTATCCCCGCAATGCCGCCAATGGTAATGCCAATTGAACCGATATTTGCAAAATTACATAATGCGTAAGTTGTAATAATTACTGCCCGTTGAGAAATTTTTCCACTTTCAATTAGTGCCTTCAAATCCAAAAAAGCAATAAACTCATTCAAAATTGTTTTTGTACCCAATAAAGCCCCAACTTGCCGACAATCAGCCCAAGGTATGCCCATTAGCCACGCCACGGGAGCCATGAGAAAAGACAAAATCCACTGTAGTGAGAGTTGTTGTAAGCCCACAAATGCCCCCAACCATCCCAGCAATGCATTCAGGGCAGCTAATAATCCCAAAAAGGCGATAATCATCACCCCAACATTAACTGCTAGCTTCACGCCGTCAATTGCTCCGGTGGTAGCAGCATCAATTACATTTACATAATTGGTTTCTACATACGCTTTTGCTTTGCCAGCCGTCTCTGATACTTCTGTTTCTGGGTAAAGTAATTTTGATACCACCAACGATGTGGGAGCAGTCATAAAGAAAGCAGCAATCAGGTGTTCTGCTGGGATGCCAAAGGAAAGATATGCTCCTAGTACTCCCGCTGCAATTGTGGCAAAACCACCCGTCATCACGGCATGGAGTTCCGATTGCGTCATATTCGCTATATAAGGTTTAACCATCAGCGCCGACTCTGTTGGCCCCAAAAAGATGTTACCTGCACAAGATAAAGATTCAGAACCCGATGTTTTCATCGTCTTCATCATTACCCACGCCATCACGTTTACAACTCGCTGTAAAATGCCGTAGTAATACAACACACTGATGAAGGCAGAGAAAAAGATAATTGTCGGCAGCACTTGGAAAGCAAAGAAATGATCCTTAAAATTTTCTCCAAAGACAAATTTTGCACCAACATCAGAAAATGCTAAAAATTGACCGACAATATCTCCCAGAGATTTAAACAGATTTAAACCCCAAGCAGTTTTAAGAATCACTAATGCAAACACAAACTCCAATCCCAAACCCCATGCCACTATTCGCCAACGCACCGCACGACGATTAACAGAAAAGGCGTAGGATATACCGATAAAAACTAAGATTCCCAACGCAGAGATGGCGCGTTCCATGATTACTCCTGAAAAGGTATTGTTAAGGCACTTAGTCACAGAGCATACACAAAATCTGCCTTTTTTTGGGGTTTTGTAGTCAATTGCTAGAGTTTTGATGCTGTAAATAAGAATTTAGCGATGTCTACGGTGTCACTGAGCGCAGCCGAAGGGCTACGCCTACGCACATTCATATCTTGTTACAAAATTGCCTGCCCAAACCTTAAGCACATTTATATTAATAGGAACAATCAATGTAAACAGGAAAAAATTAACCTTGGAGGGAAAAGAGAACTATTGATTAATTTGCCAACAAAGTGTCAGTGTTCAAAACCAGACAGTGGATGCTGGCGCACCCAAGCAGCAAGGCGTTCAGCATCAGACAAAGTAAAAGTGGCACTATCGGTGGATGTGGGCGTTGAAAAAGCCAGGTAGTAATAGCTTACTTTTGCCATCTATGACAGTGCCAATTACTTGTAGATTGGGGAAAATGACTACGGTTGCACCATTGACGATCTATATATCTACCTTTGGATAATCATCACTGACGGCAATCAAAACATTCTAGATAGTGAAATTTACCATATTTAACCTTAATTAAGTAATTGTATTTTGACTTGAATTTCAAGTTACAAAATAGAAAATGGTGTTGGGTACTGGAATTTTATGAATCTACCATTACGGACATTGGGAGTTGCGCCAAATGCGTGGACAGTGAATGATGCGATCGCAGATATCACTCGCCCATCAAAGACCCCACAACCCGTTATCTTATCAACAGAAACTAAAACCCTGCGCCTAGACTTGGCAAAGACTGCTATCCTCGTCATTGATATGCAAAACGACTTCTGTCACCCTGATGGCTGGTTAGCGCATATCGGTGTGGACGTAACTCCGGCGCGTCAGCCTATTAAACCTTTGAACAACTTACTTCCCGAACTGCGTGAGGTTGGTGTTCCAGTCATTTGGGTAAATTGGGGAAATCGTCCCGACTTGCTCAATATTAGTGCTAGTTCGCGCCACGTCTATAATCCCACAGGGGAAGGTGTGGGTTTGGGCGATCCACTACCAAGCAATGGTGCTAGAGTACTCATGGCAGGTAGTTGGGCCGCGGCAGTAGTAGATGAGCTAGAACAGATACCCGAAGATATTCGTGTGGATAAATACCGCATGAGTGGGTTTTGGGATACACCATTAGATAGTATCTTGCGGAATTTGGGAAGGACAACATTATTTTTTGCTGGTGTTAATGCCGATCAATGTGTGCTAACTACCTTATGTGATGCCAACTTCTTAGGATATGACTGCGTGTTGGTTAAAGATTGCACCGCCACAACTTCTCCTGAATATTGTTGGCTGGCGACATTGTATAATGTCAAACAATGCTTCGGTTTTGTCACTGACTCGCAAGAGATTTTAACAGCGCTGCAAAATGGTGAGGAGTGAATCAATTTTGGATTTTAGATTTTAGATTGATCCCATGCATGAATGCTCTTTCTTTGAGCAAAAATTTTAGATTTTAGATTTGTTCTCGCGTTTCAATTCGCTTTCTCTGGGATAATTTTAAATTTTGAATTATTCAATCCAAAATTTACAATCTAAAATCTAAAATTATGTGATTTAAGACTCAAATTTTAAGAATTTTCATGCCCATCGATAACTCAGAGGGGATAAATAAATGTACGCTACTCGTTGTGTAATTCCGGTTATCAAATCTAGCAAAGATTACCAAGTATATCGCATCAGTCCCGACGCCTCTAATCGATTAGCAATTATCTTCGATTCGACGAATGCTAATACTTCTTTGACTTGCTGCATAGAAATTTTTGATGTTGGTGGGCAAACACCCCCAAATCGCCATCAGTGGGCGGTGGAAATGTTTTTTGTTCTCAAAGGAGAAGCGATCGCTATATGTGATGGCAAGAGTGCCACGATCAAAGCTGGAGATAGTTTATTGGTCCCTCCCACTGGTACTCATTTGATTAAAAATACTGGTTCTACTCGCTTGTACACGTTGACTGTGATGATTCCCAATGAAGACTTTTCGGAATTGATTCGCAGTGGGATTCCGGCGGAGTTAGATGAAGAAGATATGGCAGTAATAGGGAGATTTGATGCTTTGATGCCTTGTTAAAATAATTTTTATAGCAGTTCTCAGTTGAGTGAGGTACAAAAACCCCACCCCTCTCCCCGCAAGCGATGAGCAGGGTGGTTTCATACAACGAGAGAAAAACTAAAACTGGGTTTCAAAGCCTCTCTCCGCTTGCCTAACGGCAGGCTGACGCCAACGTGGAGAGGAATGGAAGTGGGGTCAAAATCTATGGTTATACATGAAGAATCAAGACTTATATATTTTTCTTTTTTCGTATGAAACCACCCTGAGCCTCCCCGCAAGCGATGAGGGGGCTATGACATACCTCAATACTGCTCGGTTAAGAATTTATCTGTTGAGGCAAGCAGTTATTGAGCAGGGAGGTTCAATTATTGTTGTGCGATTTACCAGGCTTGTTGATGAAGTTAGCGATTCTCTCTCTTATGGAAGTGATGAAAAAGCGCTAAATTAGTGGGTAAAGCTAAGTCTCCCGTAACCTAAAATGTCTCTTACCGTAGCAACTGATCCCATACCTCTATCACCTGATTCTGATGGTGTTGTGCGTGTTAGTAATACTCGCGTAACTCTTGATACTTTAGTTACCGCCTTCTTGGAGGGTGTTACAGCAGAAGAGATTGTCGAGCAATATCCATCTCTTCAGCTTGCAGATGTGTACTTGGTGATAGGCTACTACCTTCGACGGAAAACTGAAGTTGATGCTTATCTAAAAATTCGACAAGAGCGTGGCATCCAAGTTCGTCAACAAAATGAGCGTCGTTTCAATCCAATTGGGATACGCGATCGCCTTATGGCAAGACTTACCCACCAAGGGCAGAGTTGAAATGCTGCGCCTTTTAGCAGACGAGAACTTTAACAACCAAATTGTTCGGGGTATTCTTCGACGAAAATCTGAGATTGATATTGTTAGAGTTCAGGATGTAGGTTTGTCCAAAACTGATGATCGAGTCATTCTGGAATGGGCGGCGCAACAGGGCCGGGTTCTATTAACTCATGATGTAGAAACAATAACTCGATATGCTTACGAGCGTGTACAGGCAGGGTTAACAATGCCAGGGGTATTTGAGATTAGTCGCAGCGTCTCAGTGGGATTGGCAATTGAAGATATCTTGTTAATCGCGGAGGGAAGTTTTGAGGGCGAATGGGAAGGACAAGTGCAATATCTCCCTCTCCGTTAAAGTCTCAGCGCGGTTTAACAATTCAAAGATTTCCCAGATTGGTTGATGTGGCGATGCCATCTATATAACATCAAGAGATATAGGGAAAATTCTATATAATCCTTCTGCAAAGGCTGATTATACGGAAAAATACTGTATAATCTCAAAATATGAATATAATAAAGAAAATTTTCGTATATTCTGACAAAACCTAAGTGTAATGCTTTTGTATCGTTAAGCTAATAATCATTCAAATTGCATCCCTCCGTCTCGCCTTCTTCGCATCACCGCGTTTTTCTGAGGCTACGGATTATGCAACTTAAAGGCGGATTAGCTTATTAAGGAAAAGATTATATGAAAACTTTCTGTATAAGAAATAGTCAGCCTGCTAGGTTATCGATGGGACGGTGCTTGAAACCTCGCCTGTGGGATGAACACTACTGAGTACAAACTGCGGCTGACTAGTTGTTGTGCTTAATTATCTATACGTAAACAATTTTTTAGTGTTATTATGCGGCTTAAATATTGGGCGATCGCATTACTAGCTATCCTGTTTTCATTAGTTTTTTCTGGGGTGACACAAGGACAAGTTCACCATGTATTCGAGAAAGCAATATCTGGGAACTCTAATCCTTCGATACTTGCTCAGTCAATGGATTCTAAACCTCGCATAAAATTTGGCTACATTAAAGATTCTCAACCTGTAAGTTATGAATCTCCTTACGGTGTAAAGGGATACTGCAACCAATTAAAAAAATACTTGGAAGGGTATTATATATTTCCGGAACACGATGAAATAATACCTTATAATAATCGATTTTAAGGTTATAAAAAAATAAATATTGAGTGCGGTGCAAATACAATTTCTGAAGAAAGAACGCAGGATCTGAAAAAACATCAAGGTGTGTTTTCAGTTCCGTTCTTCACAACAGGTGCGAAGTTTATAATTAGAAATGATAAGCGTCATTTCCTCAATGAGACTACACCGTCCTTTAAGATTGGAGTACTAGGAGAGACGACTACTGAACACGTTGTAAATAGTATCTATCCAACTGCCAAGCTTGTACCAGTTATTGATAGAGCTGATGCTATTAATAAATTGGAATCAGGCTATATTGATGCATACATTAGTGATGAAATTTTGCTGCCAAGTATCTTAAAGGAACTTGAAACAAATTCAAAAGATTCATATTCTATAGAGCCGAAAGCTTATGGATTTACTAATGAGTCTTATGGGGTTGTGGTGTACGACGACAAATTACTATTAGATAGAGTTAATAATTGGATTATTGATGAAGGACAAGAAGCGAAGAAGAGTGAATTAGAAAAACAAGCTAACTATAATTGGATATCAGAAAGACTAAAGTTTTTGTTGTCACAAGATTACTTTTATAATCTTGTCGGCTTTCTGCTAATCTTCTTGCCATTGCTATTCTTCCTTTTACTTGTTACTCACCCTTTATTTATCGCCTTAGTTGCAAAACTACCATTGTTTGCCAGATTTCTAAAGTGGATAAGACGTAGACCGCAAGGAGGAAAAAGAAGTTTTGTTGCTCCTTTGATTCGATGGATACTAGATGATGAAACGTTCAATGTGGTTACGTATAAGGCTAATAAGTCATTAGTACCGATGTACATTGATAGAGAGACTGTAGTCGCTTTAGTCAAGGAAGTAGGGCAACCGCTTGTGTATTTGAATAATGAAAGTGAGCCTTCTACGGTAGAGGTAGAAAAGGTTGCCCAGAACTTAGCACAGGAAGCAGAGAAGAATCCTCACTTCGCTAAGGTGCTAGAAACAGTGAAAGATGCAGCCACCGAAGAAACAGAGAAATGGATACGTAGTGCTGTTACAAGAGCGTTTGAGTTGCTTAAACAGGCTGTTGATCCAGGAGGTAGTTCATCATAGTTACCGCAGGCTGTAATTTTATGGTCGCAGGCTAACAACCCTATTGGAGTGGACTGGAGAGTGATCTTGGTTGTGATACAAAGGTTACTTGCAGCCGCTCAACAGGAACGTTGTGCCGCTTTAAGTTATTAGTTGGTTGTGTTGTATTTCGAGGCGATGGTTAATATTTCGGACAGGTCTAATTACTGTCTTTTTGAAATAATTTCCTTAACAACGCCAACAAAGCGTTCCATGTCGGCTTGGGTAATAGCTCCCATTGTCGAGACTCGAAAGATTGATTGAGCTAAATTCCCCTGTCCAGAATAAATTATATAATCTCGTGCTTTCAGTTGGTCGTGAAATTCTTCATAGCTGAAACCGTTTGGTAAGTAATAGGCATTCAAGACAACGGATGAACAGCCAAGAGGAAGTAAGGGTTTAATTCCAATTGAGGCTAACCCGTCTCTAACTAAGCTGGCAAGTTGGTTGTAATGTTTGTGTCTAGCACGCCAACCTCCTGCTTCTGCCATTTCTTGCAAAGCTTCTGTTAAGGCATAAAATGTCTGTACTGATTGCGTAAAAGGTGTGCCGCCTCGTTCTTGCTGCTGGTAATAAGTTGCTAAATCTAAATATAAGGTGCGGGGGATTGTGTCTACTGAAGGCAGTGTATCCCGTCGCAGAATGACAAAAGACGTTCCAGGGACACCATGCAGACATTTATTCGCTGTCGCAGCGCAAGCAGTGATTCCCCAATCTGCAAAATTTATTTCTTCAGCACCAAAGCTGCTGACTGCATCTACTAATAATTTGATACGGCGTTCTTGGCAAATTGGCGCAAGTTCCGCCAAATTATTTAGGCGACCAGTAGTAGTTTCGTGATGGACGATCGCAAGGTGGGTGATGTCGGCGTTTTCATCTAAAAGCTTGACTAAAGCCTTGATATCGATTTCGGCATCCCAAGGATGGGAAAGTGTGATGTAATCAATGCCGTGGATTTTGGCAATTTTGGATAGTCGTTCCCCATACACACCGTTTTCAATTACTAGTAATTTCCCGTTTGTGGGTACTAAACTGCTGATCATCGCTTCCATCGCGGCAGTACCAGAACCCGTGAGGAGAACTGCTGCCCAGCCGCTTCCAAGACCATAAACTTGAAGTAGCTGTTCGCGGATTCTGGTTTGAAGTTGGGAAAATTCCACCTCACGGTGACACAAATCGGGACGCAACAGGGCATTTCTGACGCGATCGCTCAAATTGACGGGGCCGGGATTTAGTAAAATCATTACCAAAGTTAGGAGTTAGGAGTTAGGAGTTGCCAGTTAGAACCAATATGGTTCATAAAGCGTTGTAAAACTTCTTCTGGGGTGAGATTGGGTCTGGGTAGCTTTTCTAAAGTTCCGGGACGGATTTTTAAATGAGCGAATTTAGGTCTGGTGTTAGCATCTGCGGTAAATAAAGTATCTAAAAGGGCGGGATCATCTCCGGCTAATGTCACGCCGTAACCGCACGCTTCGGCAATCTTGGCAAAGGAGATACCCGCAGAAACGGTGGCTTGTGCGCCTGTGGAATCGTGGACTTCATTATCTAAAAGAATATGAGTCAAGTTAGCACCGCCATAAGTGCCGATGGTCGCAAAATTACCCATCCGCATTAATGCTGCCCCATCGCCATCAATTACTACTACCTTGAGGTCTGGACGCGCTAAGGATAATCCCAATCCCATTGAGGAAGCACAGCCCATCGAGCCGACCATATAAAGATGATTGGCGCTGTCTTGACTGGCGAAGAGTTCCCGTCCCGTATATCCGGTGGTGGCAATTATTACAGTGTTTTCTGGATCGGTAAGTTCCACAATCCTAGCTAATGCTTCACTGCGAGAAACGCGTTGTTCTTTGTTATCCCGAAAAAAGCTTTGCTGAATATGAGCGCTAGCACTATTTTCTCGTTCGGGGATAGAAGAACGGCTGAGGGCATGGGGGGCGATCGCTCCTTTACGCATGATTAAAGCATAAGGACAGCGCTCTTGTTGCATATAGGCTGTGGCTCTTTGCAAAACGGGTTCTATTTGTGCTACATCTGTGGGAAAAAATTCCCAAGGTATAGTCATTGTTTGCAGCAATTTCTCTGTGATTTGCCCCATTAATTGATGTTGCGGTTCATCTTGCAATACGCGATCGCCTCTTAAAGTACAAATCAGCAACAGTGGAATCCGAAAGATATAAGTGAGGGAGGTTAGTGGGTTAACTGCATTCCCCAAACCAGAGTTTTGCATCATCACTACTGCGGGTTTACCAGCAATTGCGGCTCCAGCTGCGATCGCTACAGCATCTCCCTCATTGGCTGCGGAGATATATTTAAGTTGAACGTCATTGATGACGTAGTTAATAAAAGGCGTGAGAAAAGAACAGGGTACGCCAGTGTACCACTCAAAGCCAAGATGACGCGCAGCTTCTACAAATTCTTCTGCCTGGATCATATTAAGTGATGGGGGGAGCAGGGGAGCAGGGGAGCAGGGGAGCAGGGGGGGCAGGGGAAAAGGTTAAAGGGAAAAGGGAAAAGGAATAAATTTAATCTTTCCCCTTTTCCCCTTACCCTTTCCCCATGCCCCATGCCCAATGCCCAATGCCCCACTCCTATTGTTTTAATTGAAAAGCAAGGTCAAGATCGTCCAAAGAATTAACATCTAACCAGTTACCGCGAATATAAAGCACCTTGATCGGTTTGCCTTGCTCGATTAAATAATTGCATAATTCTGGTAAACCCAGACTGTTAAATTCCGGTCGTTTTTGCAATTCATTGAGTGCTTCACTCACCCACTCTCTACCTTGACTCCGCAAGCGCAACATCCCAATCCAGCGGCCGCTAGACTTTCTTAATTGCGTTTGTGTCGTTTTAGAAACGTTCAACAGGTTGACATCCTGTCCAAACAAAGAAAGATCGTCTGGAATTGAACAATAGGCGTAGTCAGGTGAACCGCTAACAGACTTGTTGTTGGCTACAGAATCAACCACAGCCACAATTTCTCCGGGACATTCTAATAAATCCCGCAGGATGTAGCTTCTAAATAGTAAATCGCCGTAAAGCACCAGCATTTCTTCGCCAAAACTGGCTTGAGCTACGGCTAAGGATGCTAATTCTCCCGTTGTTTCATAATCTGGGTTGCGGATGACTTTAGTCCCCGGAACATTGATAGTTTCTGCTTTGTAACCTACGACAACGGTAATATCATTGATAGCAAGTTTCTTGAATTTGTCTACCAATAACCTGAGTAAAGGTTTACCGCCAAGGGGTAACATCACCTTTGGTTTATCTTGCGTCAACCCTGCTAATTCTTGTCCTCTGCTAGCAGCCAGAACGATCGCTTGGGTATTTTGTCGTCCGTTGTTAAAGTAGCGTTTTTCAGCTTCTATGAGTTCATCCGCGCCCTGTAGCCGGAAAATTTCTTTTACGGGTGCAATATCATCTTCAATGTTGATTAAAGTTTCGCTGGCTTTCACTTCACGTGCGATCGCTTGCATACTAGCAACAGCAGCTCGAATCAGATGGTTTGCCCAGATGACCAAATTAACTTCAGCTTTGCGAAAAACATCAGTAGGTGTGCTGTAATATTTGGTCGGTATAAACACTAACGGAGAACGACCCCCCCATTCTTTAGCAAAGGCTAGCACTTGATCGGGGCGCGATGATTTACTGTGAATCAAGATCGCGGTTGCTCCAGCGGCGTGGTAAGCTTCAGCTCGGCGCAAAGCCTCCGAAAGATCCCAGCCTACAATCAAAGCTTCGAGTCGGGCGACGATGCAAAAATCTGGATCTGTCTGACTATCCTTACCCGCCTTAATTTTGCCGCAGAATTCATCAATTTCAGCCAAAGGTTGGCGACTACCGTTGATAAAGCTATTGGTTTTGGGAAAAAGCTTATCTTCAATACAGACTCCAGCGATTCCTCGCTGTTCTAACTTCTTAACTAGGCGACGCATATTATTAAAGTTGCCATAACCTGTATCGCCGTCTAATAAAATCGGGATGCTGGTGACATCAGACATGAACTCTAGCATTTCTACAACTTGAGTCCAACTGGCTTCATTATTATCTCGAACGCCATACTGAGCCGAAAGGGCTAATCCACTCGCCCAAATTCCTTTAAATCCAGCCTCTTCCACAATCCGGGCGCTAATCCCATTGTGAGCTTCCATGATGAAGTCGAGTTGAGGCGATTCTAGTAATAACCTTAATTGGGCACATTTATTTAATTTTGCAGAGGTATCATTGGGTGCAAATATTGGATGCATTTATTCTGCTTTTTTCAACCTATAGTAATAATGAAAGAAGAATTCAGAAGTCAGAATTCAGAATCAATTACTGGGAGATTCAAAATCGTCACTATATTTTGAACCACTAAATCAGATATTTAATGGGTATTTTCAACCCCTTGATTCACCCACTAGTAGCAAATATTCATACTGACTCCTGACTCACCTCGACTGCGCTCGGCGACCACCTGACTCCTGAATTCTTTAAAAGATATTTTCAGACATTTTCTGCGACTTCTATCTGAGGTAAAATATCATTTTGGGCACGTTGAATATCCTGGGGAAAATCTATTTCGAGCCAAGGTAATCCAGTAATGTCTTCGTAGCCAAATGTTTCTGGAGTTTCTAATAATAGATCCCGAATTACTTCTTCATAAGGTTCATTATCCCGTCCGTCTGCAACATACTGTTCTGTACGAGTAGCAAGACGGTGAGCAACAGCACTTCCAAAACGAAAGAATCCCACTGACTCACCTAAAAAATCATAAGCTAAACCAGGAGCTACTTGTTTACGAAACTCCACTAGATAATTATCTCTAACACAAAGCTTCACGGGTTCATCTCCCGGTTCAAAATCTCGATCTAATAAGAAGCTGTTGGGGATATTTGTCTTTATCAATCGTTCGATGATACGGCGATCGCACAATACATCTGCATCCATTAATAATATGTCATCGCCAGCAACTAAATGCTGACGTACAGTCCAAAGGCTGATTGTACTGCCTTTGGTGTAGTCAGGATTGTAAATTGTACTGACCCAACTTTCGGCTCCTAATGCTTTGATTTCATCCTGAATTCTTTGTGCTTGATAACCCACAGCAATCACTACTTCATCAATTTGGTAATGACGGAGATAGTGAAAATGCCGCTCTAGTAGGGATTTGCCGTTAAATTTCAGTAAGCATTTGGGTTGGATTTGCCCGTCTTTACCTAAGCGTCGTCCAACGCCAGCAGCTAAGATAATTGCCTTCATCGTCAAATCACCAACAGTAGCTTAGACACCAGTAAATCTGGAAATTTTCCCAGTATTTTATAATGACTGTTTTTTGCTCAAGATAATATTTGTTAATTAATTCTTAACATTGAAGAAACAGTAACTCTGTGGTAAAGTTTGTAACCATTGAATAATACTAGAGTACCAGGAGTCGAGGAGAGCGATCGCATTTCCATCTACCGTTCTGGAATATCTTTGTAAAGTTCATCTAGCTTCAAAATGTTATATTAAAACGCCTGTTGTAGTTGTTCAGATGTTAGCGATTTAATCAAACTTAACGGTAGTGGTTGCTGACTAATTGTATTAACATAATCTGTACTCAAATAGGGAAGGTAACTTGGCTGTTGAGTAACATAGTTTTCAAAAAAGGGAACACTTAAAGCTTTAACATAATGACGTGCCAAAGCCGGACTTGAACCGATTACCCGTGTAGGAACAGGTATGGTTCCATTTGGTGATTCTGCAATAGTAGAAAAGTGTGTACCGCCCTGGATAAGTGCTAA
The DNA here is from genome assembly GCF_030382115.1 of Nostoc sp. GT001. Classification (NCBI taxonomy): domain Bacteria; kingdom Bacillati; phylum Cyanobacteriota; class Cyanophyceae; order Nostocales; family Nostocaceae; genus Nostoc; species Nostoc sp. GT001. Next base: position 5,781,758 of record NZ_JAUDRJ010000003.1, read on the forward strand.
AAATTTATTTGGAGTTGTTAACCAAGTGAAAGGCTGAATTTGTTCTATTAAAGCCGGAGCAACAGTATCAGAACTGCCAGATACAATCATCACGGGAATTTTTATTTGGCTGAGGCTAGCTTGACCAAAAATACTGCTATCAACTGGATTAACTGCAATTGCTGCTTTTATTCTTACATCAGATAAGTTGTATTCAGCTTGTGGTAAATTTACTGCTAAACACTGAAGTAAAAGCGAAATATTTAACGTATTTTCCAAAGCTGGACAGTCAACTTTCAATTGCTCAAAATTAATCTTTGCACCTGCTAATGCTAATGCTGTATACCCACCAAATGATTGTCCGATTATACCAATTTTCTCTAAATTTAAATTCCCCTGAAATGCTGGATTAGACTTTGATAAACCAGTTAATTCGTCTAGTAAGAATTTAATATCTAAAGGTCTGTCAATAAGTTCTCTAGGATTGGTCACTCTATGTGCTGTACCTGATAATAATGCTTGCAGTTGTTTTGAATCACTGCCAGGATGTTCTGGAACAGCAACTACAAAACCATAAGAAGCCAGATGTTCGGCTAGATAAGCAAAACTTCTTCTGTCAGAACCAAGTCCGTGCGAAATGACAATTATCGGACGAGGAGTTTCAGCAATTGGAAGGTAAATATCGACTGGAAAAATCCGATCGCGCGAGAGGTCTTTAAGTGTGATAGTTTGCTTTAAGAAACGAGAAGTTCCGGTTTTTCCTAAATCCATCAATGGAACAATATTAAGTGTAGAAGCAGTAGTTGTCTTTTGTTGGGATTGTTGGTTAATAAGTGCTACTGATTTTTGAGTTTGATTGACTAAATTATGCAATGTTTCTGCAATTGCCAAACCCTGGTCTAAATTAATTGAAATTGCGCTCACAGGAAACTTGTGTAATACATTTAAAAGCGTAAAATCTTTTTGATCTGCGGCTGACAAAATCAGTGCTGCACGAATTGCATAAAATCCTGACAATCTAGATTCTGTTTGAATAACTTCCCCCATCTTTTTTAATAATTCTTCACCAATTGGTGTATAAAGAAACTGCGAAACTTCTACTTTATTTAAAGGAATAGGAGTTAGTAAAAGTTTTCGCAGTTGAGTTAGTTCTTTTTTATTTACATACTGAGTATATCCAGCCAAATCATCGTCTATTTTGCCTGTTCTAGCATAAGTTTCGAGCGAACTAATTGGGATAGACCTTTCTAAAAGACCGTAATTAAATCTTAGGCGCTCTGCACCTAAAGCGGGGTAAGCAGTTAGTGTAGGCAGCAACCCGATACTAAAAATTCTCAAAGCCAATTTTAGCGAAACAGTTTGTTTGCGTATAAAATGAGTCATTACATACCTCTTAAAATAGTATATTAACGGTTAAGGAGAGCGATCGCGTTTCTGCTAATCAATGGCTGCTATAGCTTTAGCAATTTCCGTTTGAAGCTCCATTGATAATTCGATCCTGATATCAGGATTGCAAAAATAAACATACCATTCAATAAAGCTAAAAAGCCTGTTTTATTAGCTTCCTGCCCAATGCCCCGTTAGATTAGTTTGATTCCGGCTGCGGGAGTGTCCAAAATTGCCAAATTACCCATACTGCAAAGGTTGGCGCTCCAATTGTTGCTGCCATTAATAACGGCTCTAGTCCATTTAGTAAGGTAACTATGGGAAACAAATACAGCACGTCTTCAATGTCAAACCCGGCGAAATTTGGTTGACGGCTGGCGTCTTTACCTAAACGTTGTTCCATTTGGTTTCGCAAATGAAAGATGCAAGCAACAGACACGCCAGATACTATCCCCATCACCAACGCCCACCAACCAAATTTTCCCTCTCTAAGACCATATCCAATACACACAAACAATAGAATATGGATGATGGCGTCACTAACAAGGTCATATTGATGTCCCCATTTGCTGCTTTTTCCACTCAAACGGGCTAATTCACCGTCTGTATGATCGAGAAAGTTAGATAAAGCAAATAGCCATGCCCCAATGTTAACCCAAATGGTATTACCAACTGCGAGGGCAACAGCCGCCGCCAACCCTGTCAAAAGTCGCACTGTAGTAAGATGATTGGGGTTTACCCAACTGTCTTTTAGAGGTCGAACTAGCCAGTAAGCAAGTTGAGCATCCCAAGGCTTTGTGGTCATAGATGAACTTGAATTTGATATGGTCTTTGAATATTCATAGCACTGTAAATTACCACAGCCTCTCAATACCTATTTTACTTGTGACGTTAACTACGAACTTTGGTGAGAATTTTTTGGGAATAAAACGAAGCTGATTCTTCATTTTTGGCGCAATCTTGGGCAAACTTAATCAAATGATGTCCGACAAGTCCAACGTGAATCAAGTTTTCAATATTACCTGCTTTCAATGCTGGCTTGGCCATTTTCCAGAAAGTCTGACGATAGTTACTAAATACGCCTATCCGCAGCAAAATATTAGCTAAATAAGTTAGACCCTTGCGAATATTAGCCCCAGAAGTGCGAGATGGGCTGTTAGGAACTTCGATGCGATTTGGATAGGTGTGTTCCATATTGTAGGCAAATCGCTGATATAAAAATTCTGGCTCATAAGCAGTTGTGATGCAGCGCCGCCACATCTCAACAACTTGCTCGTAGGGCATTAAAAACTCAACATTTGATTCGCGGCTTTCATCATAGACAAGTCGTCCTTCTGCTTCTAATCTCCGCCATAATGGAGTTCTCGGCAACGCATGAAGCAGGTTAATTGTCAACATGGGAATTTGCGATGCCCGCATAAATTCGATTATTCGGTCTGCTGTTTCTGGTGTATCTGTATCTAACCCGATAATGATTCCTGATACTACTTCCATGCCATAACTATTTAAAACCTGAATCGCTTTTAAAATCGGCATACTCAGATTTTGGTCTTTGGAAATCGCATGGAGAGCATTTGGTTCAGGTGTTTCGATGCCACAAAAGATTGTGCAAAAATAAGCTTCGCGCATCATTTCCAAAAGCTTTGGACTTTGAGCTAAGTTGAGCGTTGCTTCACAGGCAAACTGGATGGGATAACCATTGCGTTTTTGCCAGTCAATCAGGTGAGGAAGTAACTTCATGGCGGCGCGGCGATCGCCAACAAAGTTATCATCGACAAAATACACTGCCCCCAAATTGCCAGATTGTCGCATTGCATCTAACTCCGCAACTACTTGCTCTGGCGTTTTCATCCGGGGACTGTTGCCATAGAGTTCGGGAATATCGCAAAACTCGCAATGATAAGGGCAACCACTAGAAAACTGGACATTTGCCAAGAAATAATCATTGATATTCAGCAAATGATAAGCTGGGGTGGGAAACTCTGTTAAGGGTAAACGTTCCTTAGTTTCAAAGCGAATTTGTTGTTGCGGACGTTGAGAGTTTTGGTCGAGATATTCGATCATGCGATCGCTAGCATCTCCCAATTCGCCCAAGTGTAAAATATCAAACTCAGGATAATATTCTGGACACCCAGATACCGAGGGGCCGCCCACAACGGTAATTTTCCCCGCTCGATGGGCAAGTTCGTTAATTTGATTAATTTGTGGTTTTTGGATATGCATTCCACTCACAATCACCACATCAGCCCATTGATAATCAGCCCTCGTTGCTGATTTGACATTCTCATCAATAAACCGCACTTCCCATTCTTTAGGTAAGTAGGCAGCCACAATTAAAATACCTTGGGGTGGCATAAAAGCCCGGACACTACCCATAAGTGGGTAAGCATGATGAAAAGTACCAAAGGAGCGGCTGTACTTGGGAAAAATACACAGAATGCGTCGATGGTGCGAAGGAACGTAGCGGGTTCCTTGAGTGACAGAAGCGGTTTGAGAATTGTCGGCTACATTAATTTGGTTCTCTAAAGACTTTAAATTCACAGTCATCGCAAATTTCACCCTGGAAAACTGAGCAGGCAATTTGACAGTTTATTGACATAATTCGCTGTAATTCCAACTAGCTTACCAAAGAAAGGCAGAAGGCAGAAGAGATTATAAATGTATTTTTGCTCAAAACAAAGTCTTAAAGATTATAAATCGTCCAATGTTGCCTTCTGCCTGATTCATCATGATATTTGAAAGGGTATTTAACTGGTAAAATATAAAATCTACCCTAGCAATGCAAATTTAATTGGTTGGCAAACAACTATTATGGAAATCGCGCATGGGACATAAAAAGAGAGATTTTCATTTTTTGTTGTGTCCAAATGGGTATAGGCATTTGTCATGAATTTGATTTACTTTCTTTTGCGTTCTTCGTGGGGGATGGTAGCGATCGCGATCGCTACCGGATTTTTGAGTGGTGGTAGTAGTGCTGGCTTGATTGCCTTAATTAGCCATGCTGCAAGTAGCGGTAGTTCTTCCCGCCTCACATCGATAATTTGGGGTTTTGCGGGGCTGGCTATAGTTGCACTAATTACCAGTATCGTTTCTCAAGTGATGCTGATTCGCCTTTCTCAGAATGCAGTTTTACAATTACGGATGCGTTTAAGTCGCCAGATTCTCGCTTCCGAGTTGAGTCATCTGGAACGCTTAGGTAATCCTCGATTATTGGCTACTTTAACAGAAGATATTCAGGCGGTGGCTAATGCTGTTTATCAGATGCCTTTCATCTTTATTAATTTAGCGATCGTCTTGGGTTGTATAACCTATATAACCTGGCTTTCTTGGTTAGTATTGCTGATGGTTTGTGGGATTTCAGTAGTTGCGATCGCTAGTTGTCAGTGGCTACTAAACAGAGGCGGGCAATTACTTACTTTAGCTCGTGAAGATGAAGATCATCTGTTTAAACATTTTCGCACGATTACCGAAGGAGTCAAGGAACTCAAACTCAACTACAAGCGGCGTGAAGACTTTTTAGAAGACAAACTACAATTAACTGCTAACGAGTTTCGTCATCACAACGTTAATGGTCTAAGCCTTTTTGCCATAACTTCAAGTTGGGGTCAACTCATATTCTTTTTTGCTCTCGGTTTTGTACTGTTTATACTGCCTAATCTGCTTACTATCAATCCCGAAACTCTCTCTGGCTACATTTTGACCTTCACTTACTTGGTGTTACCAATGGATAACATCATCAGTAAACTTCCTCTATTAAGCAAAGCCAGCATTGCTTTACAAAAAATTGAGTCACTGGGTTTATCTCTAGCTAGTCGAACGGAAATATCCACTGTTCCACCTGCTCTGAAATCTGACTGGTATAGGTTAAAATTTCAAAGTGTCACCCACACTTATTACACAGAGCAAGAAGACAATAGCTTTATTTTTGGCCCCATCGATTTGACACTTTATCCTCAAGAATTGGTCTTCATTGTCGGCGGTAATGGTAGCGGTAAATCTACATTAGCCAAACTAATTACTGGGCTTTATATCGCAGAAAACGGCGAAATCTGGTTTGATGACGAGTTAATTAGCGAACAGAATCGAGAATGGTATCGCCAACATTTTTCCGTGGTTTTTTCCGACTTCTATTTATTTGAAGAACTTCTAGGATTAAAAAATTCTCACTTGGATGCTCAAGCCAGAAAATATTTACAAAAACTGCAACTAGACCATAAAGTGAAAGTTGAAAATGGACAAATTTCTACCACTGCTCTTTCTCAAGGACAACGAAAACGGCTAGCTTTACTCACAGCCTACTTGGAAGATCGACCAATTTATCTATTTGATGAGTGGGCAGCCGATCAAGATCCAGTATTCAAAGAAATATTCTACACTCAACTTCTTCCAGAATTGCGATCGCGGGGTAAAACAGTACTGGTGATTAGCCATGACGATCACTATTTTCATTTAGCAGACCGAATTATCAAACTTGACTATGGAAAAATAGAGTACGATAAAGCTTAATCTGTTAAAACAATTCATAATTGTTAAAAGAATATTTGGAGTTTGACTAAATAAAACTAATGTCTGAACAAAAGCCCATAAATCCTTGGAACTATAAACCTTGGTGGTGTCAACCCTGGTCTATAGTTCTCACAACTGTAATACTGATTGGTGGTAGTTGGTTACTATTTAAAACTATCTGGCTAACAGTTCTCGTTTCCATCCCAATAGGAACATGGATGGTATTTTTTGTGTTTTTTTGGCCACAACTAATGATTCGCAGTGGAATTTTGGAGTCGTATAAAGAGTAGTTTGAGCTTAATGTAATGCGGGAAATTAGTCCAGGTAGAGAAAATTATTCCACTGTGTTCAGAATTTAGCATCTCAGCTCGTAGCCATCTATGCAGAAAGCTCAAAAAATCCTCCCATCTACTCCTCTATGGTCTTGATGATAAATCTTTAGCCGGACATTGTATCTATCATCTCTGCACGCCTATGCAGAGATGATAGATACAATGTCCGCTTTATTACTTACTAAACCCCAAGGGACTTCCAACTAAAAAAATATCCTATCGCTGTCTAGGCAGGCTACGGTGTATACACAAGTCCTAAAATCATTGCCTGGTAAGATACAAGCTTTGGTAGGCAAGGTTTTGAGTTAAGCGAACTGATTATCAATAGTGTCAGCTTATTGATAGAGTTCTAACGGAAAATCAAGGATTTAAAAAATAATTTTCCGTTGTTTTTCGTTGATTTGATTGCCAACTAGACTTGTGTATACACGGTAGCCCCGCAGGCGGGGTGAGGTTCTTCGGGTTTAATAAGCAATCAAGCGGACATGATATAACAAGCTAAAAGGCTACAAACTCACTAAAGATTTCCTGATATTTTGCGAGTAAGCTTGAAACAACAAATAATCAGAAAGTGTCTGAATTATTGTTCTAATAGACTTGCAACTTATGAAAAAATCTATAGTTTATCGATACCGTACTTATGGACTAGTTTGGTTAATATCCTTAACCGCTGTATTAAGTACAGCGACATCTGCCTTAACACAATTGGCAAGCGATTCCCCAATTGGGCAAATTCCTATCCCTGCTTCTAACTTAATCTGGCCAACTAAAGGGTTTATTTCTCAAGGCTTCCGCAAATATCAACATGAAGGAATTGATATTGCAGGGGCATCTGGAACTCCTGTTGTTGCTGCGGCATCCGGTACAGTTGTTAAAGCAGGTTGGGATAATTGGGGATTAGGAAATGCCATAACTATTAAACATCTCGATGGCAGCATTACAGTTTATGGCCACAATCGCCGTTTGTTGGTGAGCAAAGGTCAACAGGTTCTTCAAGGTCAAATGATTGCCGAAATGGGATCTACAGGCAATAGTACAGCACCTCATCTGCACTTTGAAGTTCATTCAAATGGTCGAATAGCAGTTGACCCCCTTCGTTTGTTGACATCCGTAACTGCAAGTGTTGGCTCCGGTTCTAAAGTTCAGCAAGTGGATAACCCAAACCGCCCAGTCTCGCCACCCCCAGTAGCCAATCAAGTTTCCCCCTCACAGCAGCCAATTCCAATAGATATTGCACCTGTAAGCACTGATACTAAATGCAATGGAATTAGTCTTATTGAAGGTGAGACTACAAGCTCTCGTGTAAAAGTCTGTGAAGAAAATGGTCAATTATTTTATATTGGGCAACTGAAGCAAGCCCTAAGCAAGCCTATAAAGATAGTAGCTTTGCATATTGGTAAAGACAGATATCGAGCAGATAATGGTAGTTTTTATTATTTAGTCACTCCACAAAGAGTTGAAGTTTGGCGAAATGGCAGTCAGATTCGTTCTGACAGTTTTTATAGTTTAACGAAATCGCCTTGATATTCTTCTTGATATCCCCCTGCCTACCAAAGGTTGAGGCAGGGGTGTTATAGCGATTAATTGAAGAAGAATGCAGAACTCAGAATTCAGAATCAAGACGCTTTCTACGCGCCGCGTTTCCCTTTGGGAAAAGAGAAGACTTTACGCTGCACTATCCGCCAGTCGTACAGAATACCCAACTGACTTCTGACTCACCTCGACTGCGCTCGGCGACCACCTGACTCCTGAATTCTGTTCAATAAAACTTCAGTTCAAACACACTTAACTTTTAGTTAAGTGTTAACTGAAGCAAGTGGTTGAGAACCATTTGGTACAGAGCCATTATTTAGGATAGGCTGACGAGTTTTCAGGTCAAACTTGAAGCCATGTGGCAAAATATGAAGCTTTGCTCCACAAATCGCCAAAGACTCATCCTTCAAAATTTCACCCATATTGTTATATGTAGCTTCCGATTCATCAACAATCGTAACCGCCCCTTCACCAATTACTTCAACTTGGTTATCTACCACTACCATAGCGGTATTTTCGTCAATCCCAAATCCTAAGACAGCAGGCTGTAGTATCAAAGCTGATATTAAACGTCCCAAGCGTCCCCGTTGGGAAAAATGCTGGTCAATTACTACCCCTGGTAAAAATCCCATACCTGGGCCCATTTCAACAGTTTCAATCCGAGGATGTGTTTCTGAGTCGCCTTCCACAATCATTACGTCTGGCATCACAGCAGCCCCGGCACTTGTCCCTGCAATAACTACACCTTCAGAAAAGCGCTGGTGAATTGCCGCATCGATTTCGGTATCCTTGAGGATGCTGGTAATACGAGCTTGGTCTCCCCCTGTAAAAAAGACTCCAGTTGCTTTCTTAATAGCTTCCAATGCGGTAGATGAAGCTGCATCTTCACGGGTTTCTGTATCAATAATACGAACAGTTTCGGCTCCCAACCGCTCAAACACTCTGATGTAATTTTCTCCCACTTCTCTTGGTAGTTCTGTGGCTGCTGTCATAATTACAATATAAGCCTTTGTACCTCCAGCGCGTCGTACAAAGTCCCGTAAAATTACGGAATCACCCTCTTTATCTTCCGCTCCCCCAATAATTACTAATTGCTTTTTAATATTACTTTCCACCATGATGTCCCCTGGGATTTGAGTTAATAAATTTCACTAAAACATGACAATTCCATGTATCAAATCATCCCTTTGATAGATTCCTTGATAAAGTAGGGTTAACATTTGCGTAGACGCATACCCCTACGGGAATCTTGCTACGCGGAGCGTCTGTCTGCGACACGCTGCGCGTTCGCGTAAGCGTCCCGCAGGGAACGTAGAGAAGCGGCTTGTCGTTAGACATCGCAATTAGACCAAAATACTTTTCTGAAAAATTATCTAATCACTAAATAAAATCAACAATGTCAACTGCCTCTAGAAGTATTTTCTAGAGGCATTTTTGGCTATATTGCTAATTGTTGATTGGAGATTTATCGGGCGATGTGAGTAATTGGTATTGACCCTAACTAGATGCAAAGAGATATCTGATGGCAAGTCCTAATGAACTCGACTTCTGTAAAGCAAGTTAGTTAAGAAAAAACGTGCTTGTTCTAGTGGGAGATGCCTGGGTTTGCCTTGGTAGACAATTTGATACTCATTCATGTCTGCCCCATCTCCATGTCCAGAGATCAGTTTTTGGTGAAAAGCTTCGTCAGCTAGTTCTCGAATTTCATCTCTTAAAGCAGCTTGTGTGCTATTCATACTTTGCTGTCTTTTTATACTGTCTTTTTAATAACCCACATCTATTTATACGATTTTTGGATGAGTGTTGCACCTTTCAAAGGTTATATCTTTGATTATTCATGAGGATGAATTGACTGTTCTTGCTTCCTGGCAGAAGATTGGAGATTTAATTATGCCTTAAGATAGTTAAAAATGCTTACTAATAGGGTTAGCCTGGGTTCTGATTGGCTCAGTGGCAAAGCCATTACTCTCCAAAATTAACCTGAGTCATGAGTCAATCTACAATCAATAAGTCTGAGTAACTACAACTCAGCATTAAAATTTCAGGGTGTTTAGCCGAAGGTTCGCAATCAATGGTTCTACAAAAAAGCAGTGAATTAGTCCGCATTAATGCTAGAAGAACGGATGTCTTCGATATTTTCAACTTCAAGCATTACCTTGGCCCCAACCCTTATTTAGATGTAGGGGCGCTAGTATTTGATTTTGCTCTAATTGACTCTAGAGAGCCTTTGCCCATTGAAGATTATATTGCCAGCATTGGCGATCGCTATCCAAATCTTCGCGATCAAACCTACGAATCTTATGCCCATCTCTTTGCCCAAGTTGTGTCCGAAGCCGGAAAATTGGACATGGATTTACACCTGAACCGCTGGAGTGTGAAGCCATATCCAAATCTCACGCGGATTAGCATCCAATCACTACATGAACGCACAACTAGAGAGGTAGTTTACTTTATTTGGGATTGGTTTGAAGCCATTACCCAAGACGAAGACTTTGCCTTTGATGAGCAGCTGGTGAGGCTGCAAGATAGATTTCGCGCATCTGTCTACGGAGGCCCCACGGTTTACGCCCTATTGCGAACAGCTTATGAGAAAGGTATTCCCGCCTTTTATTTGTGGGAAGAAGGCTTGATGCAATACGGTTTGGGAAAAAAACATGTCCGGGGGGTAGCAACAACATTTAACTGTGATAGCCATCTAGATTCAGAGTTTACTACCCGCAAAGATGATTGTAAGGCATTTTTGAAAACCTTGGGTTTCCCAGTCCCTGAAGGTAGTATTGTCTTTTCTGAAAAAGAAGCCTTGGCAGCAGCAAGAGAAATTGGCTACCCAGTGGCAGTTAAGCCAGTGGTAGGTCACAAAGGAATTGGCGTTACGGCTGATGTGCAAGACTCAAAAGAACTGGTATCTGCTTTTAATCGGTCAGTGGCAGCAATTCCCGAAAATCAGCAAACCCGAATAATTGTTGAGAAAAGCATCTCAGGATCGGATTTTCGTATGTTGTGTGTCAATGGTCGATTCGTCGCCGCCACAGAACGCCGTCCCGCATCAGTTGTGGGTGATGGGTATTTAACACTTGCAGAGTTAATTCGCCAAGAGAACCGCAAACCTGCACGTTTAGACACGCCAACTTCGCCGATGAGTAAAATTCAGATCGATGAAGCGATGGAACTTTACCTAGACGAACAGCGCTTATCATTAGACAGCGTGATTGAGAAAGAACGCACTGTTTACCTACGTAAAGTCGCCAATCTTTCAGCTGGAGGTATGAGCATCGATGCAACCCCGACAGTTCATGATGACAATATTATTTTGGCGCAAGATATTGCCCAACATTTTCAACTGACTTGTCTGGGGATTGATGTCATTACCAAAAGTCTTGCAGAATCTTGGAAATCTAGTAATTTTGCCATCCTGGAAATCAATGCTGCACCAGGCGTTTTAATGCATCTTAAACCTTCTGTTGGTGAAAGTGTTGATGTACCTTCTCATATTTTAGAAACCTTTTTTGAGTCGGGTACAGATGCCAGAATACCAATTATGACCTTTAACAAAATCTCAGTTGAAGAACTGCAAGCAACGATTGACCATATCCTTTTGCAAAATTCCAACTTGACTATAGGTGCTGTTTGTCGTGATGCCGTTTTTGTGAATCGCTCGAAAAAAGTATTAAGCAAAGATTACAACAGTAATGTTCAAACTTTGCTGCGTCATCCCAAACTGGATTTACTAATTGCCGAGTATCCTGAAGAAATCCTCGAAGAACAGGGTATATTTTACCAAAATAGTAATATCGTAGTTTTGGATAATCCTACCGAAACTGAGATGATCTTGGCGCGAGATGTTTTCGATGGTTCGACTGTGGTGATTAAAAAAGGCAACGATATTTCTATTCGCCGCAAAGGGTTGATTGAAGATTATACTTTGGGTGAAGATGAACCATTTACGCGGGTTTATTTGAAGGAAACTGGAGCGATTTTGGAAGTTAAGTAAATAGGCGCTTTGGGATTGGGGAGTAGGGGGAGCAGGGGAGCAGGGGGAAGTTGTAGTAAGTCTTTCCCGTCTGCCCTTCTGCCTCCTGCCTCCTGCCTCCTGCCTTGTTTCTTCGGAGAATGCCTGGAGTCAGCTAAACTAAAGAAGAAATTGCTTAAGAAGTTTTAATAATTCTGATGTTATGAGTACTGATTCACCTGTTAATTCTCCTGAAAAACCTGAATCTACATTCGGGAAGCGTCTGAGAAACTTCTTAATTGTAATGGTAGCGATCGCACTTAGCGTTTCCCTGGTCTTAGGATTGCGAACTGAAACAACCTCGGCAACTCTAGCCAAGTTAAGCGAGAATTCCACACCGTTAGAAGTAGCAATCAGCAATGGCAAACCATCTCTAGTAGAGTTTTATGCTGATTGGTGTACTGTCTGCCAAAAAATGGCCCCAGATATCACTCAACTAGAAATAGAGTATGCTGACAAGATGAATTTTGTCATGCTGAATGTAGATAATACCAAGTGGCTGCCGGAAATGCTGAGATTTCGGGTCGATGGAATTCCCCATTTTGTATTTTTGAGTCAGCAAGGGGAAACCATCGCCCAAGCCATCGGCGATCAACCCCGGACGATTATGGCTAGTAACTTAGAAGCTTTGGTTACTGCTTCGCCTCTCCCTTATGCTCAAGCTAGCGGCAAAGTTTCCAAATTTTCAGCCCCAGTAGCACCAACGACTAATCAAGATGACCCCCGCAGTCATGGCAGCCAGGTGGTAAATTAGCAAAAACAACAGTATCCTGAAGTTTAGGCTATAAGAACGAAATCCGCACAGGCAGACTTATACTAAATGCGATCGCCGACAAAATTTCACTTTTAAGCCATCACGAGGACAAGAGAACGGTAGTAAAACCCTCTCAAGATTTTGTCCAGGGAGCAGTTCCCACTGATAGTCACGGATTAACAAAGCTGCAAACAACTTCATTTCCAGTTTGGCAAACTCTTTGCCTAAACATTCTCGGATACCACCACCGAAGGGTATGTGGCTAAAGATTTTTTTGTCCTCAGCCCGTTCAGGAGCAAAGCGCTGCGGGTCGAAACGTTCAGGCTCAGTATAAACATTCTGATCTTGATGAGTCTCCGGGATTTGGTAATGTACATTCCAGCCCTTGGGAATTAAGTATCCACCAAATTCGCACGCCTTAATCACCTCCCTAGATCCACTGCGAACCACTGGAGGTGTCAGCCGTAAAACTTCTTTGAGAACTTGCTCTAGGTAGGTCATTCGCTTGAGGTTTTCTTGAGTCAGCGGTTCTATCAACCCTAGCTGCTCTTGTTCTATACGGGCAGCTTTTAGCACTTCTGGATGCTGGGCTAGCAGCAAACAAAAGGAAGTCAGTGCTGAAGTCAAGGTTTCATGTCCAGCTACTAGCAATGCCAAAACGTTATCCTTCACTTCCTCTAAACTCAAACAATTTCCCTCCCCGTCTCGCGCTTGCAACAAAATTCCTAAGACATCTTGATTTAAGGAAGAATTTTGCTGGCGTTGGTAGATCAGATCATCAATCCTGGCAAGAAGTTGTTCACGAGCATGTACTGCGCGATCAAACTTACTCCCAGGTAATCGAATCGGAACTGATAACAATCCTTCTCCCCAAGTTTCATAGACTTTTTCTAAGTTCTCATCCGAGGCTGTATCAACTCCCACTAACAACTTACAGGCAACATCAAGGGTATATTTTTTCAGTTCAGAATACCAAATCATTGTACCCAAGCGTTCCCATTTATGCAGATAGCTGCGGGTTATTTCCTCCATTCTGGAGACATATCCCGCTAAAGCTCTGGGCTGGAAAGCTTGTGACAACTGCTTACGCAGATTTTGGTGAGAGATGCCAGTTTTCATCCCAATAGAACCTGCTCCCAATAACACCTCAAAACTTAAAGGGTTAGTCATGGCCAATATCTGACCCTCGTTAGTGAACAGAAAACGGCTGGCTTCTGCCCCAATCAGGACAATTGTCTTCTGACCCAATAAATGAGTTTTGAAGATTGTTCCATGTCTCTGCTGTCGCTGCTCAATAAAACGTCCTGGATCGCGCAAATAGCTAATTGTTTCGCCAATGATAGGTAAGCCCAAGTTACCAGGGGGTAATGGGAGGCGCTCTTTAGAGAAAGTTGTCATTTTTATTGTGGGAAAAAAGGTATTATTTTAGTTACGGAACAGTATCGTAAATTTAAAAGAGTATGTCAATCGGTAAGATTTCATGAGTGAATCTGTCAAAAACTCGCCCGGACGACCTCGGAGTGTCCTATCACATCAAGCCATCCTCAAAGCGGCCTTGGATTTGTTAGCGGAAGTTGGATATGAACGCATGAGTATTGAAGCGATCGCAGCGCGTGCTGGGGTAGGAAAACCTACCATCTATAGGCGTTATAGTTCTAAAGAAGAACTCGTAGCAGATGCTATTGAAAGTTTAAGAGAAGAAATATCAATACCGGATACTGGTAGTCTTTGGAGTGATCTCGATCTCATCATTGAGAGTGCCGCCAGAACCACCCTAACTCCCTTGGGTTGTCAGATTAAAGCCTTGATCCTCAGCACCGCTTCGAGTAGTCCACAGTTTAGCCAGGTCTATTGGGCAAAATACCTACAACCGCGACGCCAAGCCTTCCGAGTCGTGATCGAGCGTGCAAAAACAAGAAACGAAATCCAGACTGACACAGACAGCGATTTAATCTTCGACTTGATGAGTGGGGCAATGCTCTACGCTCAAATCTTCCCTCCCACCTCTGAGTCTTGGGAGGCATATATTCGCCGTGCTTTGGAGCTTTTCGTGAAAAGCAATTTACCTACCTAATTTCCAATCCCCAGTCCCCTGTACCCTTTCCCCTTCATATAAGAGATTGCCGCTTGAGCCGCTTTTGAGCATACATTAATTCATCAGACCTAGCGATTAGTTGTTCTAGTGACATATTGCTCTCTGGAGAATAACGCTCTATGCCGATACTCATCGAAAGTTTATAACTACAGTTTTGCTGTTGATTAAAGTTGGCGATATTTGTTTGTAGACGCCCTTGGATACTATCAGCGTCCTTAAAGTAGCTAGAGATGAAAACAATGAACTCATCGCCACCCAAGCGGGCAACAATATCTGAGTTCCGAAAAGTTTGCTTAAGTAATCGACCAGCATCAATAATCAAGGCATCTCCCATGTCATGACCAAGGGTGTCGTTAATCTGTTTTAGCCCATCTAAATCAATGAACATCACCCAGCAAAACACTTTCATGCGCTGAGCAATTTTCAACTGCTGTGCAGCCATTAGGAAGAAAGCACGTCGGTTATGCAAACCTGTTAGTTCATCGGTCAGCAATAACTGTCTTCCTTCTATTTCTGCTTGTTTGCGGTTGCGAACTTCCTGAATGAGTTCTATTTGAGCGATCGCCTGACGACTTAAGCGGCGCAGTGCATCTAACTGCTGGTAAGTTAGGTGATGAGGAATGGTATCTAGAACACACAACGTCCCAATTGGAAGACCATCGGGCGTAAGTAGAGGAACACCAGCATAAAAACGAATTTTGGGATTGCCTTTGACTAAGGGATTGTTATTAAAGCGATCGTCTTTAATGGCGTTGGGAACCACTAATATATCTTCTGGTTGAAGAATGGCATGGGAGCAAAAAGACCCATCTCTGGGTGTTTCGCTATTTTTTAGTCCAACCTTAGATTTAAACCATTGGCGATCGCTATCAACTAAGCTAATTAAAGCAATTGGAGTCTTACAAATGTAGGCAGCAATAGCTGTTAGGTCATCAAAAGCTTGTTCGGGTAGGGTATCTAGAATATTGTAGTCCGCCAGGGCTTTGAGCCTTTCCGCTTCATTATCAGGTAGAGGAACAGCTTGAGTTTTCACCGATGAGTGTCTAAGCCTTAGCCAGGAAAGTTTGGGACACTGGAAATTTTGGAACAACCGCAGCATTACCTCTCCAGCAACAAGGCTGCCTGACATTAACATCTCTGCAACAAAAATCAACATTCGGTTGAATATACAGAAATATTTTATTACATGATGTGCTTCATGCCTTTGGTTTGCTCTGTTGTTCATGTCACCCTAACTTTCCCTGTGCAAATTCCCTAAGTATCTAGATACTTACAAGGTCTTTTGCCCAAAAGGAACTTAAAAAATATCAATATTCGCAAAAAATTATCAAAACTTATTATATTGTTAGAGTTCTTAATCATAAATTAATGTTTTTGATACCACTAATTTGTTTGTACGTATATAAGTTCCGAGGGTTAGAAACTGGTTAGGGGAACTTCTTCTCATAATTTGCTTGAGCGATCGCTTAACTTTGCAGCACAGCACAGTCTTATATCATGTCCGTATAATTAGTTATGATTCCCACAGTCGTTACACCCCACCCCCTCTCCCTTTCTGGGGCAGGTTTTTTTGATTAGACAAATTTTTGGGATTTTAAAACCAAAACCATTGTCTGAGAACTTAAAACTACGTTCAATAATTGAGAACATTCTCAACTATTTATCGAAAGCCTAAAAGCCTGCCCTTGAAAGGGAGGGGGTTGGGGGTGGGGTTATTTTATTATGGGTAATTTGACGGACATGATATTAGACCTTGAATTCACCAACGAGGTCTTGGTTTTATATCATGTCCACAGTAAAAAATGGGTGAGTTAAACTTGCCTAACCCACCCGATAAAACTAAACATTAGAGAAATTAACCATTAAAAACTCGACTGCGCCACTTATTCAATCGGGCTTCTCCAATTATGGCAGACCGTCGGGAATCAGCAATTTGCTCTTGCAAAGCTGCAATCTGTTTTTCTTGGGCGTCAGCTTGCTGTTGCAAAGATGTATATTCACCTGTGCTGGTGGGCGAACTAGAAGACTGCCAACTACTACTAAATTTTGTTGTGCCGATGCTGGCAAATGGTCTTAAGTCTGCTAATTGTTGTTGCAAAGTTGCAATCTGGCTTTCTTGCTCTTGAATCTTTTGCCGCAAGCTTTGTTCGGCTGCTGTAGGAGCTTGCAATAAAGGTATTAACTGGAGCAGCAGTTTCTGGCTTGGGCTTGAATATTTCAGCCAGCAATGCATTAATATCCGTGAGTTTCTGTCTACCGTAAGGAACGTTGGTAATTAGCGATCGCACCAGTTGAGGTTCATTATTATTTGCTAAGTTCTTATCACTGCTAGAGTTGCTCCGCAGCAATTGTAACATATTGGTAAATTCCAATATCTTTTTGCCCGTTTGAGTTTTATAACCCCGGTAATATGGCACTATGTTCTCACCAAAGGCATCTAGATACTCGTCGCTATCAAGATAAGAATCAATATCTGCCTCAAAACCCTCCTCATCTAGAATGTTGCTGTGATGTTTAGTTTCGGAGTAATCATCGGGAGCGCGGCCGAGTAGGTGCTTAAAGTTCAGTTCAATTGCCCGATAGCGGTAAACGTTATCAAAAAATCTAGAGCGATACAACTCTGATTTGGCAACTTGACGCACAAACTCACGCACATCGATTATGCCTTGCTTGAGTTGAGATTCTGGAACAATAAGCCGCTCACTTTCCATGATATAGGCATTACCCAACACTTGCCGATAAACTGCCCGAATGACAATTTCAATGTCATCAGCTGAAGCAGTAGTCCACAGTTCGATAGGTTCTGTTTGGGGAAATGCTTGATATTGGCGTCGTCTGGTTTCTTCGTCTAAGAAGGTCTGCATAGTTGGGTTAGTGTGGGTAAGAGTGACTAATTTTGGAAACTAAGAATAAAATTTCTGTAGGGGAACCAGTGGGTTGGACGGGTTCCCCGGCTTGTTCACGCAGGGTCTCCGACAGGAGAAGTAACTGGCGTTGTGTTAGACGCATATTTCAAGATGATTTGTCACAAAAAAAATATAAATTAAAGCGCTAACGCACCGCTATATAACTGCATTTATTGTCTCATATGTCCTGCCCTGGTATAAAATGCGGGAGGACGAAGTTATACCCCGCCGCTTCGTGTCCACCACCAGCAGGACAATAGCCCTTGCTTGGATATCCGTTGAAGAACATCGCTTGACATTTGTAACAGTATCGCCACTCTGCTTGAGCGCTCGGTGTTGGAGGAACATCATGGGGGAGGACGAAGTTATACCCTGCTGCCTCGTGTCCACCACCAGCAGGACAATAGCCCTTGCTCAGGTATCCGTCGAAGAACATTACTTGACATTTTTGACAGTATCGCCAATCTCTTTGAGCGTTAGGTGTTGGAGGAACGTCATGGGGGAGGACGAAGTTATACCCCGCTGCCTCGTGTCCACCAGCAGCAGCAGGACAATAGCCCTTGCTCAGATATCCGTTGAAGAACATTGCTTGACATTTCTGACAGTATCGCCACTCTGTTTGCCCCGATAAAGTAGTGGATGCCAAAACAGAAGCGAGATTACTACCGAGTAGAGTCGTACACGCTGTTCCACCAAGGAAGCCGCCACCCGCCTTCAAAAGCTGACGTCGAGAAAGATCGTTAGACACAAAGATACCTCCATATTTACAGTCATAAAACCAGAAAGCCGAATAGCAAAAAGCAAATTCAAGACTTAATTTGGAATTTGAGCGTAGACCAGTAGGACAGTAACTAGTGTTAGTGACGTTAGGAGCATTACCTGAAGGGCGTTGTGTTAAGGGGATATTTGAGATGATTTGTTACAAAAAATATAAATCAAAGCACCTAACACACCCAATACGGTTTGGTTAAGGGGGAAATGGTAAAAGGAAAAGGGTAAATTCAAACATAGACCTCTTTACCCCTTACCCTTTTCCCAAACCACAAGGAAGGTTAAGAATGCTTATCCCAACCGTATTGCTAAGACACCTCTCGATAACATGGTGCGTTAGGCTAAAGTCATAACACACCCTACTTTAACGTGAGTTCGACAAGTCTTATTTGACCTCTCCCCCAACCCCTCTCCGTCACGGAGAGGGGAGCAAAAAGCTGAATTTTTCGTTGGTTGCTCCTCCCTTTCCGTTTAGGAGAGGGAGGCTGGGAGGGAGAGGTTCATCGAACTCACGTTACTTTAGATTTACTAATTACTGGTTATTGATATTAACTTATCAACTTTTTGGGATTTTTTTAGTTACATTTTCTAACAAACTTAGACGGCTAACTATTAATAACTAACAGCTAATCACGATCGGAAATTAGCAATTAGACATTAACAATTAGCCGTCAACCCCCTTGGGGAGTATTTAAAATTCAAAACTTAATTTTGAATTCAAGTATAAACACCTGTCAGAAGAATTTCTACAAGATAGTAACTTTCAAGCACGCTCATCAAATCTAGTGTAGAAACCACCGTATTTTATCCAGTATTGTTTCAAAGTATGATGAGGTGTATGTAAACTAGCTTTTGCCTGATATAAAATAACTTGGCGATGATCTCCCATCCAAATTTTATTAATGGGGTCAACGGATATTACTGTCCCTCCTAAAGAAGCAACGCATTCAGAGAATCTCTCAATCGTTGTATATTCTAATGTCTCGAATATAAAAAAATTACCCGAACAAATCAAATGGCGGCTGCGAATCCAGCAGCGCATCTTTTTTTCAGCCAGTGGAGGCAACATTTTGGTTTTAACAGATTCAAGCTGAATCAACATAATGCGCTCACCACAGGTAATTCATCAGCAAAACTTTGCCGTTTGTCAAATTGTAATGGGCCAGCGGTAGATCCCCATATTTGCTTGTGGGTTTCAATATCCATACCTTTATCTAGACTTATCCAAGTACGCTCGGTTATTTCTACTTCGCTGACAAGATATGTCTGGCATCCGTTGCGTTGAATCAGACATTGATTGCCCGGTTCCACACTGCCTCGAAACATTTCACCTTCTCGTTGGAAAACCATTGAACAGTGATAACGCCGTTCGATACTTTCTGGGGTGATGGTTTTGAGGATATCTAATTCACGAGCCGCACCTGCATAAAGCATAGGATCTTTCAAGCTGTAATTTTCGATATAAATGCGATCGCCCCAATCTACTACTCGATGTACTCCTTGACGATAGGGTGTCCATAAATCGTGGTCATAAGCTTGTTCAGAATAAAAACCGATACCAGAAAAAAATTCCAATGGTAAAGGACGAAAATAAATGTGAATGTGGGCGTAAAGTTGCGGATTTGCAAAAGATTGCTTGTAGTTGCTAAAATCTCCTGCCATCCAACAGGCTAAGGTGAGCAAATCGCTAGCGTTGGTGCTAGATTCGCTGGGCGCTATCGTCACGTCGCTTCGCTCCAAATTCAAAATTCACGCATTACAATCCCCCTAAATAAATTTAGGAGCCTGTATCCTTTTATGTTTTAACCTGATATTGCTAACTTTTTGCACTTGACAAAGAGCGAATTTCTGAAGAAAAGGAAGCTGTTGTCACGCCTTTACCATCACTGGTTTTAATCGTCGCTACCCGAAATCGGAGATTTGGGTTAGCAAACCAAATTCTTTCCTCAGCAGCAGCGAGTTCATACTCTGTTAGCAGGGTAAAAATACCATCGTCACTCAGATGATATTTAGCCACTGCTGGAATTGTTTCAGCGTACCCCTTGTCCCGCAGGAGTTTGCCTCTAGAAGGATTTTCGACATCGGGAATTGGTACTAGTACAGTACTGCCAGAAATTGGTTTATCGTCCCAGTCTGACTCACCTTCCCAAGTCATCCGAAAGGGATGAGTGATACTGGCGGGTTCAGTGTCATACAATTGACAGATTGCCACGACTGCTGGATCGGTGGTGGATAGAGACTCAATTTCAATGTTAGATAATACCTCTTCAAAGTGGGCAAATGCTAAATGATGAGCGCTACGCTGCGATCGCCATCGTCCAATTGAAAGTTCAAAAAATTCAGTAATTTCCATTAGAAAAGTGATCTTAAAAAAGTAGCTTAAAATCCAAGAAAAATCTTGGTTAAAGAGTTATTCTCCTAGTCTATATGTTAGCCTCCTTGACTACAACCGCATTTAGGAGTTAGGAGTAGAGACGCGATTAATCGCGTCTCTACAAGAGTTAGAGGTTAGAAAGTTTTCTTTTATCCCCTTGTCCCCATTCCCCAATCCTCACTCCCTTACTTAGACAAATCTAAGCAACTTCGGTGATACTGATAATTTTGCCGCCTGTCCGATGAATGTTTTGCACTTGTCCAGATAGTTGGTTGTAGTTAACTACATATTCCAGGTTGCCCAGACGAGTACGGAGATTACCTGCACCTTTAACAGCTTTAATCAAGAAGCGTTTGTCGGTGCTGTTGACACTAGAACCAGCTGCGGGAGCTTTGATGGATGTGGGTAAATTAGAACCAATATCGCCGATTAGTTTGGCTTTGCGATCGCTATCACTGCTAGCGAATCCTCTGACTAAACTAAAGGTGCGGTTAAAGGTAACATTCTTAATTCCGATTTGGGAGCTTGTGCTGCGAACATAAGGAACGATATTCTCGCCAAAATTTTGCTGATATTCGTTGCTATCGATATAAGAGTCGATCTCAGCATCATAGCCCTGTTCGTTGTAGATGCGGACGTGTTCGGAAATTTCTGCTTGATCAGCAGGAGGACGCCCTAGCAGGTGTTTGAAGTTCAGTTCAATGAACCGATACTGGGAAGAAGAGTTGAAAAACAGGGATTGATAAAGTTCTGATTTGGCAACGGTGTTGACGAATTCGCGGACGCTGATTTTGCGATCGCGCAATTGCGATTCAGCAGTGGCTAGTCGCTCACTTTCCAACAAGTGAGCATTACCCAAAACCTGTTTGTAAACTGCCCGAATCAGTGTTTGTAATTCACTTTCGCTGGTGTTCGGACGCAGCTCAACAGTAGGTGAATCAATAGCCCAAAGTGACATTGAAGTATCTCCTGAAAACGCTAATTAAATTAAATTTCCGATCATCCTACCCGTTGTATAGGTAGAATTTTCCATCAGTTGTCAGTTATTTTTGCTACTGACTAGCTTTTGTAAAACTTTAGTTTGTGAAAGTGGGTTAAATATTTTCGGATTTGACAACTGACAGCAGCGATCGCTTTAGCTAACTTTTGATCGATCAGGATTTACGCAAACTACAGCCGAAAAGAATAATTTTTAGGTCAGGGTAATGTATGTAGGCGCATTGCCGAAGCGTCTAACAGAGAAGCAAACTTCCCGCATATTGCCTCTGAAGTGCCTGTAGTTTTGCGTAAATCCCAGAACGAGCGACACTGGGCATTGAAAGATTAGAGACTGAGTACAGCGGAATTATTTCCCAATCCCTAATCTCTAAATCCCCAATTTCTATTCTTTAGTTGACAGGGGTAATACTGGCGATCGTACCGCCCTGCTTGTGAATCCGCTGATACTCTTGTGAAAGCTTATTGTATGGGACGAAAAAGACTTGGTTACTGCGGCGAAATTTGGAAATGTTATTTACCACATTTGCCTTGTAGCCAGTGACTTCAATCCGGTAGACCTTTCCATCATCACCAGAACCCACACCCTGACGAGTGCGAGGAGTAGATGTTGGGTTGCGGAATGTAGCGCCCTTGCTGGCTGGTGAAATTACAGGAGTAGGTGTGCTTTGAATTAGCAAACTGTTTAATTTTGGTTGTTTGCCAGCTAAGTCACCTTTCAGGCTGCTGCTAGAGGAACCACGTACCAGTTGAAACAAGTGGGTAAACTGAACCAAACTCTTGATAGCTTCGGTTTTGTAGCCCCGAATATAAGGGACAATGTTTTCCCCAAAAGTTTCTTGGTATTCGTCGCTGTCTAGATAAGAATCAATCTCACCTTCAAAGCCCTTTGTATCTAGAATAGTGCTGTGTGTACGCGTTTCTTCTAGATCCAATGGCGCACGACCAAGGAAATGTCTGAAATTTAATTCAATCGCCCGATAACGAGGGGCGCTATCAAAAAACCGCGAACGGTAAAGTTCCGACTTCCCGACTTGACGCACAAACCCGCGAACGCTAATTTCACCCCGTTTGAGTTGAGATTCAGCAACGGAAAGCCGCTCACTCTCCATTACATAAGCGTTGCCTAGAACTTGCTTGTAGACACTTCTAATTACGGTTTCAACATCCTCATTAGAGCGATTTGGCCACAGATCAATGGGATCGGTGTCTTCAAATAGAGCGACCCCTAATCGTGATGCTGGTCCAAAAGTCATTCAAACTATCTCCCAGTTAACAACTAAATTTTATGAGAAGGATATTCAGCAGATGTTAAAAAACTTTACATCATAGTGACAAAGTAGGGGACATAGAGACTTTAAATCCTTATTAGTCGTGATGATTTTAAGTTTTTGCATCGTTTGCCTTTACACATTGTGATACGATGCCGAAACCATATTTATTAAAATTTGTTAAGTTAAATAATACTTTAGAGAAAATTCAGCTTTTTTTAGTATTTGATTTGCAATTGGGATGCAAGTGATGGTATTATCCCATTCCCTTGAGCCAGAGTATTAATAATGCTGATTCACCCAAGTTTATCTCAATAAGTGGGCATGAATAAATTCAACTATACTACGCAATGTAAAATTAATTAAGATTGTCTTTTAGCAGGAGCTTCAGCCCTGAATAGCAACCTTTAATTATTCATACCCACTTAACTTATCGAATTTGGAAAGTAGCCAATTGGCTGATTAAATGGTCAAAATAGGGAGCAAGAATTTGCTGCCGATCGGCTTGGCAGCGTTTCAAACTAGCAGCCTTGATGCTTTTTAAGCCTAAAACCATTGCATCCAACGGAACTTGTAATTCCTGATAGAGCAAGTTCATATAATGCAGTCCTGTGGTATTTGTATACTCAGTGTGGCCACCTGCTATGCCATAAGTAATACAGCGGAGAAAATGCCAAAAATCTCGCCAGCAAGCTTGGGCACGTTCAGGTGGATAAAGACCGCCTCCAGGCTGGATAATTTCGGGATAAGTCGCCAAAACTTGTTCTCTAGATTCATCAACGATTTCGGCTGCGCGATCGCGTAACAATTGAGCAACAGGAATCAACTCAGAATTATCGGGTGACAAGGTTTTAATCTGCAATAAATCTTCATCGCTCAGGTAGCGAAAAGCATCATCCGCAGCTTGAAATATGGCGATCGCTGCTTGTGGATGGGAATGTTCCCACTCAGCAAAGCTGACAATTCTAGCTTTGGCTATTAATTCTTTAACGGTTTCGCTTAATTGAGTCATTGATTTATGGGATAGGGCATGGGGCATTGGGGTGGGGGAGCGGGGGAGCGGGGGAGAGTTCTTCTACAAGTTCTTTCCCCTCTGCCTCTTGTATCCCAATGCCCTTAGATTCAATCTTCTTAGAATGCGATCGCCATTTGGTGACATCTGTAAAATAAAGTAAAGAATAGCTGTACCAAATGCACTTATGGAAATCCATAAAATCCAAGCAGAACTAAAGAACCCAGATTTTCACTATCGTTTGAAGGCGATCGCTGCCCTCAATGATTATGAATCAGAAGTTGCAGTTCCTCTGCTCACCAGTAAACTTCATGACTCAGAATTTTTGGTGCGTTCTTTTGTGGCCAGGGGTTTGGGTAATCAACAATCAGCGGAATCTTTTGCAGCTTTGATGCAAATTATGAAATTTGATGATACTCCCAACGTGCGGGCGGAGGCGGCAAATTCTTTATCGCTATTTGGCAGAGTCGCAGTTTCTCATCTAGTTTTGGCATATTATCAGGATGACCACTGGCTAGTTAGACGGAGTATTTTGGCTGCGATCGCTGAAATGGATTGCCCTGAAGAACTATTTGATATCTGCATTCAGGGTTTAAAAGATGAAGATTTCACTGTTCGGGAATCTTCTGTTGATGCACTTGGCTTACTGGCTAATTCTAACCAACGTGCTGCGGCATTATCCCAAATACTAAAGTTGGTAAATGATGAATCTTGGCGGATGCGCGTGCGAGTTAGCTATGCTCTCAAACGATATGATGAGCCGGAAGCCAAAGCAGCCCTGAACCAACTTAGACAGGATAAAGATCACCGAGTTGTTGGAGCTGCTTTAGAAGACCTGTTGCCACAATAGCGGCCTGGGTTTGTCCGCAATGCAATATTGTGAAAAAACTTATTAAATAAGTAGTAAATATTTTATTTTACCTTAAATTTGACCAAAATATCCGGTTACTCTGCCAAAATCTGGAAGAAAAGATCAACTTTTTCTATATGAGGAGGCATTTGTGACTGATATACAAGCTGGTCAAATGACTTGGCGACTACCAGGTTCCTCAGAATGTGCCTTACATTTGCGGCATAATGCTTCGGAACCTTGGCGATCGTATAAAGAATTTCCACAATATGTTCTACCCGATCCGCCCGGTTTTTCCGAAGGATACGCGACATTTTTAGCACTCCTGAAAAAGAACTGGCAGCCGTTGTAAACTCGCTACAGAAAAACTGATCAAACAATTTTGGATTTTGGGTCGCACCTTGATTTAGTAGGCTTCCAGCGCAACTTGGATTTTGAATTTATTTCGCTCACAAGGAGCGCGGCTTGCATCTAAAATCTAAAATTGGCACGGTCAAGCACTCAAACTTTCACGAGTTGTTGTGCGGGTATAGGCGTTCCAAACGTCGAGTTCTGAATGTGGACGACTGGAAAGCATCGCTTTAGTTGCTTCTGTGAGTCCTTGAGCAAGAGTAAAATCTGCCCCAGCGATACTTAGAAGATGCTCCATCTCTGCATCACTGAGATCGGTTGCTCGCAGGTCTGTATCCCGCAAATCGGCTCCAGTCAATCGAGCATTTCGTAAGCAAGCCCCTGTCAAATAAGCTTTTGTCAAATCAGCACCACTCAGAGAAGCACCTTGCAAATTGGCTCCTGTCAAGTCAGCGCCACTCAGGTAGGCTCCACGCAGATTAGCACCTTGTAAATCTGCATTTCGTAAAGAAGCTGTATTCAGAAAAGCACCATTGAGATTAGCACCTGGCCCTACCGCTCCCGAAGCTTTGTAGTTATATTCTTCAGGCCATTTCGTTTGTGAATCATAACGCGCTACTTGGAGTTTAGCTCCCTCCAAATTTGCACCACTGAGATTTGCTTGTTGGAGATCAGCACGGTTTAAATAGGCTCCCTGCAAATTAGCCCCACTCAAATCGGCTCCTCGCAGATTAGCGCCTCGCAAATCTGCTCCACTCAAATCGATATTACTTAATACCACCTCACTGAGATCGGCTCCCAATAGCTTGGCTTTACTCAAGTTAGCTTGTCGGAAATCGACTTCCTTTAGATTAAATTGGTACAACTCTACCGAATCTACAGGGATTCCGGCTTTGAGGGCTGTTAAAATTTCTGGAGTTGGACTGGGGCGAACGCTTGTAATAAGTTGAATTTCACTATTTGTCATCAAGCTGATTAAAATATCACTTTTGGAGTTATTCTACACTTTAGTTAAATCGGGACTTCATCTCATCACTAGTATTAATAACGCCAAAATTTGATCAAACGAGGTTTCAAAACAGATGCATATAATACCGCCTTTGACAATGATCGACTTCTTCCGTAAAAGTGAGGGTACATGGTTTACGGAACGCGCCGTTCATCATTTTGACTCGGCGGCGGATGAGTCGGGGGAGTCAAATTTGATTATAAAAGTCATGGGAAATGACGATCCGAAAGTCCAAGAAGTTTGTAAAGCTCAAGGAATAGATCCTAGTAAAGCAACAGGCGGTGCTAGCTTTGCATGGCAAGCTAACCTAGATACCAGGCTACCGAATACCGATAATGCTGCGATTTTGGTTGATGTTCCCGACGAAACGAGGCGTTCTGGAAAACTGATTCGCAACCAAGGCTATGTTGAGAGCATTCCAGTTGTGAGCCGATATCAGTTTGCTGATGATGGAGTGCTGACGATTGATACTGACTACGACAATAATCAAGGTCAGGAACGTTGTTGGTTTGTGACGGATGATTTTCGTGTCAGAGTCAGTACAGTACGAATGATGAACGGAATCAACTTGATGACTTATTGTTCCGAGCGTCGCTGTGTTTCCCAAGAAGTCTTGGAGCAAATGATCGGTCGCAATCATGCTAGGCGTTAGAGGGGAGTGGGGGAGGCAGGGGGAGCAGGGGAAAAGGTTAAAGGGAAAAGGGAAAAGGAATAAATTTAATCTTTCNCCCTTTTCCCCTTACCCCTTTCCCTTTCCCCATTCCCAATGCCCAATGCCCCATGCCCCATTAAGGAATGTTGCTTTGTTTCTCATAAATGAGACGTGCGCGATCGCCATAACTTATTTTCATGCAAGGGTTAACAAATCATGCTCCATGTATAAGCCTTTCCTGGAATTTTTAGAAAAAGAGCTATTTCAGCGGTTTGATTTACAAAGTAGGGTTATTCCCCCTGGTTTGGAATTCAAAGTTAGCGATCGCGGCAGAAACCCAGCAACTATTCGCAGTTGGTGTCACCAATGTCAAGAGTTGCGGAAAATTCGTTATACCTACATTGATGCTGGGGAAAGCGCTCAAATTTTTAACAGCGTGATTTATCCCAGTCATCACTACGATTTACCTCTGTTAGGGATTGATTTTTTATCCTTTGGGAAAGTCAAAAACCTGATTGTGCTTGATTTTCAGCCTTTATTTCAGGATGAAGACTATCAAAAAAAATATATATTTCCGCTAAAATCTCTCCACGATAAATACCCGGATTTGGCGCAAAACTTAGAAATGAAGTTTTACGATGCCAACCAGTATTTTTCTAAATACCTATTGTTTGCCAAAACCGACCCGGAAACAGTGGCAACACGAGTCTTTGAAGCTTTTCAGGATTATTTAAACTTGTATTGGCAAATGTTAGCAGATGCCAAACCGCTCCCAGACCCTGAAGATATCCAGCGGATTGTCAAAGCCCAAAAAGACTATGACCAATATAGTGCAGACCGCGATCCCGCATCTGGTTTGTTTAGCAGTTACTTTGGTCATGAATGGGCAGAGCGCTTTCTCCATGAATTCTTATTTGAAGATGCTGTTCCCCTAGCAGTTGGTGCTAGGCAAAAGATGAGGGCAGAAGGCAGGAGGCAGATCGCTTTTAGCGTCTCCCCTTCTCCCAAAGGGAGAGGCTAGCGCCAAGGGAGAAGGCAGGAGGCAGTGTTTCGACTACGCTCAACAACCAGGTAGAAGTTCTTTAATTATTAATTTTGAATTTTGAATTCGGAGCGAAGCGACGTGACACTTTATCAGCCATTTCTAGATTATGCGATCGCCTATATGCGATCGCGTTTGGATTTACAGCCCTATCCTATCCCCACTGGGTTTGAGTCCAAAAGTGCTGTTGTGGGCAAGGGCAAAAATCAGGAAGAGGTTGTCACTACCAGTTATGCCTTTCAAACTTCAAAATTGCGGCAAATTCGGGCAGCTCACGTACAGGGTGGCAATTCGCTGCAAGTACTGAATTTTGTAATTTTTCCGCGCCTCAACTACGATTTACCCTTTTTTGGCGCAGATTTGGTGACATTGCCAGGAGGACATCTAATTGCTTTGGATATGCAGCCCCTATTTCGAGATGATCTAGCATACCAAGCGAAATATACTGAACCAATTCTGCCGATTTTCCACACTCATCAACAACATCTGTCTTGGGGAGGGGATTTTCCCGAAGAAGCACAGCCTTTTTTCTCTCCCGCTTTTCTGTGGACTCGCCCTCAAGAAACGGCTGTAGTAGAGACTAAGGTGTTTGCCGCTTTCAAAGACTATTTGAAAGCTTATCTCGATTTCGTAGAGCAGGCAGAAGCTGTAACAAATTCCCAAAATTTAGTAGCCATTGAGCAAGCCCAACTGCGATACCTGCGATATCGGGCTGAAAAAGACCCAGCGCGAGGGATGTTTAAACGCTTCTATGGTGCGGAATGGACTGAAGAGTATATCCACGGATTTTTATTTGACCTAGAGAGAAAATTAACAGCTATTAACTAAAGGCCCTTTGACTGCAATCAGTGCTGAGTACCTCCTTACTGAAGACTCATCCAAGTCACGTTAAACTAGGAAAACAATCTAAGTTATACCAATTCAAAAAATGTTTGCGACACGATCGCTAACCCATACCTTTCCCGATGTCTTGGGAAGGATGCGGAAGAGGTCTTATCTGTAATGTATTGTATTCTTTTTTCAAATTGGTATTAGCTGTACTTAAACTAGTTTGTCTTCATAATGGTTTTCACCTTTCCCAATCCCGCTTCTGTTGATCTATCTCGCATCCGACTTTCGATCCGCTCATTGCAACCGCAATTAGTAGAGTGGCGGCGGCGATTGCATCAACAACCAGAGTTGGGTTTTCAAGAAAAACTGACTGCTGAGTTTGTATCACAAAAGCTGCAAGAATGGGGAATTGAGCATCAAACTGGCATTGCCCACACTGGCATTGTTGCCACCATCAAAGGTAAAGGGGAAGTTTCAGAAACAATCCAAAATCCAAAAGTTTTAGCGATTCGCGCGGATATGGATGCTTTGCCAATCCAAGAACTCAACGAAGTGCCGTACAAATCGCAGCATAATGGAGTGATGCACGCTTGTGGACATGATGGACATACAGCGATCGCTTTAGGTACAGCTTATTATCTCCAGCAACATCGCCAAGACTTCTCTGGTGTTGTAAAAATTATCTTTCAGCCAGCGGAAGAATCACCAGGAGGCGCAAAGCCGATGATTGAAGCTGGAGTTTTGAAAAATCCTGATGTTGAAGCGATTATTGGTTTGCACTTGTGGAATAATTTGCCTTTAGGAACAGTGGGTGTACGCGCTGGCGCATTGATGGCAGCTGTGGAATGCTTTAACTGCACAATTTTGGGTAAAGGTGGACATGGCGCACTACCCCATCAAACTGTTGACTCC
This sequence comes from Nostoc sp. GT001, assembly GCF_030382115.1. Lineage (NCBI taxonomy): Bacteria > Bacillati > Cyanobacteriota > Cyanophyceae > Nostocales > Nostocaceae > Nostoc > Nostoc sp. GT001. The sequence continues at coordinate 5,811,329 of NZ_JAUDRJ010000003.1, forward strand.
GTTGTTGTTGCTGCCCAAATCGTCAATGCTTTGCAAACTATTGTCGCTCGGAATGTTAATCCCATTGATTCAGCAGTTGTGACAGTGGGAGAACTTCATGCTGGAACCAAACGCAATGTAATTGCTGATACAGCGAGAATGAGTGCTACCGTCAGGTATTTTAATCCTAGTTTGAAAGGCTTTTTTAAGCAGCGTGTCGAGCAGATTATTGCTGGAATTTGTCAGAGTCATGGTGCAAATTATGACTTAGAATATTGGTCACTTTATCCACCAGTAATTAATGATATTAAAATAGCAGAATTAGTACGATCTGTCGCAGAAGAAGTGGTAGAAACTCCTGTGGGTATTGTGCCAGAATGCCAAACTATGGCTGCTGAAGATATGTCATTTTTCTTAGAAGAGGTTCCTGGCTGTTATTTCTTTCTGGGTTCTGCTAATCCCGCGAAAGATTTAGCATATCCTCATCATCATCCCCGGTTTGATTTTGACGAAACCGCCTTGGCAATGGGTGTGGAAATATTTGTTAGATGCGTGGAAAAGTACTTTGTTTCATGTCATTAGTCATTAGTCCGTTGTAGTCACAAATGACAAAGGACAAATGACTAAAGACGACCATAACAAAATTTTTCACAATCTCATTTAGGATTGCTATATCTCTAATTCGTCACTATCGGTTTCTGTTTATTGCTAACTTCTAAAGGCAGGAAAATCGTCATCACTTCCCCATAGTGTGGACGCTGACGCACAATTAGTTTGCCACCGATCGCCTGAAACAAATGCTTGGTTGCAGCGATATTCAAACTAATCGTACCTGTTTCTGGTTGAAACATCAGCAGTTGGCCTAGAGCCTTGCGAATTGGTGGTGTTGCAGGTATGGCGGCTTTATTTGAATCTTTGCACCGGAATTGCGGCGATAATTGTAACTTCAGTTGATCTCCAGCTGGGATAACTTGTACTTGAATATGGCTGCCAGCGGGTAAGCTGCGAGTAAAATTTTCCATCAAACCAGTGAGAACCTGATCCAACATGGTGGGATTGCTTACCACTGTCGGTAATTGCTGAGGTAAAATAACATTTAAAGTTAAATTCCGCCGATGCGCTGCTTGTTCCCAACGGGGAATGCTCTGCTGCAACACTTGATCTAAAGACATCGGCGTGAGTTGAGTTTTTGACGATTTTGCTGAGGCAGTAGTTTCTAGTTCTGCGGCCTTAAACAGCAATTCCATACGGTCAATTTGCTCGGTACACTCGTGATCGATAATTTTTAAGCGATTGATCGCACTAGCATCTAAGTCTCGCCGCTTCAACAGCAGACGAGTCATGGTGCGAATAGTTGTTAAAGGTGTGCGGACTTCGTGAGCGAAGGCTTGGAGCAATTCTACATCAGGATTTGGGGAAGGTGGGGCCCCCTCTGGGGATAAGGGGTAATGGACATTGGGCATTGAGCATTGAGGATTGGGGAAAACTCTTCTCCCCTGCTCCCCTGCTCCTCTGCTCCCTCGGTTACTGAGCGCAGTCGTTGGCGTAGCCTCTCGTAGAGAAGTATGCTCCCCTACTTCTTCCCCAGTCCCTAGTAAAGAATCTCTAGTCTCTTCTGGTTCTGTTAATTCTTGAAGCAATAACTGACTAAAGTGAATCATCATGCGGTAGTCTGGTGCTACCGGAGAATACTGTTCTACTAATGCGTCCAAGCGCGCGAAAAATTCTGGATTAGCCAGCATTACCCGTGCCCCTAGCGATCGCCAAGCCTGCTGCACTATCTCTGGCTCAAAAGAAAATGAAAAAGTTTTTTTACCGTTTTTGTGGGTTGCTAAAACCAGCACTAATCTAAATTTATCTGTAAAAACTAAGCAAAACTGTTCTGCACCCAGAGGATCGGCAGGTAGTAACGGAAGTACCGAATCATGGGGAGCAATGTCTTCATTTACAGATGCGTTGGCGTAGTCTGCCGCAGGTATCGCACCTGGCATCTGAAATGGCATCAGCGCCAAAGGGTTAAATGGTTTTGCTGTAAAAGTTACTGTTTGTAAACTTTGAGTCAATTTTGGTTGACTAAACAAGGGTGCTGGTGCGGCTAAAACTAATCCTTGGGTTGTGTCAACTGAAGGGTCTGCTAAAGTATTTAATAGCAAATGTTCTGTCGCTGCGAGGCTGATACGCCACTGCTGCTCTGCTTTAGCAGGTGAACATTCTGCCACACTTGATTGATTTTGGGCCAAGATTTCGCTCAGGCTTGGCAATATCCATTGGTACACAGGCTTTCACCCCTTAATTCAAGAGCGACTAACAGCGTCTAGGTTAGACATTTCACTACTATCTAAGAGGTTATAGCTATTTGTGTACTGGTGACAGTGGTAGAACCGAACAATTCAGGGGCAATTCCCCTCTAACTGCGATGTCTACGGTGTCACTGAGCGTAGCCGTTCGCGCAGCGTCTCGTAGAGAAGTGCGGGCTACGCTTACGCACTGAATAGCTGAAAAATATTGGCACTGACTTTTACCGATAGGCGTGGCGATCGCCGACTGATAATTGTGCTGGTTTCCCTACTCGAATTGGGATTGTAATTACAAACTCTGCACCTTGTCCCGGTGATGAAATACATTGCAAAGATCCACCATGCTTGTCAGTAATTATCTGGTAACTTATTGATAGACCCATGCCAGTCCCCTTCCCAACTGCTTTCGTGGTGAAAAAAGGGTCAATACTTGTGTAGCGATTGAACATGCTCTTGCAGATGGGCTAGCATCTGATCTTGCGATCGTATTTCGTGCTGACTACTGTGCTAATTCAGTTTTAGGGAGTTTGCCCTTTTCCTAAAATTCCCACTTAGGGATCTGCGGGTTAATAGTGTCGAAACTCAGTTTATTGGTACTTTATTTTCACGCAAGTCCCTTATCAGCCTGAAAGCTACAGAGTCAACAACCATTAGCCAAATCTTTAATCGACGTTCGCGGACTCACTCTAAACTTACTCCTCCAAAGAAGCAAGCTACGCGTAGCGTCTTGTAGAGAAGCCATGCGGTTGGCGTTCGTGTTAGCGTCTTTGACAGAAAAAGGAGAAGAGAAAGCTTTACGCTGCGCTATCGAGCGTCACAGCCTGGCGTAGACATCGTATTTTTTAGGTAGATTAGCAATAGACTATCTCAAGGGCACTTTATGACTTCTTTTGATTCAGCTAAAGATTTGGTACTAGTTGCTGGTGCTACAGGTGGAGTCGGGCAATTAGTGGTAGGCAAGTTACTCGAAAAGGGTTTAAAAGTTCGCGTTCTGACACGCAATGCTGCAAAAGCTGAAGAGATGTTTAACCAAAAAGTGGAAATTGCCGTTGGCGATATCCGCCAACCAGCTACACTACCAGCTGCAATGCTAGGTGTTACCCACATCATAAATTGTGCTGGAACTACTGCCTTTCCCTCTGCGCGATGGGAGTTTGACGAAACCCCGAACTTGATTGAATGGGGAATTATTTTCCTTAATCCCAAATCTAGTGAAGCAAAAGCAAAGAATAGTCCGACAAAAATTGATGCTCAAGGTGTCAGCAATCTAGTAGCAGCAGCACCCCAGAATTTGAAGCGATTCGTTTTCGTCTCTTCTTGTGGAATTCTCCGTAAAAATCAGTTTCCTTTTAGTATTCTTAATGGTTTTGGCGTGTTGGATGCCAAACAAAAAGGCGAAGAGTCCATTATTAATTCAGGATTACCCTACACCATTATCCGCCCAGGACGCCTCATTGACGGCCCCTATACCTCATACGACCTCAACACCCTCCTTAAGGCAAAAACTGGGGGTAAATACGGTGTAGTCATAGGCATTGGGGATACACTTTCGGGTGATGCCAGCCGGATTGATGTCGCCAACGCTTGCGTAGAATGCCTTTTTCAACCAAGTAGTTCTAGGAAAATTTTTGAAATAGTCAACCAAGGACAAAGACCACCTGTGATTGACTGGGAAACTCTCTTTTCTGGGATTGAGTAAGTACTGAGTGCTGAGTTATTATTCTCTCCCCATACCCCATGCCCAATCCCGAATCCTCACTGCTTCTGTAGTTTATTGCCTCAAAAGACGGCAAACACCACTCGGACGTTACGGTTCACCCTAATTACTGAAAGTATTAATTCTTCTACATTAGACAGAGTGAAGACAAATTAATCCATGAACCAACTAAAAACACAATTTAGTTAGTTTAACCGTCCCAAGCAAGGTTCGGGAAACCACCCTTCATGGACTGGCTACCACTAAGCTTCAGTATATATATCAGCATAGTCTGGAGTTTTAACCCCAGGAAAGCCAAAACAAAGGTNGTTCATGCTGAACTGGCTGATTTCTTGCCCTGTTGGTTCAANAATTTAGTGCTTTATATTCTCATTCATTCATTTGTAGTTATACGGAGCCAGCACCTAAAATGGCAAAAGTAGTTGGAATTGACTTAGGAACAACGAACTCCTGCGTGGCAGTGATGGAAGGTGGTAAACCCACAGTAATTGCTAATGCTGAAGGTTTTCGGACAACGCCATCAGTAGTCGCATTTGCGAAAAATGGCGACAACTTGGTTGGCCAAATCGCCAAACGCCAAGCGGTGATGAACCCCGAAAATACGTTTTACTCAGTCAAACGCTTTATCGGTCGCCGCTACGATGAAGTTAGTAACGAAGCTACGGAAGTTTCTTACAAAGTTCTCAGCAGCAACGGCAATGTCAAATTAGATTGTCCAATCGCTGGTAAACCGTTTGCTCCTGAAGAAATTTCTGCAAAAGTTCTTCGCAAACTAGTTGAAGATGCCAGCAAATACTTGGGTGAAACTGTAACCCAAGCTGTAATCACCGTTCCCGCATACTTCAACGATTCCCAGCGACAAGCAACAAAAGACGCTGGGAAAATTGCCGGGATTGAAGTTCTGCGGATTATCAACGAGCCTACCGCTGCTTCTCTGGCTTATGGATTTGACAAGAAGAGTAACGAAACCATCCTAGTATTTGACCTTGGTGGTGGTACTTTCGACGTATCCGTGCTGGAAGTAGGAGACGGAGTTTTTGAAGTACTAGCCACATCTGGTGATACCCACCTTGGTGGTGACGACTTTGACAAAAAAATAGTTGATTTCTTAGCTGAGAAGTTCAAGAAAGCCGAAGGTATTGACCTGCGGAAAGACAAGCAAGCTTTACAACGTCTGACTGAAGCCGCAGAAAAAGCCAAAATTGAGCTTTCTAGCGTTACCCAAGCAGAAATTAACCTACCATTTATCACCGCTACCCAGGACGGGCCTAAGCACCTGGATACAACCCTGACTCGCGCTCAATTTGAAGAACTTTGCTCTGACTTAATCGACCGTTGTCGTATTCCTGTGGAAAACGCCCTCCGGGATGCCAAGTTAACCAAAGGCGATATTGACGAAGTGGTGTTAGTTGGTGGTTCTACGCGGATTCCCGCAGTTCACCAGATTGTGAAGCAGGTATTGGGTAAAGACCCCAACCAAAGCGTTAACCCTGATGAAGTTGTAGCAGTTGGTGCTGCCATTCAAGCCGGCGTACTGGCTGGTGATGTAACTGGCATCTTGTTGTTAGACGTGACACCTCTATCTTTGGGTGTGGAAACATTGGGCGGCGTGATGACCAAAATTATCCCCCGCAACACCACAATTCCCACCAAGAAATCGGAAGTCTTCTCCACCGCTGTGGATGGACAAACCAACGTAGAAATTCACGTTCTGCAAGGTGAACGCGAATTCTCTAACGATAACAAGAGCTTGGGAACCTTCCGCCTCGATGGTATTCCTCCTGCACCACGTGGCGTCCCTCAAATTGAAGTGGTCTTCGATATTGATGCTAATGGTATCCTTAATGTCACCGCTAAGGACAAAGGAACTGGTAAAGAACAGTCCATCAGCATAACCGGCGCTTCCACCCTGGATAAAAATGATGTTGACCGGATGGTAAGAGAAGCTGAACAGAACGCTTCATCTGATAAAGAGCGGCGTGAAAAGATTGAACGCAAGAACCAAGCCGATTCTTTGGCATACCAAGCTGAAAAGCAGTTACAAGAATTGGGCGATAAAGTTCCCGATGCTGACAAGACTAAAGTCGAAGCTTTAGTGAAGGAAGTGCGGGAAGCAGTTGCTCAAGAAGACGATGAGCAAATCAAGAAGCTCACCCCAGAATTGCAACAAGCGTTATTCGCTGTGGGTAGCAACATCTATCAACAAGCGGGTGCTAGTGCTAGTGCTGGTTCCGGTGCAGGTGCTACATCTGGTGGTGAACCTCAAGATAGTAGTTCCTCTAGCTCTAGTAACGGCGACGATGTGATTGACGCTGATTTTACAGAGAGCAAATAATTTTTCTACTTCTTTTGGGAAAATTCTTTTGTTCGACCTAATATTACCCACTCAGGTAAATGCCTGGGTGGGGATTTTTTGTTAGTATATACTCTAGTTGCAAACTAGTGATCGCACTCCAGAAATAGGTTAAAAATAATAGTCTTTTAAAGGTGTTTTATTTTACTCAAAAGCTGACACCTCAAGCTTTCATTTTTGTTTTTAGATGTCATCACAGAGAGAGCGATCGCTCTTTACTTTTGGGTTATTCTTCAGATAATTATACGCCGCATTGCAACCGCGCTTCAGAAGTTCATTGAGGTCAAAATCCCAAACTAAAATTTTGCCATCACCAATAGCTGCAATACTCTTACCATCTGGGCTGAAACTCACATCATAGCTACCAAAGCGTTGGAAGTTAGTGAGCAAAGTGCCATCAATGTTCCACAGTTTCACTGTTTTATTGCTAGCTGAGGCAATAACCTGACTGTCTGGACTAAAACTGATGCTGTTTACAGAATCGGCATCGTATACTCTTACAGGTCTTGTACCATCTAATGACCAAATTATCACGGTGTTGTTTTTACTACCAGATGCAATCATCTTGCCATTAGGGCTGAAACTTACACTGTTAACTCCACTTCCATACTGATCAAAATTTTTAATTATTGTGCCATTAAGTTGCCAAAGTTTCACAGTTTTGTCATCACTGGCAGAGGCAATCAGTTTACCATCTGGACTAAAAGTGACGCTGTTGACGCTTTTACTATGTCCTTTGAAGGTTTCAAGTAGAGAGCCATCAAGTTGCCAAATCTTCACTGTCTTATCCTGACTAGCTGAGGCAATCCGTTTGCCATCCGGGCTGAAGCTAATGCTATTGACACTACCTTGATGTCCTTTAAAAGTAGAGATTTCTTTACCATGTATACTCCACAGTTTAACGGTTTTATCGTCACTGCCTGAAGCTATTTTTTGATTATCAGGACTGAAACTAACGCTGTTTATTCTCTTGTCATGCGCTTTGAAGGTTTGAAGGTTTTTACCATCTCGACTCCAGATTTTTAGCAACCCATTTGCATCACCAGAAATTAGCATTTTACCATTGGGACTAAAACTAAAACATCTGATAAAATGGGTGGTATACTCATCTAAACTATTGCGATTTTTGAAACCATAAACTGCATCCTGTAATGCCGTTAAAACTTTTATCCTGGTTTCTGATTGGACTCCAACTGACCAAAAATCTTGCAGTTTTTTCCCTGCTTTTAAACTTTGGATCAGCGCGTCTATATCTTGATTTGACTTCAGCAGCAATTGGGATTCAGTACTTATAGCAATAAGTTCAGCATTGTTTTGATTGATCAGCAAAATTATCGCCAATCCTGCGGTTACGATTCTCAATATTGTTCGCTGAAGTATTCCCTTACGTGTTTTTATAAGTTTTTGGTTGAGAACCTGAGAAAGCTCTGCTTCCGTTAGTTGTCGTTGCTCTTTTTCTTTCTCCAGTTCAGCAATTAATCGGGCTGATTGTTGCTGACGAACAAACGGCAATAAATAATCATGTACTAGTTGATAATGATTATCAGGGGAGGCTGGCACTCTCAGCACTAACCCCGATCTTACTAATATTTCTAAAACTAAATCTAGTGTTTGCGCCTTAACATTTAACTCTAGTTCTAAATCAGCACGAGTTTTTAAAGGTCGTGTATTGTTTTCATCTGTGAGTAAATATAATACCAATTTGGCTATTTGCTCATTCTCAGAGCCACAGTCTTCGACGATTTCTTTTAAAAATCGCCAAACAAATTTTTCTTTAGGGCCGTGTTGCCGATACTGCTCTAGTTTGGTAATTTTTTCGGTTTGGATTTGTGCTCCAACCACTTGTAACTCAATTGGGCGAACTTCCCCTAAGTCTCTAGATAAATCATTTACTAATTCATCAATTAATGAGTTCTCTAAAATCAACTGCGTTTTTTTAGTTAATGTTTGAATAATTTTTTTGGCGTCTACTGGGGAGAAATTGTTTAAATAGTAGAGATGATGTTTATCTAAGATGTTGTTGTCAATTACCTCAATATTTACAAGACGATTACACTCCAAAAGGTAGTGTAAATAATCTTCCCGCAATGCCAAGATTACTTTGACATACATGATATTAAGGCATTCACGTAAAAATTCATAAAACTTTTGTCTGTCTTTTGGATCTTTGTAAACAAAGAAAAATTCTTCAAATTGGTCAAATATTAAAACTGTGAGGAGGTTGTCATTATCATGATTGCGTAATTTATTTAAAATAGATTTTGTGAAATTTATATCTGTTTTTGCACTATTTATAGAGTAATGGTGTTTAATTTCTTGAATGCCATTTTGTAACTGTGTGTATAATTCTTCAGTCCAATCTGTATAAACTTGTTGCAACACAGGTAAGACATCACGCGTACCAATCGATTTTTGTTTTAATGCTGGGATTAAACCTGCCTGCAAAATTGAACTTTTTCCAACGCCTGATTGTCCATAAATTACTGTTAGTTTATGGTCAGGGCGACTGATCCGTTCGATCAGGTGATTAATATCTTGTTGTCTTCCAGAATCAGCAATTTCTGTAGCTACTTTTACTTTTTGTTCAACAACAGGTAAATCCGGGGTATTCACCTGTTGTTGTGGTTGTAATCTACCTGTACCGATAAAAGCCACGAAACCATATTGCTGTTTAATGGAGCGTTGGTCTTGTTTAATATTAAATGCTTTGAGATATTGACGTTCTTTAAAATAGCTATTGTGTAGCTCTGTTAATAGGCAAATATAAAGCTCTGGATTATACTGAACTTGAGTTTTTGCTCTTGCTATTTCTAAAGTTTGCAATGCTGCTTGTGGTTGATTGAGCGCAGATTGCGATCGCGCTAATGCAAATAAATACCAACCCCGATGGGATGAATTTTCCCACTCTAAATCTGCCTTGATCTCTTCAAAGACGGGATTTAATGTATTGAGTTGAACACTATCGAGTATAAAAAGTGCTTGGTTTGCCGCTTTCTGTGCCTCAGTCCAGGCTAATTTGGCGATCGCTACTTCAGCCAGAAAGCCATAAGCTCTGGCTGTTTTAAACTGATTGGGATATATTTTATGCAGTGCCAATGCTTTGTTAGCAACAGTCTCCAACTCTTGCCAAGACTGGAGACTTTGAAGTACAGATCCCAAGACGTTAATAAATTTGGCGACTAAATCTTTGCGGTTAGCTTGCTCAAATAACTCAATACATTGTTGAAAATAATCTTTAGCAATACTAAAAGCACTTTCCTGTTCCGATTGATGGAACATAGCATATGTACGCCACCACAATCCCAGAGAGTAAAGTAAACAAGCTCGTCGCTCTAAAATCCGCAAAGATGGGGAGTCTTGATTGAAAAGTGCCAAACTCCGCTCGTAATGCTGCCGAGACTGTTCCATTGAATCGGAATTAGCCCGACCTAGCATAAATTCTAAACTTGCTTCTAGCTCTGGGTTGAGGCTCAAACGACCATTTTGCAAATCATACCATGCTGACTCCAATTCAACGCGGCGTAAGGAACCACTTTGTAAATTGAGCGCGGTGTTGTCAAGATATTTTCTTGTCCGAGCGGCTAAAACTTGTTCAAAGACTTCATCAGCAGTTTGCTGGATAAATTTAATTAAATCATCGGTAGCGATCGCAAATTCAACTGTTGTCGCCCAACTCTGCAAATCTGTTGCTAATCGCATCAGCTTATAGAGTACCTCATCGGTGATCCACAATACCAAAGGAAAGGGAAAATTTTTTCTCAACTCCTCCCTGACTGGGTTAGCAGCAATTAGCAAATCTTCCAGTTCCCTGACCGACTCTAATCCTAATACTATCAACGCCTGGGGATGCTCTTCACCTAGTATGCATCTGATATCTGTGTAAAATGTCTTCACAGACTGATCCAGAACTATTTCCCGAATTTCCTGTGAACATGATATACGCAGATGTTTCACCAAGAGTTTTTGCAAGCTAGGTGAATTACAAAGTGCTAAAATCAAGGAAAATTCTCCTTGAGAAGTAGCGATCGCCCAGATTAATTCCTGTAAAGAATTTTTGTTGAACTTCAGTACATCTTCTGAGTGATGTAGGTTGACCATAACTAAAATTCTGGCGTTTTATCGCGATTCATCAGGAATGGCTTCAAATTGAGTTGTTGTAGTCCAACTATAGAAATCAGCTGCTTTCCTCTGAAGCTTTACTATAACCTTATCATTAACCCAGATCACAATAGGGAGTGAAAAATTTTTGAAATTATTTCGGACAAGATTTGTCGTAATCAGCACTGTATCTATTTCAGTAACTGATTCTAGACCACATACCATTAAGGCTGATACCTGCTCATTTATTAATTCAGCTTCGATAAAGGTATAAAGTTTTGTATCAGATTTATCAATAAATACTTCTTGAATCCTAAATTCATATCTTGTTCGCAGATGCTCTCTAATCGCATCTTGTAGGAGAAGATCGTTACAATGGGCTAAAAGTAATGAAAACTTGCCTTTAGATGCCTTTATTGCCCATACCAACTCCTCCAAGGACTCATTCTGGTAGGCAGTGACATTTTTCCGGCAACTTAGGTTTGTCATCGTTGTAATATTCTGGATTCCGCCAAAATTGGGTTAACATCAAACCAAGACCCTTGAGTATCACGATACTCATACACAAACCGACTACGTAATAAAATTCGGTATCCGTCATCTCCGCTGACCCATTTTTGCTGTTGCACCTGGCGCAGCAAATCCCACTCATCATCTGTAATCGCCAAGGTCATTTGATTGCAGTAGTTTCTAATCACAGTTTCCAACACTTCACCAGACAGAGGTAGCTTTCGTTCCTTTTTGATGCAGTCATTGAGCAATCTGAGTAGTTCTCGGACATGACCGCCACTCACTATACATAATCTATCTAATGTTTTCGGTGTATCAAAAATATTGGTAATCAAGTCCAAGCGATCGCCTGGAAGCAGATGAGGGTAAACTCTTGCTAGTACCATCTGTCGCAGGAGTGCCATACCTTCGAGGCATTCACTACCATCTCGGAACCTGACTGGCACCATCGGCAAGACTTTTGGATCTACCGTAAATCGCTGTGTCAGTAGGTTCAAGTCGTTGGAAAACATCAACTCTAACGGTATAGTGTAAACAAGATGACAGCTAAGTTGACGTAATTGTTCACCCCGGTCTACAAATAGATATTCTGGTTGCGATCTTCCCCAAGGTTTAGTAGTCGTCTCAATGCGATCGAGATTATCGACTATCACCACCAGTCCTTTTTTGCCGGACTGCTTTAGTTTATATATGGCAGGTTCCAGCAGTTCCTTGTTAATCACATCTAAGATGCTGTTTGTGCGCGGTTCCAAATATTCTCTTAACTTACTGCGAAATTCCGGGCTATTTTTAGCATTGACTGTAATCTTGCCAATCCCTAGTTGCACCAGCGCCAGTCCTGATTTTTCACTTGTTTGAGAAACCTCAATTTCTGTCATCAACAGCCTAGCGGCTCCAACAGGTATTTTTGTTAAACCACTGGGTTCAGGGATTTCCAAGTGAGAGAGATTTTCACTGACTCGATGCGCGATGGCCAGTAAAATATCTCCGATATCAACATCAGACATCTCCAAGTCTTGACTGGACTCGAAATATACTACATGAAAGCCTTCTTGTTCTAATTCAGCTTTTAGCCGCAATAATTCGGTAGACTTACCACAGCCAATATGTCCGGTAAATAGTTCGCAGGTAGGCTCATCAGGTGAGAAAAATGTAATATTCTCCTTTAATTCCTTAATAATCTCACCTCCACGCACTGAGGAGAAATCAATATAGTATTGCCGATCCGAGGGATTGCTCACTACTAAGGTCTTGCTGGGGTTGCAAGCCTGGTAAAATTTCTGCAAATCGAGTGTCATTTTAATTCAGTTCCTAGAGAATTTCCTTCTGAACACAGTTGATGCAGACCAGATTGATATAACAGCCTCAAGCGTTTTCTATAAATTAATCTTTAAAAGGTGAATGAGATTATCGGTCTTAATGACTAATGATAACCATGTAGAATAATTAAGGAAGTAGGCTGGAATGTCATTGGATTTAGATCCCCGACTTCTTGAAGAAGTCGGGGGTCTGGGCAGGAACAAAGCTTTAAGTAATTACCATTCGGAAATAGGGTGTATTATGCCATAGGCTAACACACCTTGAATTTTTGACAGTGCTTTGCACGACAACGCAACACCAGTTGCTACAGCGCTGACTTACCCATAGCAGTACTAGTTCCTTGACTCCAAACTACTCAAAATTATTTCAACTAATCGTGATAATATCGATTGTACATCCGTATATTGAGTAGATATATTCTCAAAAGTTCTTTTGATACTTTGGATATCATCTTCTCTTTTGATATCTCTAATCAAATCGCGAATTGAATTTAGCCTTCCACTTAATTCTCCTGCTTCTCTAACATTCAGGGGTGGAAGCTGACTGATACCCAAGTTAATTTGGCCATGATTAGCTTCGATTTGATTGATAAAGTTTCCTGTATACAATAGTGCTTTATCTGGTGCGATCGCAATCAGTTCAGAAGCCTTATTTGATATGGCTGTTACTACTTTTACATCTGATAATATTGAAGAATAAGAGCGAAGAAGTTGTACTAAAGTAGGAAACCCAGTATTAACTTGTTGTTCTAGAGACGTAATCTCTCTTTTTAGTTCGTCTAATTTAGGTTGGCGCTGAAATATATTTGTTTTTTCAACTGTATCCAAGATAGATTTTATGTCCCCAATTGTTCTAAGTATAGAAGCTATTAATGATAAATCAAAAATCATAGTTTTACTCCTCAATATAAATTAAAGCTTAAATTTTTATTTACGAGAAAAAAGGAATATAAAAAGCACAATTTAGCTTCTCAGAACCCTAGCAATAATTTTGGAAATTGTTCTCTGCATATCTGTATACTGAGTTGCGGTGTCATTGAAAAGCTTTATAGCCATTTTGACATCATCCTGACTACAGTTATTCAAATCTCTAATAATGTCACGAATCAAATCTAGTGATAAATCCAGTTTGCCCATGTCTGACTCTGACTCCTTCAAAAATCGAAGCTGGTTTATATCAGAAGAAATTTCTCCATATTCAGTCTGTGCCTGATTAGCAAATATGTCTTTATACCCAGTTTGTTTAGTCGAAGTTGTTAAAATATATGCTGCACTGCTCGCTTTCTCTCTAGCAAGCAAAACTTTTCTTGTGAATGAGTTCCAATCACTTAATGATTGATTTAATTGAGCAATAAGTTGAATTTCTTCATTTAATCTATCTTCTATAAGATTAGCTATATTTCTTACTATTACGCAATTTATCTTTTTTTTTGATAAAAAAAATCTCCACATAGGTATAGTATCTAAGAAAGATTTTATATGTCTAATATCATGAATGATGAGTTCAAAAGAAAAGCGTGAATAATTACTCGAAGTCATCTTGTTCTAAACCTCCATAAAATTTTGCCTGTTCTTTATTTATTTTCCAGTATTCAAATAGAGCATTAACAACACTATAAATATCTCTTTGGTTTTCTTGATCTAGAGTTGTAAGAATGCTTTGACAAAAATTATAGGCAGAAACTGCTGAGTCAAATGCTTGGGGGTAATCTTTTTTTAAAAAGAACTTATCATACTCCTTAGAAATTTTTTTTAATCCAGTAAAAAGCGTTAAATCAATAATATCTTTAACACTTTTATTTTGATGTAGCTCTTGAGATTCTACGCGCGACTTAAATTCTGTCTTTTCTGCAAATAAAGGGTTAACATCAAACCAAGATCCCTCGGAATCACGGTATTCGTACACAAACATACTATGGAGCAGCATTCGGCATTGGTTAATTTCAACCACCTTTTTCTCTCGAGCAATTTTTTCTAGCAACTCCCACTCTTCATCGGTTATGATTGCAGCAACTCGCGAATTTTTTTGCTCTCGAATTACTTCTTCTAGAATTTGAGATTCCAGAGGTAGTTTTCTTTGCTTCCTAATAGATGCATTGAGGATTCCGAGCAGATTCCTAACATGACCTCCACTGATCCGACACAAACGGTCTAATGTTTCAGAGCTATCAAAAACTTCTTTGATTTTGTCAATACGCTGCTTTGGCATCAAGTTTGGGAAAGCTCTTGCTAACACCATCTGACGCAGCAAGTCCATTCCTTCCTTGCATTCGCTGCCATCTCGATGTTGCACTGGCACCATTGGTAACACCTTGGGTTGCACCCCAAACCTCTGTATGAGTGTTGCCGATTCATTTGAGAAAATCAACGCCAAGGGGATAGTGTATATTAAATGGCATTTCAATTTTCGTAATTGGTCTCCCCGATCCACAAACAAGTATTCTGGCTGAGGACGTCCCCACGGTTTCGGGGAAACATCGACGCGATCGAGGTTATCAACAATTACTACAAGTCCTTTTTTGTCGAACTGCTTCAGTTTATCTATGGCGGGTTGAAGCAATTCCTGGTTAATAATATCTATAAATTGTGCTGTTCGTGGTTCCAGATACTCATGCAATCGGCTGCGAAGTGCAGGGACTTTGGCTTTAGCACCAATTTTTCCTATTTGTAGAGAAAGATGAATTTCTTCTTCACTGCCTTTATGAGTTAACGAACCTTCTGCTTCTAACCCGACTTCTGTGTGTAAATGCCGTTCCGCTTCTTTTAGCAACGCTTGAAGACGCCTTGGTTGCTCGATTTTGAATGGTTGTAAGCTTTCACTCACACGACTAGCGATCGCTAACAGAATATCAGCAATATCGACATTTTCCATTTCCATGTTGTTACTAGACTCAAAGTAAACTACATGAAAATCTTCCCACTCTAGTTCTGCTTGGAGTCGCAGCAACTCAGTAGATTTGCCACAACCTATATGACTCTGTAAATAGATTACAGGTTGGCTCATCAGGTGAAAGGAAGGTGATAATTTCCTTCAATTCCTCAATGATCTGACCACCACGGACTGAGGAAAAATCAATATAATACTTTCCCTCGTCCTGATTTTTCACATTCAGCGTCTTGCTGGGCTGAGTTGCTTGAAAAAATTTACGTACATCCAGGTCTTCCACAATTTACCTCAGCGTATTCAATAAAATAAACACAAAGGCTGATTTGCTTTCCAGAAAAACAAAGTCTTTAGAGCCAGCTTGTGATAAACCTATGGTCATTTTCAATCAAGTGCAATACAAAAGCTAAATATGCTAAGGTTGCACACACACTAAAATTTCTGCAAATTCAGTTTCAGTAACGATTTTGCAAAAAGGCTATTCATTGTTTTCTACACAAACTCTGCCACTCATTCCGCAAAATTAAGCCGTTTTTGTAGTAAATGTTAGTTTTTGACTATATATCGTCTAAGCCCCCAACATTTGTAAGTTATGTAAAGTGGCATAAAGCCCTCCTTGTTGCAGAAGTTGCTCGTGACTTCCCTGTTCGATTAATTCGCCACGCTTGAGAACAAAAATCCGGTCTACATTGCGAATTGTAGACAAGCGGTGAGCAATAATAATGGCGGTACGTCTAAGCAAAAGCTGGTTTAATGCCTCTTGAACTGAAGCTTCTGTGCCAACATCTAAACTAGCGGTAGCCTCATCTAGTACCAAAATTTGCGGATTGCGAATGGCAGCGCGTGCAAAGGCTAAAAGTTGCTTTTGACCACTAGAAATATTTGTGCCCCGTTCTCGAAGTTGAGTATCATAGCCTTGGGGTAGTTCTTCTATAAACTGGGCAATGTTGGTTTCTTCCGCTGCTTGTTGAATCTGTTCAATGGTGTAGCCATCTCCTAAAGAAATGTTGCTTTTAACATCGCCAGCAAACAAAAAGCCTTCTTGTAAAATTACTGCCATGTAGCGCCGCAGTTCTGCTTGTGGTACTTCCCGAATGTCTACGCCATCTATGAGAATGCGTCCTTGGGTGGGTTCGTAAAGGCGGCACAAAAGACGGATGATCGAAGTTTTACCCGCACCTGTAGGGCCGACTAATGCAATTTTTTCACCAGGATGAATGGTAAAATCTAAGTCTTTAATTACGTAATCATCATTTTTGTAAGCAAACCAGACATGATCGAAGCGAATCTCTCCCAGTTCTGGGGGGGAAGTGAGGTCTGGAGATTCTAGATTTGCTAGGATTTCGTCTATGTAGCCAAATTTTGCATCAAATATTGAGAAGCGGACATTGGCGCGATCGCGAATTTCTATCGGTTCATCTAATATATCGCTTACGCGTTCAATGGCAGTGAAACCAGCTTGAATTACTGTAAATTTTTCTGCAAAAGCCCTTAAAGGGTCAAATAATCGCTGTGCATACAATATAAATGTCGATAAAGTCCCGAAAGTCAAGTTTTTTTCCAACAGCAACCACCCACCCACGCACAAAACACCTGCGATCGCAATCAGTCCAATCCATTCTAAGGTTGCTGAAACAAATGAATCATAAAAGATGGTTTTATCCATTTGCTGAGTGTAGTGGCTGTTTGTCGCACGAAACAATTCGGCATTAAATTTTTCTCTACGAAACAACTGCACGACGTTAATACCAAGCACATTTTCTTGTAGCTGTGAATTCAGGATCGAAAGTTCTTCTCGCCCTTTGTAATTGGCTTTGCGGTACTGTTTTTGAATGTAAACAATTACCCAGCTAGTTGGTAACAGCATCAATACCAGCAAGCAAGAAAGTTGCCACTGGATGGAAAACATTAAACCCAAAGTCACCAGCATTAAAAACAAATCGGATATAATGCCAACCGCCCCAGTCGAAAAGACATCGCCTAACACTTCTACATCGCTGGTAATTCTGGTAATTAATTTACCTACGGGTGTGCGGTCAAAAAAGCGCACTGCTAGAGATGTTACATGCTGAAATAAGTCTTGGCGAATTGCTGCGGTGATTTGTTGCCCTAGCTTTTGGACTATATAACCTTGAAAACCTGTCAACATCAATTGGATGGCGATCGCAATTACCAGTAATCCCTCTAGGATATTCAGCCCTTGCGAGAAGGGACGATTCCTAAAAAATTCGTAAGTGCTTGGTTCATTACGAATCAGAGAGATTACTTGCCCAATCAAGAAAGGTTGTACGGCATTAGCTAGTGCGATCGGTACGAGTAGGCACATCGACAGCGCCAATAGCCGTCCGTTACGACGGGCATAAGGCACCAAACGCAAAAATAACCGCCAGTCATTTTCACGCCGACGATCTGGTGTATAAGATTTTTTCAGAGATTGGTAGATGCTCATAGTAAGAGCATTATATTAATGTTTGGAAAAAAACACGCTTGTTTAAAGTAGCGTTTATCTTCCTACTCTGATACCATGCCTGAGATAGAAACTGCAAGAATACTACTAAGACCCGATATTCCTCACGATTTGGATAATTTCCTTTACATTTTGCAATCTTGAAACTATCAGTCCTCTACCCAGAAATGTTGCCACTGTTTAATTTGATTTGGCGGATCAAAACGATTCACAACCGCAGCCTACAGAATCATTGGCGAACCAACTGCTAAACATAAGGACTTTCCTTTCCAGAAGTGGAAGTCTTCAGGGTGCGCTAACTGGGTTACAGCACAAAGGCTTGATTTATCATGCCGAGCCAGGTTATCAACTGGCATTGCCTTTACTGGCCTTGTGGTTGCGACAACGGTTGAGTTGAAAATAGCGATGTAACAACAAGATTCCCGACTTTTGAAATAAATCGGAAATCCGAGGGCGCACAGAAGTGCGTCCCTACAGTATTTGTATTAATTGCTTCATAAATATTCCTGTAAGTATGAAAAAATAGCATACTTATCTGTTTACGTCTTATATCTAAAGATAGAAGATCGAGGTTAAAATTTGGGAAACCTAAGAGGGGTTCATTCCCAAGAGATGTTCTACCTACTTATCGCAGAATGCAACTGAGGTCAGATGACGCAACCTTTAAATCAAGTCAAAGAATGGGAACAACGTCGTGACGAAGCAAACCGCTACTACCAACGAGGGAAATTTCAAGAGTCTCTCGATCTTGCAACCAAAAATTTACACTTGGCTAGAGCAATTCCAGATCGAGCCAGAGAAGGTTATACATTAAATGACCTCGGTTTAGCTCACCTCAGTTGCTGGCAACCTCAAAAAGCATTAGAGCGCTTTCATCAGGCGCTTTCGGTTGCTGTTGAAATTGGCAACACGCCAGCAGAGGCCACTGCACTTAGCAATCTGGGTTCTACCTACAGCCGTCTTGGACGCTTTTCGCAAGCGTTGGAATATTTTGACAAAGCACTGCTAATCTTTAGGCGATCGCAAGATACTCAAAGCGAAGTTTCTACTCTTAATGATGTCGCACTAATTTATACGCGGTTAGGAGAACCAAAACGGGCGCTGTTGCTACAACACCAAATTTTGAGGATGCGCCGATTGTTAGGTGACTTTTCTGGCGAGGCAACAACGCTCAATGGTATTGGATTTGCCTACAATGTCTTAGGCAAGTTTGAGCAAGCGCTAGAATTTTTTCAAGCAGCACTGCCAATTCAACGAGCTTGCCAAGAATATGCTTGGAGAAGCAACCACCTTGAACAATATTGCTTCTGTCTATCATGATTTAGGACAACCCAAACAAGCGCTATTGCTTTACTATCAAGTTCTTTTAACACGTCGAGCAATTAGCGATCGCGCAGGTGTTGCAACAACCCTTCACAACATTGGTTTTACATACAGCACCCTGGCAGAACATCGCCAAGCAATGAAGTTCTACAAGCAAGCCATTGTGATTTATCAAGAACTCGGCGATAATCTCGGAGAAATTTCAACTTTGCTAAATATGGGAAGCGTTTACGCCACCACGAAACGCAAAAAAATGGCGCGATCGTGCTACAAAAATGCCCAAGAGTTAGCAGAGCAAATCGAATATCAACCACTTTTAGAAAAAGTACAGCAGTTCATAGATTCTCTGTAGCTTTTAGTAGTTCGCTTTCGTCAACTTGGCGGGGTAAAGGGAAAGGGTAAAGGGGAAAGGATGTATTCAAAACCTTTCCCCTTTACCCTTTAACCGAACCGTATTGAGGGCAAACCTACTAGTGAAATTAAATATGCGTTATGCAGAACCCTTGTAGAGACGTAGCACTTGCTACGTCTCTAGATTCTTTTTTACCCTAGCTACAATACCAAAGTTGTAGCTAGAACAAGGACATCTATGAAAGCTTACGAAATTCAAAGCAACGCCGGAATTGATGCCCTGGCATTAGTCGATCGCCCCCAAGCAAAACCCGCAAGCTGGACAAGTTCTGATTCAAGTGAAGGCAGCATCTTTAAATTACCGCGATTTGCTTGTCATTGAAGGAGCTTACGGTGCTGGACAGAAATATCCGTTAATTCCCATGTCTGACGGTGCGGGAGAAGTTGTGGCAGTGGGGGAAGGTGTGACACGGGTAAAAATAGGCGATCGCGTCGCTGGTATTTTCTTCCAAGACTGGATTTATGGCTCTTTAACCAAAGAGAAAATGAAATCCGATCTCGGAGGCGGTATCGATGGAATGCTAGCTGAGTATGTCGTATTACACCAAGATGGTTTAGTAATATTACCTGATTACCTATCCTACATTGAAGGTGCAACTTTACCCTGTGCAGCAGTTACAGCTTGGCATGGACTGATTACAAAAGGCAATATTGGTGCAGGTGATAGTGTTTTATTACTCGGTACTGGAGGAGTTTCAATTTTTGCTCTCCAGTTTGCCAAGATACATGGTGCTAGAGCGATTATTACTTCCAGCAGTGATGAGAAATTGGCACGAGCTAAACAGCTTGGTGCTGACGAGACAATCAACTACAAAGCAACACCAGATTGGGAAAAGCAAGTTTATCAATTAACCAATCGCACGGGTGTAGATCATGTAGTTGAGGTAGGCGGTGCAGGTACGCTGTCAAAATCGCTACAAGCAGTCCGCATTGGGGGACGTATTAGTTTGATTGGCGTATTATCAGGTAGAGGAGTGCGATTCGTTGATTAGCAAATCACGGTAATCAGTCCGTAAATAACTAATCCAGCCCGACAGCAGATTACTGTCACTAAAGGCTGAACTCTCGGTCAGATGTAGGTGAAAGTCCTACCATTCAGACTCAGAATTGACTCCTTACCTGCCCACACCGAACAAGCTCGGTTCTTGTAGAGTGAAGCTGGGAACAGGGCGCAACCAGACGACCGTTGCGGGTTGACACTGGCGCTAACAGGGAGTTCCCACGGTGAAACAGAGCCTATAAAAGTGACCTACCTGAAAGCGGGGCGCAACACAAAAAACCCTGACTTCATTGGAGANTTATTCCCGCCGCATCACTTTTCTAGAAGCGGCAAGAGTCCAGGGAATCCAATGGTTGAATTGGCTACACCTAAAGGAACAATCAATCTCTCCGAGGGAACGAATAAAAACGAATTGTGGGTCTAGGGGCGGTCGAACCCCAAAGTAGCCCAGACGAGCGGAGGAATCCCCACAATTCGGGTAGGACAGACCGTAATTGGTCTGAGGTGTTCAGAATACACAAACTCTCGAAGAGAAAATGATTAGACACAGTAGACATACTAGTGAATCTTGGAGAGCTTTACCGTGGAAGAAATTCCGCCGTAACCTTTTCCGCCTTCAAAAGCGCGTGTACAAAGCGGTTCAAGTTGGAGACAAGCGGAAAGCTAGGTCACTCCAAAAGCTTATTCTAAAATCCACCTCGGCTCGATTTCTTGCAATTAGACAAGTATCTCAGCTAAATGCTGGTAAGAAGACGGCTGGTATTGATGGTAAGAAATCCCTTTCATTTGAGGAACGCTTCAATTTAGAAGAACTACTGAAAATGAATAGCGGAAATTGGAAGCATCAAGGATTACGGGAAATCCCCATCCCTAAAAAGGACGGGACAACCAGAATGCTTAAGATACCAACCATCGCGGATAGAGCTTGGCAATGCCTCGCAAAATATGCACTCGAACCAGCGCACGAAGCCACCTTCCACGCTAGGAGCTATGGGTTTAGAACTGGGCGCTCTGCCCATGATGCACAAAAGTACATCTTTAGCAACCTAAGCTCAAACGCTAACGGAATAGAGAAACGAGTTATCGAACTCGATATCGAGAAGTGCGTGCGCCGTGACAGTTAACGCGGTATCCCCAATCAAATTGGGAGAGATTAAGAAGAACATCTCTAAGTCAACCAACTTACCTAGAGTCGAAAGACAAAAGGAACAACCGCATGTTGGTAAAGCCGGAAATAGAGAGAAGGCGTTAAAACTAGAGTCCGGCAAGACTTGTGTGACAGGGTGAAGGTTAAACTACCTGAAGCCTAATTCTGACGGTATATTCGATTGCCTATTCCTACAACGCCTAACAGGAATAATCGTTTGTGTGTAGTTTTAAACATTTGAACCACACAACTTCTTCAAACGGAGTCAGCCAGCGATGAGATGGCTTAACGAATGAATGGGACACCTAAATCACACTACTACGTATCGAGTTAATAAAGCGCGGGATGACTTACGGGGGGCGACCCCTATGGTTACAGAGTTCTCATAGTAGTCCGAGAGCGGGAAAGCCGCTTACATGGCAAAGGAGAACAGGTATTCTTCACACTTATATCGGGAGGTACGCGAGATGCGAAACGCCGAAACGGTTTTAAGTGTAATCCGAGACAGAGGAAATCGTGGTTTACCTCTGGATGATGTCTACAGGCAACTTTTCAATCCTAACCTGTACCTCTTGGCGTACAGTCGCATTTACAAAAATAATGGGGCAATGACGCAAGGAGTTACATCAGAGACTGTGGATGGGATGTCCATCAAAAAGATTGAAAACCTCATAGAAGATATTCGCTATGAACGTTTTCGATGGACACCAGTACGGCGAATTAATATTCCCAAGAAAAATGGGAAAACGCGACCACTGGGCATTCCCACTTGGAACGATAAATTGGTTCAGGAAGTAATACGTTTGATATTAGAAGCGTACTACGAACCCCAATTTTCTAACAGCAGTCATGGTTTTCGACAAGAGCGTGGATGCCATACTGCATTAACAGTAATAGACCGCACTTGGCAAGGAACCAAATGGTTTATTGAAGGAGATATCCGTGGTTGTTTTGACAATATAGATCAGAAAATCTTAATGTCAATTCTCCGTGAGAAAATCCAAGATAATCGATTTTTGAGATTGATTGAAACCTTATTAACGGCAGGTTACTGTGAGCAATGGAGATACCATTCTACACTGAGTGGAACGCCACAAGGGTCGATTGTCTCACCCATACTCGCAAATATTTACCTTGATAAGCTAGATAATTTTGTCGAACAGACAGTCATTCCAGAATATACACGAGGTAAATGTCGGGCAGAAAATCGAGAGTATTCAAGGCTCGTAAAACTTGCTTGGTATTACAGGAAAAATGGACAATTCGATAAAGCGCGTCAACTGGAGATTAAATACCAGAAAATGCCCTCCAAAGATGTCCGTGACCCAGAATACAGAAGGCTAAATTACGTCCGCTATGCTGATGATTTTCTACTTGGTTTCATTGGTTCACTTCAAGAAGCAAAAGAAATTAAGGAAAAACTAAAGACATTCCTAGCCGACAATCTTCAGTTAGAAATGTCAGCAGAAAAGACCTTAATTACTAATGCCAGAAATGAAGCAGCGAACTTCTTAGGTTACGAAATCTTAGTTCAATATTCCGACAATAAGCATACCAATGGTAAACGCTCACTTAATGGAATTACTGCACTAAGAATCCCAGCAAGTTTTGTAGAAGGAAAATGCGCTCTTTATATGAGGAATGGCAAACCCATTCATCGTCCTGAGTTAATAAATGACGATGATTTTACTATCATTAACATTTACCAATCAGAACTCAGAGGCTACGTACAATTCTACAGCCTTGCTCAAAACATTGCATGGCTCCGTAAACTCCAATGGGTTATGTGGAGTTCGTTAATGAAAACCCTTGCCTGTAAACACAAAACTAGCGTAGCCAAAATCTGCGCCAAGTACCAGAAGACGGTAAAACTTCCACAAGGAAGGAGAAAGTGTGTTGAAATAACCGTCCCAGTAGAAGGTAAGAAACCCTTGGTAACTCGTTTCGGGGGCATACAATTAAAACGCAACTTAAAAGCAACCATAGAAGATTTGCCACGAGTGCGAAAACCCGCGTTCAGAAATGAACTGATTAAACGGCTTCTTGCTTCGGAATGTGAGATTTGCGGGGCAACAGGTGATATTGAAGTTCACCATATTCATGCCCTTAAAGACCTCAAAATTAAAGGCAAGAAAGAAAAACCGCAATGGATGCAAATCATGTCCGCACGTAGAAGAAAAACTCTCATGGTTTGCCCTCAATGCCATGATGCAATACACGCTGGTAAACCAATATCTCAACAAGTCTCGCGATAACAGAGTACTGGAGAGCCGTGTACCTGGAAACTCGTAAGCACGGTTCGGAGGGGGCTAGTTAGAAAAGGAGCCAAGGCTTGGAAACCTCGCTAGCTAGCTACCCACTTTCGACAGGATTAACCACTCAGCGATAATGGATGAACTCATCGCTCCCAAAGGCTTAAAACTCGGTATCTACCGATGCCTCAAGACTGGAGTAAACCCAGAATTCCCCGAACAGGGTACACCTCAAGGGGGAGTAGTTAGCCCATTACTAGCCAATATCGCACTCAACGGGATTGAGAGTATACACAGATACCAAACTGAAGGGTGGGCAAAAGGGACAATGAGCGAACCATCAGTCCGATACGCGGATGACATGGTTATTATACTTCGCCCCCAAGATGATGCGATAGAAATACTTGAAAGAATCAGCGAGTTCCTCCGCAAACGCGGAATGAATGTAAGCCAAAAGAAAACCAAAGTTACCGCCGCGACAGATGGGTTTGATTTCCTCGGCTGGCACTTCAAAGTGCAGAGCAACGGAAAGTTCAGAAGTACTCCCTCAGTGGACAACTTCAAAGCATTCCGTAAGAAAGTAAAACACATCGTCAACAACTCGAATTATGGTGCTGCCACAAAGGCTGAGAAATTAGCCCCGGTAGTTAGAGGTTGGAGAAATTACCATAAGTTCTGTAAGATGGACGGGGCTAGAGACTCGTTATACCACATCGAAACAAGAGCAAAAAAGGTATTTAACAAGGAAACCAAACTAAATCGCTACTCCAGTAAGAAATTACTAGACAAAGCATTCCCAGCAGTTCCCTACTCCGAACACAAACACGTCCCTGTCAAAGGAACTAAATCC
Organism: Nostoc sp. GT001; assembly: GCF_030382115.1. NCBI lineage: Bacteria > Bacillati > Cyanobacteriota > Cyanophyceae > Nostocales > Nostocaceae > Nostoc > Nostoc sp. GT001. The sequence goes on from NZ_JAUDRJ010000003.1 coordinate 5,835,936, forward strand.
CCCTATGACGGAGATACAGCCTACTGGAGTGAACGTAACAGTAAACTCTATGACGGCGAAACCTCTAAAGCTCTTAAGAAGCAAAACCATAGATGTGCTTCCTGCGGTTTAAAATTCATCGATGAGGAACGGGTTCACCTACATCACATCGACGGAAATCATGCCAACTGGAAAAAGAATAATCTTGAAGCAATTCATGAGAGTTGCCACGATTACAAGCACATGAGCAAAAGCACAAAGCTAAGAACATCGGAAGCTGGGTGCGGTGAAAGTCGCACGCCCAGATTTAACTGAGAGGTGCGGGGAATAATATCCCCCATCGACTCAACCAATGAAATTGACCCCATGCCAATACTTTTTAAGAGCTTAACAGTTCAGGGAATTTATGTTGGCAGTCGAGAAATGTTTGAGGCGATGAATCAGGCGATGCAACAGCATCAAATCAAACCAATTATTGATCGAGTTTTCCCCTTTGCTGAAGCACGAGAGGCTTATCATTACCTCAAAAGTGCGGCTCACTTCGGTAAAGTCGTAATTCGTAATTCGTAATACTTCGGCTCCCTTCTCTACGAGAGGCTGCACTTCGACTACGCTCTGTTACCACGCCAACGGCTTCTCTACGAGACGCTACGCGTTAGCGGAGCTTTCGCTTTAGCGATACGCTCAGGGCAAGACGCTCAGTACAAGTTCGTAATTTTAAAGAGTTTAATTCTATGTTTCAAGTGGGAATTTAAACCCCACTTGAAACATAGTTATGAATTGCGTTTAAACAGCAGCGAGAGTAGGCGCAGCGAATTTAGCATATCGCTCGATGTAGAATTCTTTAGAGTGAGCGATCGCTTTCACAGATTCACGCTCTTTCAAAGCATGTTTCCACTGGCGTAGACGGGTAAATTGCTCTGGTATTCCAAAACCACGATATTGCTTCAGTGCAGCCCAGCGCTCAAACCAAGGGAAATAGGTGAAATCCACCAAACTGATAAATTCACCAAACCAGTAAGGGCCTTCTCCAGAAAGCTTTGCTAAACCTTCGTTTTCAATGAATTCCAGATGTTTATATAGTTCCTGTTTAGCTTCTTCTTGTTTTTCGGGATCTGAACTCCGCAGCAGTGTAGAAAAAGCGGGAACGAATCTGGTGTTAGCAAAATCTATCCAGATACGAGCTTGTGCCCTATCAATGGGGTTGCTAGGTAACAGTGGTGGATTGGGAAATACCTCATCAAGATATTCGTTAATTACCGCTGACTCCCAAACTCGGTTATCGCCATGAGTTAGTGCAGGAACTTTACCATAGGGGGAAACTTTGGTAAACCCTTCAGGCTTATTCTGCAAATCAATCTCAATCAAATCGAAGTCGATGCCTTTCTCTTGGAGTACCAAGCGGGTACGGTGAGCATAAGGACAAACAACTGCACTGTATACTTTAATTTCAGCCATGTTTAAGTACCTTGGTAAATAAGACTTGTTAATCGGCATTGGGAATTGAATTTTCATCCAAAATCCCAAATCTTAAATTGTTAGTGTCGCAAACTCTTGTTGAAGCGAATGTAGCGTGAAAAATTATCGACACTAACCAAACTTTGAAACTGGAATAATACTCAAATAATCCAAAATTGTTGGTAAGGATAGGGGGTAGAGAATAGGGAATAGGGATTAATTAACGTGAGTTCGATGAACCTCTCCCTCTCCGAAACGGAAAGAGCAACGAAAAATTCAGCTTTTTGCTCCCCTCTCCGTGTCGGAGAGGGGTTGGGGGAGAGGTCAAATAAGACTTGTCGAACTCACGTTAATTATTTCCCCCTCTGCTCCCCTGCCTTCCCCTACAGCCAGGGCACTTCTTCAGGTGCATAACGGAAGGCGCGGAAGACTGTATTTTGCTCTCCAAGAGTTACTCGACGACTTCTCACCTGGAATATTCCTAACTGCAAAGTGGGGATTGATGTATTCCCAAACAATTTCCCCTGTAACTGTCACCTCAAATATTCGACTCATAAGCACCTTCTGTAATTAAGGTATTGCCATTGGCCAAACGTTGCGCCCCTGATATATAAGAACTGAAGAAATTTTGGGGCGGATTGTCGGTGTATTCCCAAACTATTTCTTTGGTTTGACGGTTCACCTCAATCACACGAGAAAAATTGAGAGCAATGTTACGGCGATGTGCGCCATTGTCGAAAATCAGGATATTACCGTTAGCTAATTCGTTCGGGAAGTGCTGCTGTGCTAGCACGTCATCGCCCAACGTCCAGATGATTTCTCCAGTTTTGCGATCGACGATGACAACTGTGGAGATATTACGAAAGCTGACTATAATGTTGCCATCAGCGAGTTCACCCACAGTATTTCCATGAGTCCATTCATGTCGATGATCTTGGGGTGTAATCGTAAATATATCTGGATCGAGGTGTTCGTGGGCGTGCCAAGTCCAAACGATTTCACCTGTTGGAGTCACCTCATAAAGCACATCCGCATAGATATCACCATCTGGTTCTGTACCTGGTACGCCACCTTTGATCCGGGGAACCAAAGACTGAGGTATCTTTTCAATGGCGAGTATAATTGTGTTGCCATTAGCTAATCTGCGTCCATCATGATGATGATCTGGATGCTTATATTCCCAGATAATATTTCCCTTGGGATCTGCTTCTAAAACAACGCCACTTTTGAATGCAGCCCATAAAGCAAAACGTAGTGGTTCTTCTGGCGGAGTCTTACCGTTATAAAAAAGATTGCCATTGGGCAAAAGATAACCGTATAACCCTGGTGGATAAGGCAGATTCCACTGGTGTACTACTTCTCCTTCCAAGTTCAGAAGATAGACTTCACCTTGACCTGTCAAAGGTGTGAAAAGTGTATACCCTTTAAAGGCTTTTTCAGGATTGTAAGCTGTTAAACCAGTACCCCGACGACGAATAGTATTCTGGTCAATTAATGTTGCTGTAAAAGTCATATTTTACCTACTAAATATCTATTTGTGAATCTAATAATTAAGACAGAATGCATTGCTTACCTCTACTCATTTCTGAACAATTCGGACTCACTACTCAGCACTCTTATGGTGCTGGATTTGGCGACTGAGCATGAACTATATCCAACTCTTCCAAAATGTCTTTGTCGAGAACTACATTCACACTTTCTAAATTCTCTTTAAGTTGTTCCAGTGTAGTAGCACCAATAATTGTGCTAGGCACAAACCAACGACTCCGCACAAATGCTAAGGCTAGATGCGCTGGACTTAGTTGATGGCGCTTGGCAATTTCTACATAAGCTGATACGGCTTGACTGACTTTTGGTTTGAGATAGCGCTGACCGAAATTTTCAAATAAAGTGACTCTGGCTTTCTCTGGTTTGCCGTTTAGATATTTGCCAGTTAAGAAGCCAAATGCTAAAGGACTATAAGCTAGTAACCCAATTTCTTCGTGATAAACTGCTTCCGCTAAGGCTCCATCAAATACTCTATTCAACAAGTTGTAAGCATTTTGAATGGAAACAACTTTAGGTAATCCTAATTGTTTAGCAGCGTTACTAAACTGAGCAACTCCCCAAGGGGTTTCGTTACTCAAACCGATATAGCGAATTTTCCCCGCTTTAATTACATCGTCAAAAACTGCTAGCTGTTCAGCAATGGGAACCGTTTCTCCCACCTGATTCGGATCGAACACCGTTTGCCCAAACCTTGGCACGTAGCGATCTGGCCAGTGGATCTGATACAGATCGATATAGTCTGTCTGTAATCTTTTTAAACTATCATCTACAGCTTGTTTGATATTATCACGATCGATTGCTTTGGCTCCTCCACGTACCCATTTAAAGCCTCGACCAGGGCCAGCAATTTTAGTAGCTAAAATAACTCGATCTCTTTGTTGACGTTTTAACCATTCCCCAATGTAAGTTTCTGTTAATCCATAAGTTTCGGCACTTGTTGGCACAGGATACATCTCTGCTGCATCAATAAAGTTGACTCCTTAGCTAATAGCATAATCTAGTTGTTTATGGGCTTCTTCAATAGTATTTTGCTGTCCATAAGTCATAGTACCTAGACAAATTTCAGAAACTTTTAAGTCACTTTTGCCAAGTTGGTTATACTTCATCTTTCTACGTTGTTATTCAGTCAATTGAACAGTGATATTTTTGTTTAAAATTTCGTATTTTGTCAAGGGCATTATTATTTTTTAAGTAAATTATCTTCACCCAATACTGAATTTTACACTAAGCCAATATAAATTTTTCAGCTAATCTTTGATATAAATACTACTTTAAATCGATAGGTGAAATGTAGTTACTAGGCACAGTTGTTTATTATTGCATAGATTAACCAGATAAGTAAGTTATTTTTGGGTAATAAAAATTTTAAATATGTAGTATAAAATACTTGTTTTTTTGGGTATTTATAAAATGGACTTTTTAAGGTTAAGTACATAATACACTAAATCGGTAGGTTTATCGTAGTATATTAAAAATCTTAAGATTCTTCTAGCTAGAATTAAATCTTAATAAATATTTATATTAATATACTTGGTTATATGTAGCTTGTTGTTACGGCAATTAAAATATACCAAAGTTACCAAGTAACAAGATTTGGTAGCAATGACAAAGATTTAGGGTTTTAATAACTTGCATAACCAGGAGTTTATTGCTGCGATCGCTGATAACGATACTCATATCTATAGCAATCTGATTTAAGTAACAAGTAAATAGAATTATATTGAGAACTTAAAATAGTGGCTGAGATTATTACGACACTTTTGATACATTCAATTGCAGTTAAAAAGCGGCATATTAATAATTTATCTGGCGTTGCTGAATTTAGATATGAAATGCAAAAATCAGATATTCTCAACTCTTACTCTCTGTGTCTGTGCGCCTCTGTGTGAAACAAATTCATATTTTTAATCAGCAATGCCCTTTATTTTACATTAAATAATTTAGTTATGTTATGTTTATATATAGGAGTATAAAAAACTCTTATTACAACTTTTTTTAGGGATTACACCTTTTGGCATTGGAATTATATTGTTGATTTTTTTCCTTATGCCTAAAGTTGCCTTTTCTAGAGACGGCTACACTCAGGATAATTCCAATGTCGTTTGACAAAATGCCTTTGAGCAACCAACAAATAAGTTACTTGCTGCTCTGCCAGCCAGTGATTATCAGCGTCTTATTCCCCACCTGAAGCTGGTTCCGCTATCAAATCGGCAAGTCCTTGACCAAACAGGCGAACCGATCGCACAGGTCTATTTTCCTAACAAAGCAGTAGTTTCTATTGTCACCACTATGGAAGATAGCTCGACAGTGGAAGTTGGTTTATTGAGCAATGAAGGCATGGTGGGTATGTCGGTAATTTTAGGAGACACCACCACAATCACAACAAATGCTGTTGTGCAGATTCCAGACACTGCCATGCAAATCGATGCAGATATACTAATAAGCGAGTTTAAGCGAGGTACAGTGCTTCAAAGCGTGCTGCTGCCTTATGTTCAAGGTGTATACACTCAAATAGTACAAGAATCTGCCTGCAACCGTTTTCATCAGCTAGAGGAGTGGCTGGATCGTTGGCTGCTGACAGTTTCTGACCGTCTGGAATCAAAGGAATTTCCACTTACCTAAGAATTTATTTAACAGATACTAGGTGTACATAGCACTGGTGTCAGCGAAGCAGCTAGCACCCTGAGGCAAACTGAAATCATCGCCTACCACTGTGGTGAGATTAAGATCCTGAATTGAGAGGCTTTAGAAAAAACCTCCTGTAAATGTTATCAGATTATAGAAGATGAATTTGCTCATTTATTGGGTAATAAGCCCAATAACCGAGCAAAAAAATTTTTTTGAGCTATAGCTGTAGTCATATAGGTTAGGACATAATGACAAGCGTGAATGTCAGGAAGAGTAATGTTTTTAAGTAGGTAAACATAATTACCTCCTGCCTCCTGCCCCCTGCTATATGCGTACGAAACCGAACAGACTCGCAAAAATAACTTGATTTAAAGTATTTTTGAGCAAATTTATTTTTTAATGTTCAGTGAACGAAAACACTTTTAAGCCGCAAGTAAATAGGTTACTCACGGCTTTGCCAGCGAGTGATTATCAGCGTCTTTTTCCGCACCTGAAGTTAGTTTCGCTTTCAACTCGGCAAGTCATTTATGAACCAGGAGAACCGATCGCACACGTTTATTTTCCCCAATACGCAGTAGTTTCTTTAGTCAGTAGTATAAAAGATGGCTCAATGATGGAAGTTGGGATAGTGAGCAATGAAGGGATGATCGGTATCCCAGTAATTTTAGGAGGCAACACAACAACCACAAAAGCGTTTGTGCAGGTTTCGGGTACTGCTATGCAAATGGATGCAGATGTACTTAAAACCGAGTTCAATCAGGGTGGAGCTATTCAAAACCTGCTGCTGCGCTATGTACAAGCTGCATACACTGAATTGGTGCAAGGATGTGCCTGCAACCGTTTTCATACCGTAGAGCAGCGGCTGGCTCGTTGGCTACTCACAGTCTCTGACCGCTTGCAATTAGAAGATTTTCCACTCACACAAGAATTTATCGCCCAGATGCTAGGTGTACGGCGCTCCGGTGTGACAGTAGCGGCTAATACCCTGAGCAAAACCGGAATGATTCGCTACCAGCGTGGTCATATTAGCATCCTCAACCGAGAGGATTTATCAGCAACTTCCTGCGAGTGTTATGGGGTCATAAGAGGCGAATTTACTCGGTTGCTGGGGAATTAGCCAAGGCGCGTAGGCGTAGCCCGTCGTAGACATCGCCAAAGAATCATTTTAAATTACTATGTCCGAAACCGGACAGACACTTGCTAGGGAGTTCCTTTAAGATTTAGTGAAGTAAGCAATCAAATGGTATTTACAAATACGTGCCTTTTAATGTGATTACTACTTTAAGTCTTTGAGCTAGACAGTGGTGAGAATAATGTCTAATCAATCGATGTCTTTTCAAGGTGTACGATTGCTAGCTGTTGACGGCGATTTTGATACAAGAATATTACTTAATTACCTGTTTGAATTAGGTGGAGCAGAGATTATCACTGCTGCTTCAGTAGGGGAAGCTATGGCAATAATGTCATTTTTTAAACCAGACATCCTAATTAGTGAGATTTGTTTACCAGATGAAGACGGCTACTCACTACTTTTGAAGGTCAGAAATCTGGAAGCAAAGCGAGGAAGACATATTCCAGCTATTGCTTTGACGGCATCTGTTTCCGAAGAAGACCATGATTTTGCTTTAGCAGTAGGTTATGATATATATCGATGTAAGCCTATAGATTTAGACGAATTAGCTTTTATGGTTGTCAGTTTAATCGGAATCGACAATAGGCTTGAGATATTGGGATGCAACAAGGAAGAAGCCAGTAAGTAAGAAAGCTTTAACTAAATTTTATTTATTCTAAAAATACAATTTCTATGATGGCCTATGCCAATGCCTGGTGATTTTCTCCTAAATCATCAGGCGATGCTTTTTCTCAGCAATCTTCTGACTAATTTTATTTTTTATTAATTTCGCTAGTAGTAAAAACCTATTCAAAGGTAGTGATATAAAATATACTAAGAATAAATACAGAGAACCACCAAGTAATTCTCTGCGAGTACTCATTTTTTCATATTAAGGAGTGCATTATGGAATATCTTGCTTATTCCCAGATGTTTATTGCTCAAGAAGAGGCATCTGGAAACACTAAGTACAATCTTCCTCAACCTCAATTCAATTGGAAAAAACTGCTTAAATCTTCGGCTTGGTTAGCTTTAGCTGGTGTTGGTGTATTGTTTGCTGCTGTAACCCAAATTCAAATGAGTTCGGCTGCCTATGTCAAGACTAACGGCAGTTGTTTACGTGTCCGTACCGGCCCAAGCAGCAGCTACTCGTATGTGGACTGTGTACCAAATGGCGCAACACTTCCAGCCATTGAAAGATATGAAAATGGTTTTGCCAGACTTTCTACAGGTAGATACGTTTTTGCGCGATGGATTGGTGATAGACCTAATAATCGTCCTGTGACTAGACCTGGTGGTGTTGGCGGTTCAGTGATTCTTACCCCTGGTTCTAAAGGTCAGCTCGTCAGAGACTTGCAAACAGCTTTAGGTAATCTTAGAATTGATGGAATTTACGGTCAAGAAACTGTTAGCCGAGTCCGAAGCTTTCAGCAAAGCAAAGGTCTACTTGTAGATGGTGTTGTAGGCCCCGAAACTCGAGCAGCTCTGGGTATTTAACCAGAAGCCACCCTTAAAAAACCTCGTGGTTTGGTAAATATTGTCAAACTAGTTTTGAGGGTTTGTAGTAAGCACTTTAGTGCTTGAGAAATAAGGACTAAAGTCCTTACTACGAACTTTTTTACCCATAAATGTAATTTTGGACAATCTGCAAAATGCGCTCTGCTGCATGACCATCCCCAAAAGGATTGATTGCGTTTGCCATCGCTTCATAAGCATCTGAGTCACTGAGTAACTCAGTAGCGGCTGCAACAATGTTCTCAGTCGTAGTGCCAACAAGTTTGGCTGTACCAGCTACCACAGCCTCCGGTCTTTCGGTAGTGTCTCTCAAAACTAGTACTGGTTTTCCCAAGCTGGGGGCTTCTTCTTGCAAACCACCAGAGTCAGTGAGCAAAAGATGCGATCGCCTAATTGCTCCCACCAAATCTCCATAATCTAGAGGATCTGTCAAGAAAATTCGGGGATGATTCCCTAAAAGTTCCTGCAACGGGACTCGCACTGTCGGATTGCGGTGCAATGGTAAGAGCAAAGCTGTATCAGGAAACTTGTCTAAGATTTGTAAAAAGCCTTGAGCGATCGCTAATAGAGGTTCTCCCCAATTCTCCCGACGATGAACTGTTGCTAACAAAACCCGATATGATTCCCAGTCTAAGCCTGGGACATCGCAAACTACTTGGGTTGCAGCGACATTTAACAATGCATCAATTACAGTGTTACCTGTCATGTGAATTTCACCCAAAACACCAGAACGATGCAAATTTTCCACAGCCCAAGGAGTCGGTGCAAAGTGCAACTGAGTAATTTGAGAAATCAATCGGCGATTAGCTTCTTCTGGGTAAGGATTGAAGATATCATCAGTTCTTAACCCTGCTTCTACATGACCTATAGGAATTTTTTGATAAAAAGCTGCTAAAGCAGCGGCAAAAGCAGTGGTAGTATCTCCCTGCACAATTACGAAATCTGGCTTTTCTGCCTTAAATAATGCTTCTAACCCTTGTAAACTTCGGCAAGTAATATCATTTAGAGATTGCTGAACCTGCATAATTTCCAAGTTATAATCTGCCTTGATATTAAATAGTTGCATAACTTGCTCAACCATCTCACGATGCTGTCCAGTTAGAATTACTTGCAACTGAAATTCTGAAGACTTCTGGAAAACCTGAATCACTGGAGCGAGTTTAATCGCTTCCGGGCGAGTACCTAAGATAATGCAAACGCGTTTTTGATTAGTCATTAGTCATCTGTAATTTGCCATCTATAGTCAATCGTCTATAGTCAATGGTCTATAGTCAATCGTCGGTGGTTAATCCTTACATAAACCATAAATATTAATGGATAAATCACACAAGATATAAAAAAACCAAGCTTAACCGGGCAAATGTATTGTTTGTCTAATTAACCTGTAATAACTATTTAAAAGTTCAAATTATAAAAACCATGAAAAAACCCGGCTTAACCGGGCAGACGCACTGTTTGTCTAATTAACCTGTAATAACTATTTAATCTCACAAGTTAGAGGGCAAGCAGCGTAAACAGTAGCCTGCATTTGGTCTGCCTCTCCATGCAGCCAGCTTAACCACTTAACTTCGCTAGGATGAACTCCCTTAACAGTTAGCACACCCGCAGCCAATACAACTGCCATAACATTAAACATTATTAGAGCGCCTGCTACAAGCAAAACCGCACTAACAGGCATCACAGATTGCAAGATAATCGACAACAGACATCCGACCGTAGCCATTAAGACAACTAGTGGAAAACCCACAACCAACAAACATACTGCTAATGTAAAAGTCCATATTAAAAAGCTTTTAATCATCAACAAGGAGTAGGTCTTTCCTTGATTAGAGCTTTCAGCAGAAACCATGACTTTTCCTCCCAAAATACACAACAGATTTTAATTTCAGTCATATCTCGCTTTTTGCGAGTAAACTGAATTGTTCTTCAGTGAAATTCAGTATATAAAAACTAATTGGGAAAATGAGCATTTGTTTACTAAAGTTTACAGTTAATTTTTCGTAATTATGGATATAAAGTCAATTTTCTATCTATTAGAAAAACTTGTTTACTGCATCTACCTTCAGGTATAGAACCTAGAATGTATGAGCTTTGAACCTTGATCCCCACGATATCATTCCTATTCAACTTAACATTTCTTATAAAAATTAGTAGTCTTTCTCATAATTCCTAGACAGCCTGAATAAATGATCTGCTAGTATTTGTGCTGTTAATTGCTGGCAATTCGTGCCCATACCTGGGATAAATTTCTCATCTAAGTCATGAGAATATTTACTTTAAATTAAAAGCATTAAAAGTAACTTTTAATTCCATGTGTATTTACTGAGGTCTTTTAAGTCCTTACATGTGTTAAACCAGTTTAGATAGGTTAAATAATCTATCTAAATATTCTGAGTAATGAAATTTTAGGAAATAAAAGATACCAACTGAGGTGGATGAAATAGATTGACCGTGGTTCTAGAGTTTCAATCGCCTTCTATCACCGCTAAGGCTTGCAGACAAGCATTCTCCAAAAGTCATCAAAGCAAGTGACTTTACTTCTCGTTAATTCAACTTTTTAACTGCCAAATGTGAAGATATATGACAGAATCACAGTCTCCATTAAATTCTAACTCTGCTGCCGGACGTAATTTGCCACCAATGCCGCCGCCACCACCGCCAACTCCAACCTTTAGTACCCAGCGGCAGATGACACAAACATTGGATATGTCAATGGATAGGGGCACAAATCCGCCTGTTGCAGGTCATCGTCCGGGTAGTCCACCGCCAATACCTAATTCAGTTCGCCCTCAAAACAGCAGTCCAGAACTCACTTTAGAGAAGTTAATCAGAGAAGCTTACGATCAGGGATATTCTGACTTGCACTTGGGTGTAGGTGAACCACCGCGCTTTCGCAGCCGAGGAGAAATTCAATCAGGAGATTATCCAGAAACAGACAAAGAAACTTTTATGAGTTGGTTGCGGGAGGTGATGAGTGAGGGAGAAATTCAGCGCTTTGAAGAATCCTTAGAATTTGACGGAGCAACTCAATACGAATTTGCTCGCGTGCGGATTAATGTTTTTGGCTCCCTGAAAGGGCCTGCAATGGTGCTGCGGTTGATTCCGCTAAAAATCTTAACTATGGAACAGTTGAGATTACCTCCAATTTTTCGGGATATTTGTCATCACCATAAAGGTTTAATTCTAGTAACGGGGCCCACTGGTTCTGGTAAGTCCACCACAATGGCAGCGATGATTGACTACATCAATAAGGAGATGGCCAAACATATCATCACTATTGAAGACCCGATAGAATTTGTCCATCAAAGCCGCAAGTCCTTAGTCAAACAGCGGGAAGTGGGAATGCATACCCGAAAATTTGACAACGCTTTGAAAGCAGCTTTGCGGGAAGACCCAGATTTGATTCTGGTGGGGGAAATGCGGGACAAGGAAACAGTTAACACCGCCCTAAAAGCTGCTCAGACTGGTCACTTAGTCATGGGAACCCTGCACACCAATAGTGCGGTCAAAACCATTGAGCGGATTCTCAACCTCTATTCTGGTGATGAACAGGATGCAATGCGGGTGGCGATTTCTGAGTCTTTAGTAGCAGTAATTGCTCAAGGTTTGTGTCGCACAACTGACGGTAAGCGGGCTGCTTTCCACGATGTGCTGATCAATACTGAGGCGATTAAGGAATGGATCAAAGACGGTAAGTATGATGAAATTGGCGAGTTGATGAAACAAGCTGGCTTTGATGGCATGATTACGATGAATCAGTCATTGCTCAATCTCTATCAAGACGGACGCATCACTGAAGAAACTGCTTTGGAAATGTCACCAACTCCTAACGAAATGGCACAGTTTCTCCGAGGTCGAGTTTAGGATTGGGGACTGGGGAAGAGGCAGAGGAGCAGGGTGCGGGGGGCAGAGAAGAAAACTCTTCTCCCTGCTCTCCCAGTACCCAATTCCAAATATCTTTGCGATCCTGGTTGAGGTTATAGCTAAGGTAAAAGGTAAAAGAGAGAATTTTTACTTTTAGTTCCCTAACCTCTGTGAATAACTTGACGACAAATAAACTATCTACGCCCCAGCTGTTTAAAGGCATTGCGCTATTTACGCCTGGAGGAGATTTAATTTACTGCATCGACCCTAGCAAGCAAGGTCGATGGCATTTGCATTTGTGCTCGGCTTTGCAAGAAATCCTAGATTTACCAGAGCCACCGCACTTTTTAGTGCCTTGTTATACTGCAACTATTGATAATTGGTTAGATCCGCGCACTCAACAAGTGCGAACTTTTGCTGAAGCTTATCCAGCTGTAATTAGACATCAAGCTTTGCTTAATGCTGTTTTTGGCACGGGAGAATTAGTATGGCAAGCAGCTCCTTGGCAAGAAGGATTGTGCGATCGCATGGTGTTAACAACCTATCGTTCGTCATTTGGGCAGCTTTGGGAGGATCACGATTTAATTGTCCGTCTAGACCTTTCTGAACCTGTACCAAAATACCACCAACCAGTAATAATACAAAAAAAAGAAGCCATCACCCAAGGCTATGTTCTCCGCTTGTTTGTTGCCGGACATAGCAGTTCTACTGAACGCATTCTGCAAAATTTACACGAATTGTTAGAGCGATCGCTCGGACACCCTTATACTCTGAAGGTGATTGATGTTTTAAGTCATCCAGAACAAGCAGAACTAAATCAGGTTTCTGCAACTCCTACCCTTGTCAAGGTTTGGCCTCACCCAATTCGGCGAATCGTTGGAGAGTTGGATCATGTAGAAAAGATTTTACACATGTTAGCTGCTAAGGAAAAAATTTAAGTAATCAGACTAGTTTTTTTGCTAAGTGCGCGAATGGGTAGGTGTTGGTGAAGGGGGAACTACAAAAATGGTTAGATTGTCGTAGCTGCAAGGATTTGAGACTTTAGCATCTTTAAACCATCCGCGCACCTTATATAATCCATTTGTGCAAAACCTCTCTCACTGTCTGTGCAGTCCAATTTAAATGATCCGCGATTTTTTCCACATACCAGCCATATGCGTTTAATCTGATGTCGATGAGATTGTTCACCTGTTATCTACCGATTTAGATATAACTAGCCAGCCTCGATCTCGTTTTTGATACTGATTTCACGAAATACTTTGTGGGAGCGCACAGCTAGCTATACACTCCTAAAAACTACTTTAAAAAAGGAAAACATATAACCCTAAGTAAGTAGGATTATATATTGGATATATTTACTAACCTCGTTGAAAACCCTTTGCTGGCTTTTGTTGCCCCTTACCCTTGGGCTTAGATTTGTTAACTTCTCCTAAAGCTTCCTGAAATAAGTTATGCAAATGTATGGGTACACTGGCTATGTCTGGCAACTCTGGCTCAATAGGTTTGTGGAATTCTTGCAAAAGTGTATCCAAGTCACTTTCAAGCCTAAACTCTGGACGTTGCAAAAATGATTGCAACACATTTTCTAATTGAGTTGGATACTGTTGCCCTAATCGATGCCAAATAAAAGCATTAATACTTTTATCTTCGAGGTAATAGCGAACTAGTTTTTCCGCTCCTTGAACACTTTGCCAGTCCTCTGCCGATAAGATTGCTTGTACCTTACTATAAGTTGGTAAAAACATTTGTCCCCAACGGGGATGAGAAAGAGCCGTTACCTGTTCTGCTTTCTTGAGTTCAGCAGGCAAATCAACCTTTGGCATCACCATTTTGCTCTTGGTGCTTTTGCTGTTAAACATTTCAGAGACTACGTTGGAATCAGCACCAAATTCTTGTGCTGCGGCTTTTATTTCCTCGTCTCCAATGCCAGCCGCTTCTACCACTTCAGCCAGAGATTTAGAAGTATCAATTCCTGCGGCTGCAAAAGTTTTTTCAGTAATTACTTCTTGAAATTCCGCGATTTTTTTATTAAGCTGGTATCCAGATAGTGTGATTTCATCAGTACCAAAAAAGTCCACAAACTGCTGATGATATTGTTCTACTGACTGCCAAGCTTCTTCTAGCAAGTCTGGAGCATCGCTGTAAAGATTACTTTTATAGTTTTCTTTGAAATTACCAATTGCTACGGCAAGTTTTGGTTTACCTAATTTACCCATTATTGTGTAGGGGCCAGAAAACATCCAGTAGCTATCGGTAACGGGAGAAATGCGAGTTAGCAAGATTTCTCCGACTTTTAACCGAGATATTGCCTGTAATGTTTGAGTATTGTTTGGCTTGACAATGTAGCGTTTATCTGTAAGCCAGTTCGTCAATTCAAAGCCATCAGGCAAAATATTAGTGATGGCAAATAAGCCAATAAAAGTATGATGCCAACTGTTAATCAGGCTGCGATCGCTTTCTGTTAAATCTGGATGGCTTTCGATAAACAACTCTAATGGAGATTTATCACCGACTTTCCCGGCTGTCAAAAAGCTATCGATGGTTAAGTCTTGCTGCGTATTATCTCCACTTCCACGACGCAACTGTTCTGCGGCATAAGTTTCCAGTGCTTGTGCCAGTTCGCCTTCAGCATCAAGGACAAAATCAACTAAGGCTTGTTTTAATTCGTGCGATCGTTCTAATATGACATCCACAAGTAAATCTCTCGGTGCAACAGATGTAGATTATAGCCTTTGAGAGAATTTCAGCATCTAGCTATTGCTAGATTTATAGAAATGCACACTTAGCAAAATAGGTTTGATCGTGCAGGCATACTACAGCTAACATCTGTCACAGCCAGGTTATTGGGATTAAACCCTTGGCGAAATCGGCGGTGTGGTGTTTGGACAGCGATCGCAGTTATGGTATTTTATTTGAGTTACCAGCGATCGCCACCTGTAGGATCTAGACTCAGACCGCAAGGTGTACTGTGGTGATATCAAAATCGCTATTGGTTGGTTTTAAAGAACAAGCTTACTTCTCCTATTTTAAATCTACTATGCTGCTTGAGAGTTAAGCTCCTAGCAAGTGATTGGCATCAAAGACGATGGGGTAAATCATCCCAGAACTCGGCATAAAAGGTTTAGCTCGTGGATCTTTGCGTAAAACAGGTTGGTTTTACTTTCAGCATGGTGGACAATGACGCTAAATTTAATTGGAGTAATCAATATGAGGAATCTATCTAGACTTCTTCAAGATATCAAAGAAAATCCAGTCATGTATTTAGATAAGCCATCAATTACTTGTCTTGATTCATTTTTAATTGGGTATTTAAGCACTCGAAGTGAGATGGGATTAGATAGAGAAGGGTCTGGAATTGAGGGGTTTCAAGATTGGATACAAGAAAGAGAAAAAACTAATATTTCACAATCATGGGCTGGTATACTTCTATTTTTTGGTGGGAGTGAAAGAAGTGCTTTTTCTAATTTTTTTGAACTGTTTGAAATATTTTTGAAACAAAATGAGAGTTCACCAAATAAGGAAAATGGAAAAAGCCTTAACTCTTCTGGGAATGATTTGAGGTTTTCGGTACGCGCTCTCTATGAGCTTCTGGATAGTATCAAGAAAAGACCTGGAATGTACTTAGGTACTAGCTCAATTACTAAGCTTGATATGCTTTTGCGGGGATATAGTCTGGCTCAAAGAGAAGTTGGCGTACCCCTAACTGAGCAGGAAAGAGAATTTGAAGGTTTTCAATCATGGGTTCAAGAAAAATATGGGATTAAGTCAGGTCAGTCATGGTCTAAGATAATCCTTTTCTATTCTGTAGACGAGCATGAGGCACTACAGAAATTTTTTGAATTATTTGAAGAATACTTGAATAAGAACAAGAGTTTAGAAGTAGACACATAAATAAGCCATCAATTACTTGCCTTAATTTCTTTGTAAAGGGTATTTAAGTCAACTAAGTGATTTAGCATTGATGAGTTACTTAGCAGCTTTTTTCAAACCTTGCCATCTCTCTCGCAATCGTTGCAAGTTAGGTGTATGACCGCCATAACGCCAGCCAACATAAGCTTGACAAATTTCATCTATGACCTCAGCAGTTGCTAGAGCATGATGCTGGTATGAAATTCTGGCATACTCTAAAGGTGTTTGTGCTGGATGTTTGCCTAAACCTTTTTGGGTTGTCCATTGCAGCATTTGTTGATAAAGGCTTTCCATTGCTGGCAATTTCTTTAACCATCGGCGGTTGCGCCACTCTCGCCACTGACCCCAACCTAGCCAAGCGAAGAAAGCTGCTGTAGTTGACAAGATTAAGCCAGTTAATACACCAAACCAACCTTGAGAGAATAAAGCTAAAAACCAAGCGATCGCTTTAATCACCCATTTAAATATTGTCTCAAATACATTATTCAACAAACCTGTCAGCGGAGAAGGTAGCCAGCCAGCAACCCAATGCCACAATTGGCGCAACACACTAAAAGTCTGAGTGTCTTCTATTGAAGGTGGTATCAGAGGATGATTGGGAATAGGGTCAAAGGCAAACCAACCATATTTAGGAAAATACACTTCCGTCATCGCATAAGCGTCAGTATTACGGACAACATACAGCCCTGTAAATGGATTAAATTCTCCTGCGCTAAACCCTGCTACTAACCGCGCTGGAATACCAATGGAACGCAACATCACCGTGAGAACTGTAGAGAAGTGATCTGGATATCCTCCCTTTTGCTTAAACAAAAAAGTTTCTACCAAGTCTTCTTTTTCACTTAAATAAGGTAGTTCTAAGGGATTTTGGGGAACAGAGTAGCGTTGCTTTAAATATTGAGCTAAGTAGAGAGCTTTTTCGTAGGGTGAATCTAAGCTTTTAGCAGACTTTGCGACTTTTTCTTGATTGTAGTTAGCGAGGATTTCTTCGGTACGTTGCCGCACTTTTTCGGCAATTTCGGGAGGAATTTGCAGATAATGCTTTTTAATGTGTTCTGGATATTTAGTAGAAGCTTTACCTAACAAAGTGCGATCGCGGTATGGTACTTCAGAAATTACTGTGTAGGTGAAGCCTTCTGATAATTCTACAGGCGATCGCAATCCGTCTTCTTTATCAACAGCGATCACTGGTGCTGGAAAGTAAACTTCTTTGGGATAAGTCATCGCTGGAATCAGGTTAGGCAAATCTGACACCACTGTATAAGTTTGCACTACTTCTTGGGTTTTACCAGTGAGTACAGATGGGGAAAGAAAAATTTGGTAAGACCAAGGCGATCGCCTAACAGTCGTAACATTTTCATTGCGAGAAACTTCCCATCCCTTACCTGTATAGCGATCGAATCCTAATACTCGCCAAAAACCCTCAGCTTGCGATCGCACCCGCATGACAACCTTGGGTTTCATCTCGCCCCGCAGGTTTTGATTCATTTGGCTATTAAAACCGTAATAAAAATTATTATCTACTTTACCTGGTTGACCAGTTTTATTTTGTCCCGTACCACCGCTACCACTGCCTTGATTCTCACCTTTCCCTTGGCGGACATAACCGGGATTAATGATACTACGACCTGTGAAATTATTTTTTACTTGAATAGCAGAACTTACAGGAAAATTGCGTAATTGATAGCCGGGAAATCTGGGTAAAACAGCAAAAATTGCCAACCCCAGACCGACAATTAGTAAAAAAGTTAGAATTAAAAATTTAAAATTAAGACTTGAGGAATTCTTCTGATTGAATTTTTCCTTTTGAGTTTTTAATGGCTGCAAACCCAAGCGTGAGCGGTAGTCTAGTACTAAAGTTGGCAGAGCGATCGCTAAAAATAACAGCAACACAGGTGCAAATGCTAAAGTCTGACTTAGGGTTGCTGCTACACCCAATAAAATCAGTCCGATAACAATCGAATAGCCCAAATTTTTCCGGCGGGGTGTATCAAAGCTGTGTAACACTTGGAGTTGAATTAATAACTCTGCCAAACCCAACCGCGTATCATTCAACTCTCCGACTAATCGCCCAAAGAAAGCACCTAGTGCTACTAACATACCGATGGCGATGCAGAATTTAATTGCAACATTGCGATCGCGGCGACGATAATAACTCCAAATTGCACCCACAACACTCAGGGGTAACGCCCAAAAACTGAATGAAGTCTCAGCGGCAATATCCGTCGCCACAATTCCCAAAATAACCAACGCTAGCACCAGCACCCGCAAAAAAATTGAATCTTCCACTTCAATCAAAGGCGACCCCTGCGGATTTTGCCGCCAGAAATTACCTACAGGGAGACGCCAAAACCGATTCATCCTGGATAAGTTAAACATTTGAGTCTAGTAGAAGCAATGATGTAGATGCAACAAACACAATACAGGGGACGTAATTTGCTACCCTAGCACTGTGTTAAAAAAATGATATCTAAGGGGTAAAGATGGAAATATACGAGAAATGGGTAACGCAGTGAATCGAGAAATAATCAAATACTTTCTCAATATCCCCATGTCCCCATATTCCCGTGTCCCTGTGTCTTTGTAATAACTGCTTCTCGTAGACACCCTAATGACCGTTTATTGAAAAATAGGATAAGCTTCAAAACCAGGAAAATCCTCTTAATATATATCGGCGTTGATTGAGATAGTGTGCTAGCGGTGGAAATTTAACCTAAATCGAGGGATTAATCACAAACAACAACGACTGTTCGTCTATTTCTGGAAATTCAACTTCCAGGGTATAAGTTGGGTTAAGTTGCTCGCAGCCTAACTCTACATTTAAGTATCCCGAAGTTGAAGATGTTGTCATTGCTAAAGTGCCACTTCCCCGCAGGGTCAAAGTTCCTTTAACAGGTAACTCAGCTTGAACAAGCAACTTCGTAAGTTTGCCTAGAGACTGGTATTCTACTCTGATGTTCAAAGCACCAACACTGGTTAGCCATTGTCTTTCTACCACCGGACTGGTTGCTGAAACTGGTAGAGTCAGATTTTCCAGCAGTTGTTTAGCTGCTAGCAACGACAAAGCCATCTGTTGACGCGGTTGTAAATCTGAGTAATCGCTCTGAATAGCGGGCATTGTCTCCAAAGTACTTGCAGACCGATAGGTGCTTCTTAGCACCAATCCAGCTATATCATTTAGTGCTTGAGACTCATTGGGAAAAAAGTTCTCCACCACTTGAACTAATTTTGCCCCCAATGGCACTGAAGATGTCACTAAAGCCTGACATTGTTCTAGCAATTGCTGGAAAACTCTTTCCGGTAAGCGGGTTGGCAAGGTCAACTTTGACTGTTGTACCATCCATCCCCAGCTAGGAACGAGTGTCATGGAAGGCTCATCAACAAAATCAGGATATTCGATTAATTGCGTTTCCCAAGGAAACAACGGTGGGTGTTCTTGGGCTTGGATTTGTAACCGATTCTTAAGGACAGCTTGAAAACGATCTTGCACAGTAGGAATTTCTCCCAGTTGAAAGGTCTGGGGCGTTCCTCCCAATTTTGGCTCACTGCTTTTTGAAGCAGTGGCTTCCTTGAGGAGGTTTTTTACCCCGTCATTTTCCTCACATTCTACCGATTGCTCGTTATTTTTGACATTATCTGTCAACAACCAATCGAGACACTGGTGTTGTAAGGATTCTGAGTCACTATTCATGAGTAGATGCACCTGATCCGGAAACTAATGAGTTACGAATTTCCCAAGCTTGCTCAAGAATCTTAAACCATCGTTTTTGCAGTTGTGCCATTGATAGCCCCAAAGTTTTTGCTATTTTTTCATCAGCTTGTCCTTGTTGCTTCAACTCTAATAAAGACCGTTGCTTATTGTCCAGCTGTGCTGTGTATACTTGCCATTGCTGGGGAGTTAAGCCCAAGTTTGTGTGCAAAGAAGCTTCCAGCCACTCGTGAACTAATTCCCAACGGTGCAACAGGGCGAATCGAATCAAATGATACTTAAAGCGCTGCTGCAAATAATCTCTCTGACGAGGAGTTAAACCTAAAACCGATTCAATTTCCTGTGCTGATAAATCTTGGAGGCGGAGAGAAAAATAATCAGCGCAGTCAGATTGTTGTCGTTGTTCGAGATAATTCATTAATTCCGTAACCACAACGGAACGCAAGGTGTCTTCTTCGGGTTCGGGTTCGGCTTGTGTTGCCATTGTGGAGCGTAATTGGTGAATTGCTGGTTCTTCCCAAGAACCGTCACCTTCATTATTGCTACCTTCTGCGGCTTGTTCTATATCTACGCTGGTTTCTGGAGGCTGCTGTTGGGAAAAAGTTTGTGCCCGCAGGATAATTAGCTGTTGCTGACGACCTGGTAAAGGAATGCGTCGCTTGCCGTAGCGCTCGGTAAATGCCATATACTCGGACAATTCCAAGAGCGTCTGAGGGCGATAAGTAGCACCAAGTTGATTTTCTCGCCGGAAAGCATTCAACGCCTCTAGATAAAAACTCTGGAGGAAATCTTCAATTATCGTCAGCCGCCCTTGATAGCTCAATTGCTTCTGAGGAGGATTAATATATCGATAAATAATTGCACTCAGAGTACTGTGTAATTCGACCCTGCCCCGATTTGAACCCAACTGATAGTACCTGAGACACTGTTGCAGCCGATGCCGAGCCAGGGTCATCGCCGAGCTTTCTACAGATCCAGAAGCTTGGATACGTTTACTCTCATGACAAATCCGGTAGACTTCGGTGGTAATACGTCTTGCTACATCGTGGCAATTCTGTTCCGAAGCTTTAGTTGACTGCTGAAACTCCTTGGACAGGAGTTGAAAGATCGCCTCCACGCCTGTAGAATTTTCTCCCAGAATAGTTGCAGATGGAATAGTTGCGGTTGCGGCTGAATTCATAGTCTCGGTTTTCAAAAGACCCTAACTTACTTAAATACAACCTGTACGACTGTGGGTATTGGCTGGTTTGGTTTTACGTATAAGCTAAACGCAGACCAATCCTATATTGAGGATATGGCTGATTTTATTATTCCCAATTCTGATGGGATTGTTCACACTTGATAGATGTTATTGCCATTACCCAAGAGTCGTATACAAGTCATTATGGATTTAGAAGCACAAATTCAATTGCTGATTGACAATGCACCCCGCGATGGTATGACACCACATCTTGTTGCAGCAATTGCTCCTGCCCTTAGAGCGATCGCTCAAAAATTACGCTACTCCCAGTACTATATTCTCCAAAATTCGGAGGCAAGCTGGGTTTTAACTACGTTGAGCAATCGTGCTAATCCAGGATTGGAAAAGCGTGTGATTTACGCTTTCCCTACCATACAGGATGTCTCTCTAATTTCCCCTGCTGGGCTTGACCCTCAAATGCTAGCTAAAATTACTCCTGTCACCCATATTTTGTTCCAAATGGTGGCATTAGAACCCGTAGATAGTATCGTTTTTTTGGAGACGCCGGGTAAGACCACTCATACCGTCGAAGTTCGGCGCACTGAACTAGAAAAACTTATGCAGAAACAGTTACGACAACAGCGATCGCCTAAACAAATACCCCCTGATATTGCATAGAAAAAATTTGGATGTGGGATTTTTTAGATACAATCCCACATCCAAATTTTTAAATCTCAAATTTCTTTAAAAAAGTTTTCTAAATCAGTGAAAAAAGAAATTTTTTCCTTCCGTTACACCATACGACTTACTCAACTTTCGGTGAAACCTAAAATTGATTAAAAAATAGTTATCAGTGAACATTTTTCCGTTTTTAAGTTTTAGTTTCTTGGTGAAGCAGAGTTTTATACTTAAGAACTTTCACATCAAAAAATATCCCATGCTTTATTGTGAGGTGGCCAGTAACCAAAAGCGGGCAAGTATTTAGAGTGAGCGTTCAGTTGAACACTATCCACCCCAGAAGTAGTAGTAATTTATTTTTTGGAAATCCCTAAGAACTTCCAAAGAAAAACCCCACTTTCTACCTGCTAAATAAGTGGATTGAGTTACACATAAAACTGCTTTAGTGTGTTAAAGCGTTAGTACAACACAATATTTCAGATTTTCGGTGCGTTACGGAAGGCACAACACACCTACATCTAAATCCCCACTTTCTACTTAAGAACTGATAACTGATTTAATAAAGGCGACTCAGTGTGTACTCAGCTATGTTAATCAATGCCTGATGGGATTCTGAAAATGGGAGAACTGTAAGATGTTCAATTGCCAACTTAGCATGGTGAGCAGCTAACTCTCGCGCCTGCTGTATACCTTGACTATCTTGAATCAGTGCTAGTGCTTGCTCTAAATCTCCTTCTTGAGCAAACTCTCGTTCAATCAGCACTTCCAAAGATGGTTTTTCCGCCAAAGCAAATAAAACGGGTGCTGTTAGATTACCACTTTTGAGATCCGACCCTGCTGGTTTACCCAAAGTATCTGTTGTACTGGTGAAATCTAAAATGTCATCAACAATTTGAAATGCTATACCAAAATGACGACCGTAGCTATACAGATGCTCAACAGTTTCTCGCGAGACTTCACTAAGTAACCCAGCAGCTTTAGAACTGTTGGCGATTAATGAAGCTGTTTTGTAGTAACTCTTCTCAATGTAAGTTTCAATAGAGATACCAGCATCAAAACGATTTAGTCCCTGCTGAATCTCCCCAGTAGCCAGATCCATAATGACTTCTGAGAGCAGTTTCACTACCTCTAAATTGTCCAAGTTTGCTAAATACCAGGACGATTGGGCAAAGAGAAAATCTCCTGCTAAGATGGCAATGCGGTTCCCGAACAAACTATGAACGGTAGGAACGCCTCGCCGCACGTCTGATTCATCTACTACATCATCATGTACCAAGCTTGCTGTGTGAATCATTTCTGTAATCTCAGCAAGGCGGCGATGACGCGGTGTAATGTCTTGTTCTAACATTGTTGCCCGCGATATTAGCAGGACAATTGCTGGTCTGATACGCTTTCCCCCAGCTCCGAATAAATGTTCGGCTGCTGCAAACAGAATGGGGTGGCGATTTCCAACTAGCTGTTTTAGGTTATCTGCTAGTAGTCGCAGGTCTGCTTCCACAGGGGTAAACAAGGAGGTGGCTGGGGTCATGGATGGGCGGACTCTGACTTAGGTTACGAAAGTTTACATATCCTATACTCATTTTAAGATAACCCTGTGCCAGCGCAAAGTTTTCATAAGGTAATCCCATTTTTATGAGTCTATGGGTGATAATTAAGGTTGCCAAGGTTTTTGTCAATAAGTAATTATGCTTAATTTGTGGCTATTCAAACTTTAAACTAACTTAAAACATCAATTCTCAGTACACGGGATAAATGCCAAATTAAATTGTGTTAAGTAGTTTCTCATCTCACCTTTCTTGCCACAGTTCCAAAGATAATTTAAGCAATATTACCTATTGACAAAAATGCAGCGTTTTAAATTCGTCGCCAAGAGGTAAGGATAAATTTATCCAGATTGAGGTGTAGCTCTTCAAAAAATTTGAAATTTAGCAGCCGAATAAGCTCAAAATTCAGGGTCGTTGTGTTACGCTAAAATATAGGAATTTTAAATTTTGTAAGATATTCGCACCTCAAAAGTTAAGTTAGCTACTAGTTGATTTTACTGATCTGGTGTTGTGATTCTAAAATAAGTATTCGTTGGTTAGATTAAGGGAATAAATTCTTTAATTTTTCCTACGATAGGCAAAACTCCTGGTTTGGAGCTGTGTCATATTCCTATGGGAAGCCGCTCTACGTACTCCGCGCACGTAGAGCGCAAGCATTGCTCTTTTCACAGCAGTTTGAGCAAAAATAAAGCAGATCGGGTAGACCGCTGAGAATCGTAGTTTTAGATTGCTAAACGGCAAGCTAACTGCTGTGGGATCTATGGTCTGCAAGAAGTCGCATTAGCTCATAAATTCTTTGTCCGTAGAGGATTTTATCTCTATAGGTAATTTTACCATAGGAAACTACAGTCATCAAGAATGCACTTGTTTGGCTGAGGTTCTACTAATTTTATGGAATTTTATATTCGTTTAGAAGGGTGCTAGTAGAACAATGATTTACGGAAGTATACCTATGATGATTTTTATTTTAGCCTCTGGATATTTGTTCACAGTCTACCTGTTATTGGCACTGGCGAAGCGAACGGGTACAAAGACTGTTCCTACAAGTTTCCCTTCATCTACCGAAGGAAAACACAAGCAGGAGATATCGGTTAATAGTCAATAGTTATTTGTCATTTGTCCTTAGTTCATTCGTCATTTGTTTCGATAAATGACGAATGACTAAGGACTAGGGACTAATTAGTTTTATTGGAGTTGGGAAATAGCGATATCAGTGAAGGAAACCTCTTCAACCATTGGGGTATATCCTAGCCACTGCACTCCTGACTGGGAAAACTGTTGCGGACAACCGCTGACGGCGAAGCGAGTTGGTAATGGTAGATGAGTATTTTTTAAGCCTAGTAAGTCTAGTTCTTGCGCACAAGCTGCCACAACATGAACAGCCGGATCGACCAACTGAATTTGAGAGGGGAGGAGCGATCGCAGTACTGGTGTAAGGTGGGGATAATGAGTACAGCCGTGAACTAGGGTGTCAATTTCCTGCTCTAATAAAGGCTCTAGGTAGGCTCGTGCTACTTCGGCAGTGTAAGGATCGTGAATGCGGTTTTGCTCAATCAGTGGTACAAACTCTGGACATCCAACTTGCCAGACTTGGACATCAGGAGCAATTTCAAGAATAGCGTGCTTATAAGCATTACTCTTAGCTGTAGCTGGAGTGGCAATTACACCAATTCGCTTTCCTTGCTGCACCGCAGCTTTTGCACCCGGTAGGATTACTCCCAAAATAGGTATGCTGAATTCTTGACGCACAGTTTCTAGGGCTAAAGCAGAACTGGTGTTGCAAGCCATGATTACCATTTTTACCTGCTGCTGTTGTAGCCAGGTAATAATTTCACGTGTAAATCGTAAAATTTCTGCTTGTGAACGAATTCCGTAAGGAAGTCTAGCTGTATCCCCAAAGTAAACAATTGATTCATTGGGGAGTTGTCGATATATTTGTCGCAGTACTGTCAGCCCACCCACACCACTATCAAAGATGCCAATTGGGGCACGTTGGGGTTCTCGCTCGGAAAAATCGTCAAGATTCCCTTCAAAAATGGAAGATGAATACACAGGCAGATATATATTTAGGTTTTGGGATTTAAAATACAGAATTTAGCAGACAATCTCCAAATTGACCACTAAATTCTGCGCGTCAAAGAAGTTTAAATACCACCTCTTTAATTAGTAATTTGTACTATATTACCTCTGCTGTAAGTATTTTAGAATGCCACGAGCGATCGCTTCTGCCATCCGATTTTGATATTCTGGTGTTCCCAATCTGGGATTATCCTCGTAACCACTCATATAGCCTGTTTCTACCAAAATCGAAGGCATGGAGCTTTTCCTAAGAACATAGAATCTGGCTTTGCGGGTTCCCCGATCTTTAATAGTACCGATATCCTGGAGAATGGTTTTACGAACGACTTCAGCCAGACCATAACCGCTCTCGTAATAATAAACTTCTAAGCCATTGACATCAGGGCGATTATCAACGGAATTAGCGTGAATGCTGACAAACAGAGTCGCGTTAACTCGCTTGGCAATATCTACCCGTCCTTGAAGTTCTACAAAAAAGTCGGCATCCCGCGTGAGTACAGCTTGTACACCATTTTGCTCTAAAATTGCTCCTACCCTTTTCCCAATAGGCAGAATTACATCCTTTTCTAAAAGTCCCCCCAAACCAGGGGCACCTGAGTCTTTTCCACCATGTCCTGGGTCAATAACAACTAGCAATTTCCCTCTGGGAGTTGAGGGGCGTGGCTGTGACTGGGAGATTGGACGGGGATTATCTATGGGATTTGGTAATTGACCTTGGTCTGGTAATGGCAGGGGAGGTAAAGCAATGGGCGGTGTGATGCTGCTACTAGAGCGTCGTAATTCTAAAGCTAAAAGCTGGTCGCCCACCTGATTGAGTTCCCCAATTTGTACTCCGGCTGCTGGTTGAACCAAGACGGTGACAGTGTTGGATTCTTGTGGTTGCAGGCGTACCCGTAAAATCGGGCTATTAGGATTAAAAGTCGGGCCTGTGACTTTGGGAGCTAACTTAGCATTGTTGATAGTGATGCGGAACAGACCAGAGGTTCTATCCCAGCCTCCTGTAGCAGATAAAGTTTGGTCGGCTCGAATCAGCAGTTGTGTACCATTATTAGCCAGTTGCACAGACTGAATGTTAGCAGGTGTGTTACTTGGTGCTATAGGACGTGGACTGTTACTTCCAGGCAGTTGGGCAACTCCACGACTGGGCAGAACCACAAAACCACCAACACTACTAGTGGTTGCTCGCCAATTTGGACTATTTTCATCCACTTGTAAAGTCAGGCGAACAACAGATGGGCTGGTTTGCAGCTGGGTGAACTGGATACGGCTAACACCATAGCGATTAATCGATAAATCTCGCTGCTCTAAACTTGGTGATAGAGTTGCGCCAGCAATGTCGATGTTAATTGCCTTCTGATCGTTGCTACGATTTATCTGAATCTGAGGATTACCACCATTGGTACGGACAAAAAAACCATCACCAGTGACTTGTAAGTTCTCAATTTGAGTAACTTTGGCGACAACCATTCTGTTGTTCAGTGGTCTGTTGTTCAGTGGATTTACAGAACCGCTTGTCACCACATTGTAAATATTCCTTGGGGAGAATGTTTGTGTAGATGTTCTGGGTGAAGTATCAGTAGCTATAGCTTGTTCTGGTTGCCCCTCAGTGTTTCTTGTCGGTACATTGTCGGCTTCTGGCGTAGGTAATTGCACTGTCCAGCGATCGCCAGTTGTACCCACAAATTGCACTCTCTTGGGGTCTAAACTATAACCAGGAGTCAGTTCAACCACTATGCGCGTTGTTTGTTCGTCAAACTGCCCAACACGAATAGAACGAATTGCACCGCCCACTTGTTGGGTTAGCTGCGGGCGGCCAAATGTGGTTCCTGGTAAATCAATTACTAGTCGAGTCGGGTTAAAAATTAATTGTGCTTGGGGTTGAACATCCCCTTGAGTATTAATTTCCAGCTTGTTTTGATTGGCATCAAAACGCCAAGATTCAAGTCTCGCGGCCATTGCTTGACACGATAGCATGAAGATGGTTCCAATAGTACTGGATAGTAACCAGCGTAATTTCACAGTCTTTTCTCCTGATTCACATTTATGGGAGCCGTCAACATCTCAACATATTGGCAAATCCTCACACCGTCACCGCGCACACTTGAGTTTGGCGCTGTTATTAAGACACAGCTAATGGCGTAAAATATAGCACGCTCCTCTGATTTTGCCATGCCATTAGCCTAGATAAATTTGACTGCCAATTTTAGATTTTAGATTCCCGATTTTAGTTTTCTGCCAGACTAGTACCGCAAGGCGGAATTCAAAATTCAAAATGACGCTCTCTACGAGACGCTAAAAGCGTAGCTTGCTTCCCTGTAAGGGTACGCGGACTCGCTCTAAGCGTTCGCGCAGCGTGTCGCAGACAAGCCATGCCGTTCGCGTTAGCGTCTCTGAAAGAGAAGGCTTTACGCTGCGCTAACAAAATTCAAAATGAATACAGCGTAAGAGTTTCGTTGATTTGGAATAGGTGGTTGATTTACGCCGTGTTGTACTAGGGTCTTGCTACACTAACACCTGTTGTAGGTGATACAAATCCAAAATCGTTCGACTGAGCGTAGCTGTACCCTCCGGGGAAGCAAGCTACGCGTAGCGTTCCGCAGGAAAGTCTAAAATCCAAACTTTGTTGACTTGCAAAGTATCAAATGACAATAACAAAGAAGCTACTCTTATCCCGCCGCAAGAATACTTAAATTGTTTTACTACTAAATTGGATAAAAATGGTAAAGATGAGATGTACTTACTCAACAATTTAGAAATTTAGACTAAATTACTTATCTTCTCTTTAGATACTGAAGAATGCCACGAGCGATCGCTTCTGCCATTTGATTTTGGTAAGCTGAGTTTCTGAGTTTAGCGTTATCCTCTCGACCTAGTCAAATAACCTGTTTCTACCAGAATCGAAGGCATAGAACTTTTTCTGAGGACAAAAAATCTGGCTCGCCGCGTTCCCCTATCTCTGACATTTACACCTTGGAGAATACTGTTATGGACAGTGCGAGCCAAACCCAAACCACTATCGTAATAATACGTTTCTAAGCCACTGACATCCGAACGACCTGGGCCGACTGCATTAGCATGAATACTAACAAACACATCAGCATTAGCTCGCTCTGCTAATTGCACTCGTCCTGGAAGGGTAACAAAATAGTCAGAATCCCTCGTCATAACTACCTGTACGCCATTTTGCTGCAATACCTGAGCTATTCTTTTGCTAATGGGCAAAATAACATCCTTTTCGCGTAGTCCACCAAGACCTACAGCTCCAGGGTCTTTACCGCCATGTCCGGGGTCAATAAGGACTACCACTCGCCCATTGGTAACTCGGCGTTGTGGTTGTGTTAGGGGCTGGGGATTTGGATTGTTTGGGTCTGGGAATGGCTCCGCGGTTTGGCGGTGGTAGCCCAGGTAAAGCAAAGGGTGGTCTTCCGGGGAGGGAGACAATTCGCCGAGAACCTTGTATTGGTAGAGCCAAAAGCTGGTCGCCAATTTGCTGGGGTTGCCCAAGCTGCACTCCTCCTGCTGGTTGAACTAAAACAACCACTGTATTGGTGGATGTTTGAGGTTGCAGACGTACCCGAAGAATGGGGCTATTGGGAGCAAAAGTAGGCCCTATAACTCTGGGAGCTAACTTGGCATTATTAATTGTGACGCGGAAAATACCTAAGGATCTATCCCAGGTTCCCGTAGCAGATAAAGGTTGGTTGCCTCTAATTAGCAATTGTTTGCCATTATCGGCAAGTTGTACAGATTCAATTGTTGCTACCGAGTTATTGGCAGATGGTCTATTGGGTAAGGAAACGGCTTCTGACTGATTGTCCGAATTATTACTTCCAGGCAATGTGACAACGCGACTAGGTAGAATTATCAAACCACCATCGTTACTATTACTTGCTCGCCAATCTGGGCTATTTTTATCTACCCGCAAAGTTAGGCGGACACCAGGAGGTTGGGTTTGCAATGAGGTGAATTCGACGCGGCTAATACCATGTTTGTTAACGGCTATATTATTACTCTGCTGCGTCAGACTTGGTGATAAAGATGCACCAGAGATATCGACGAAGATGGTAGCGCGATCGCGGCTGCGAATTACCTGAGTCGGAGTATTACCACCACTGGTACGAATGAATAACCCATCACCTGTTACCTGTAAGCTCTCAATTTGAGTCGCTCCTCGTGTAGTACTGACAACCCTTGAAATACTAGGTTTAGGTTCCGAGTTTGGGGTAACTACGCTGTAAGCATTTCTAGGAGAAGCAGCTACTTTTTCAACTTCTGGCGTAGGTAATTGCACTGTCCAGCGATCGCCAGTTGTACCAACAAATTTCACTCCTTTGGGGTCTAAACTGTAACCAGGAGTCAGTTCGACAACTATGCGTGTTGTATCTACATCAAACTGTCCAACACGGATTGAGCGAATTCCACCACCCACCTGTTGGGTTAACTGCGGACGACCAAATGTAGTTCCCGGCAAATCAATTACCAGCCGAGTTGGGTTGAAAATTAGTTGTGCTTGGGGTTGAACTGCTCCGACAGTATTAATTTCCAGCCTGTTTTGATTGGCATCAAAGCGCCAAGATTCAAGTCTCGCGGCCATTGCTGGCGACGATAGCATGAAGATAGTTCCAATAGTGCTGGGTAGTAACCAGTGTAATTTCACAGTCCTTTCTCCTAATTCACATTCATGGGAGCCGTCAATATCTCAACTCATTGGTAAATCATCATCACACCATCACCACCTAAACTTGACCTCTGAATCCCTTGTTTGATTTTTAAGCCGATATTTAGACACACTTAAATCATTTATCGGGTTTCAAATTAAGTTTAAATCCCCATGCGAAACCTTCCACCTTTACAGGTGGAGAACTCTGACTCCCAATAAAGCTAGAAAACTGATAATTGATAGCTGTTTACTGATAAGTGTTTGTTCTTTGTTGCCATCGATGCACTGAGTAAATAATTCCCATTACTGTCAAACGATCTAGCAAGATTTATGGGTGTTACTCCCCGATTATCTGGAAAATATTCAGATAAAGGCTCACAAGCCGAGGGAGANNNGAAATTAAGTACATTCTGAAGGCTGGTAGAAATATATAAACAAATGATTATTCTACAATCACACGGGACGGAGATTTGAGGATAGAAGTTTCCACTGCGTAATTGGAGTAGGGGGGCAGAGGAGCAGAGGGGCAGGGGAGCAGGGGGGCAGGGGGGCAGGGGAGATTATATTGAACAAGTTTCTTCCTCTCTTCCCAATGCTCAATGCTCAATGCCCAATGCCCCATTCTTAATAATTAGCGATCGCCAGAATCTGGAGTTACTCCCAAATTGCCGCTGTCATTTGATGCTGGCACCCTCGATGATGGTGGTTCAATTACCAACGAAGTCCCAGAGGAACCGTCTAAAATTAGTTGCTCTGAGCTTCCGTCCACAGTTTTTGGATCTGGAAACACAAATCGTAACAATGGAGGAGCTAAAAAGGTTGTCAAGATAACCATCATGATAATTGCTGCTCCTAATGGTTTCGAGAGAGCGCCACTGGCAGCGCCAACACCAGCAAACACTAACCCAACCTCGCCTCTAGGAATCATCCCCACACCGATCGCTAAACGGTTGATTTCCGGTTGACCAAACACGCTTAAGCCTGTGATAACTTTACCGAGAATGGCTACTATGATCAGGAAAGTTGCCATAATTAGCCCTTCCCGATTGTCGGGAATTGCTGGGTTTAACACTCCTAAATCGGTTTTTGCGCCAACAGTCACAAAGAAAATTGGCACCAACATATCGGCAATGGGACAGACTTGCCTTTGCAGTTCTTTACGCTTATCTGTCTCTTCTAAGACTAAACCAGCTGCAAAAGCTCCCAGAATTGCTTCTAAGTGGATGACGGCAGCAAGGTATGCCATAGCAAAAGCGAAAATGAATGCTGGGATTACTAATCCACCGCGTGTCTTGAGTTTATCGGCGATCGCTACAAAGGACTTATTGAAAACATTGCCTAGTAGGATTGCTCCCAAAATAAAACCAGTGGCGCTGATAATCAAATAAATGACTTTGCTGACATCCACCACGCCGTCTTTAGCTAAACTGGCAACTACCGCTAAAACGATGATGCCTAGTACATCATCAATTACAGCAGCACCCAAAATAATCTGCCCTTCTCTAGAATTGAGTCGCCCCAGTTCTGACAGCACCTTGGAAGTAATACCAATACTAGTGGCAGTCAAAGCCGCCCCTGCAAAAATTGCGGGTACAGCACTAATACCAAATAAAGTCATCAGTCCGACAGTACCAGCTGTAAAGGGTACTACTACCCCCACTATTGCTACGACGGTGGCTTGAATACCAACTGCCATTAAGTCTTTTAAATTCGACTCCAAGCCGATTTCAAACAGCAGAATGATCACACCCAATTCTGCCAGAACGGAAATGACCTCGGACTGAGCTGCAAACACTGCTGGAGCGGCTTCAGGCGTTAAACCAGCAGTAGTTTGAAGGAAGGACATAATCAAAGAGTTAGAACTGTCTGTGCCGCCTTCAGGAAACACTAAAAGGTGGAAAACAGATATGCCAACTACTACACCACCAACGAGTTCACCTAAAACAGGCGGCAAACCCACTTGGTTTGATAATTCTCCACCAACTTTGCTGGCGAGATAAACGACTACTAAGCTTAGTAGTACTGCTTCGACTACCATTGAACTGTCTGCGGCTTCTATTGCGCTAGCCAGCAGAGGAAAAGAGAAGTTGATTGGATCTAACAAATGCATTAGGTTCTCTGAAAATCCTTCTCTTTGATTCTGACGCGTTTCTGAAAAACATCCTATGGTGAAGCAGTCCGAATTCAAAATGAATACAGCGTCAACGTTTCATTGACGCTGTGCAGTATTGATGTAATTTTTTTAGTTTCAAAAAATGTAACCATTTCAGCTTTTGACGATCGCAGTGTCAAAGTAAGAACATACAAATCGGATCTAGCGATCGCACTTGAGTTGTGAAAAACTGATGGTGGCTGTTGTCTCTCAACGACCACTAGAAGATTGCTACATACCTTTATTCAAAACATCTGTGGATACTTTGAGGAGTGCAAATATGATGACTAGAGCCGCCTTACCCGGTTCTCAATTTCCATCTGGAAACCTGTGGAAAATACTGCCTTTAGCAATGCTTGTATGTGCAACTTTTGTACTACCTGCATTCGCACAAGAAAAAGATAAATTGTGGCGAACCCTGAGTGTCAGTGGTCGCGGAGTGGAAACAATTCCGACAACTCTGGCAGAAGTCAGTTTAGGAGTGGAGATTCAAGGGAAAACAGCCCAAGAGGTACAGCAAGAAGCCGCTCAGAGGTCATCGGCGGTGGTTGCGTTTCTCAAGAGCAAAAATGTTGAAAAATTACAAACTACTGGTGTCCGTCTCAACCCGGTTTACAGCTACACCAATAATGTGCAGCGGATTACAGGCTATGCTGCCACTAACACTGTGAGTTTTAGTATTCCTGTTGAGCAAGCTGGGACATTATTAGATGATGCAGTCAAAGCCGGTGCAACACAAATTAACGGCATTAGTTTTGTTGCGAATGATGAAGCGATCGCGAGCTGCTCAAAAGCAAGCATTAAAAGAAGCTACTCAAGACGCGCGGCAGCAAGCTGATGCAGTTTTCAGTGCCTTGGGTTTTAAATCCAAAGAAATAGTCAGCATTCAAGTTAATAATGCCAGTGCGCCTCCACCACCACCAATGTTTTTACGGGCTGAGGCTGCGAAATCAGCTGATGCTTCCACCCCGATTGTTGGTGGTGAACAGCAAGTAGAAGCATCGGTGACGCTGCAAATTAGTTATTAGTCATTTGTCATTTGTCCTTTGTCCTTTGTAATTTGTGAGGGCAAAGGACTGATAATCAATGCCCACTTGCCCTGAGCGGAGCCGTACCCCTCCAGGGAAGCAAGCTACGCGTAGCGTCTCGCAGAGAAGGGATGCCCAATTAAAAATGTTCTGAAGACATATCTCCTGTACCGCCTTCTCCATCTCGTTTAGAGCCTAATAATTCCAGTTGATCTACTCTAATAATTGGTGTAGAACGGTTTGCTCCTGTTTGGCGATCGCTCCATGTGTCAAACTTTAAGGAACCTTTTATGCCGATCAAGCTTCCCTTACGGACATAATTACCTGCCACTTCAGCCGTCTTATCCCATAACTCCAGCGTGAACCAGTCAGGTTCATCGCTGTTGCGCGATCGCCTTTTTACCGCGAGTGTCAATCTACACTTCACACTACCGGATTCAAAATATTTTATATCAGGGTCGCCACCTACACGACCAACAAGAGTGACAATATTAATACTCATGTGCGTTACCTTTCAGTACAAACGTACTTAGCAATTTCGACTTTCATCATAGCGAATTGTGAAAGACTTGAAAATATTGTGTTAAACAGTTAACAATATAATTGACTTGAAAATTTATACACACTATTTGGAGAAACACATAAAAATATACGGATATACTAATCTAACCAGAGAATATCAAAAAGTACGGGGCTTGAGACATACTAAATATTCCTGGGAATCATATAAAAATATAGTCAAGTTGACTCAACTCAGGATAAGAACTTTATCAAATCCGGCACAATTAACTATTACCGTTGTAGTCAAAAAGTATCGCACATAGGGGGCTTACAGACGCGTGGGTATTTTTAGGAACTTTCGCACTTCATGGGATATGGGTATCGACCTTGGTACCGCGAACACCCTGGTTTATGTATCTGGTAAAGGTATTGTACTACAAGAACCTTCTGTAGTTGCTATCGATGTCAACGAAAAGGTTGCACTAGCAGTAGGAGAAGAAGCCAAAAAAATGCTCGGTCGCACACCGGGAAATGTGATTGCTCTCCGTCCTTTGCGGGATGGTGTAATCGCTGACTTTGAGATTGCCGAGCTAATGCTGAAAAGCTTTATTCAGCGTGTAAATGAAGGTAAGTCTTTAATCCTACCCCGAATCGTCATTGGTATTCCTAGTGGCGTTACAGGAGTAGAAAGGCGAGCAGTGATGGATGCAGCTCACCAAGCAGGAGCCAGAAAAGTCTATTTAATTGATGAGCCTGTAGCTGCGGCCATTGGTGCAGGACTACCTGTTGCCGAAGCTACAGGCAACATGATCATCGATATTGGTGGTGGCACAACAGAAGTTGCAGTGCTGAGTCTTCAAGGTACGGTGATTAGCGAATCAGTACGCATTGCTGGAGATGAACTGACTGATGCGATCGTTCAGTATATTAAGAAAGTTCATAACTTAGTCATTGGTGAACGTACTGCCGAGGAAATCAAGATTCGGCTTGGTTCTGCCTATCCGACTAATGATGATAATGACGCGATGATGGAAGTCCGAGGCTTACACCTGCTTTCTGGTTTACCGCGAACTGTAACCATCAAAGCCCCAGAAATCCGTGAAAGCATGTTGGAACCTCTATCAGTAATCATCGAAGCTGTGAAGCGGACATTGGAACGCACACCGCCAGAACTGGCAGCAGATATTATTGACAGAGGTATTATGTTAGCTGGTGGCGGTGCTTTGCTCAAAGGCATAGATACCCTCATTAGCCATGAAACAGGGATTATTACCCACATTGCTGCCGATCCTTTGAGCTGTGTTGTGCTGGGAACAGGTCGTGTGTTAGAAAACTTTAAACAGTTGGAACGAGTTGTTACCGAAAGCTCTCGCAATATGTAGCAAAAAAATATCAGAATTGAGTTCTATTTGAGTTCTATTTGGGTTCTATATAAATAGAATCCAAGTAGAACTTAATTTATATAAATACATACAGGTATATATGGTGACAATACGGCGTTGGTGGGATCGTAAAGGGTTGCAAATTGGGTTGTTAGCTTTAGTACTTGGTAGTGCTTGGATATTGCGGCAGACTCAAGGTGAACTAGTGCTTGAGACATACCAGGCAATTACTCGTCCATTAGAGATGTTGCAGTCAGGGCCAACTCCAGAAGAACGTCTCAGAGATGCCCGGATGATGGAATTGCAAACCCGTATAGTAGATTTGGAAAGTCAAAAGACAAAGTTACAAGATTTATTAGGCTATGTGGAAAAAGAGCCGCTGGCATCACGACCAATTCCAGCACGGGTGGTAGGACGTAGTGCTGACCAGTGGTGGCAACAAGTTACGCTGAATCGCGGTGCGAATGCGGGGATTCAGGAAGGCTTCGTAGTCAAGGCAGAAGGCGGATTAGTTGGTCTGGTGGAGAGTGTAACTCCTAATACTAGCCGCGTGTTGTTAATCAGCGACCTCAAAAGTCAAGTGGGTGTATCGATTAGCCGCACAGCAGCTAAAGGCGTTTTGCGAGGAGATTCTTCTGCTGAAGCTGTATTGGAGTTTTATGAAAAAGTTCCAAATGTGAAAGTAGGAGATTTAGTTTCCACATCTACTTATAGTCAGAAATTTCCCTCTGGTTTGGCAGTAGGACGAATTAAGTCGCTGGATTTAAAGAAACTCCCGGCATCAGTGGCAAAAATTGAGCTTTTTCCGCCAATCCGCTCTCTCGATTGGGTAGCTGTTTATCCCAAGCCAGAAAACCAAGAGTCGGCAAATCAAGTGCCGCAAAAGTCTAAGTAAATTCTTTGAAAAAATCCATAGAAAAATGAAGATTCCTGCATTTGGTGGTAGCAGGCAGAAAAAGCCAAAATCGTCAGAGCGAAAATCGAAATTCCGAATCCAGCCGCTTGCTCGTTTGCATCCCGGTATACGTCAGTTGTTGGGTTGGATCGTGACGGCTAGTTCTGTACTATTATGTTTACTATTATTACCAACCCGATTCCCAGGTATGGAATTGTTGGGAATTGGCCCTAACTGGCTGTTAATTTGGGTGGTAGCTTGGAGTGTGAAGCGCACGGTGTTTGCCGGAGCATTGGCAGGTATAGTTCTGGGGCTACTTCAAGATTCGATGACATCACCTAGCCCGACTCATGCCATCAGTTTAGGTATTGTGGGGGCTTTAACTGCTCTGCTTCAGAAACAGCGTTTTATCGAAGAAGATTTTATTTCGATTGCTGTAATTGTTTTTGTTTTGGCAGTTTTAGCAGAAACTATCTTTGGGTTGCAATTAACTTTGCTCGGCAATGAGCGCAAAGTGACAGATATTTGGACATATTATCAGCGCGTCGCTCTTGCCTCTGCCATTCTGAGTAGTCTATGGGCACCTGTGGTCTATTATCCCCTGAATCTTTGGTGGCAGCGGATGAAATTGTTGGAGCAATAGTAAAGGGAGTTAGATACGCGATTAATCGCATCTGTACAAGAGTTAGGAGTAGAGATGCGATTAATCGTGTCTGTACAAGAGTTAGGAAGGGAATAGGTTACAGGTGACAGTAAAAAAATTATCTTTTGTACCCTGTAACCTAAATTTTTATGGAATTTGGGCAACCTCTGGCAATATGGATTCAAGCTACAGTGAACTGTAAGTATGAATATTACAGACTCATGTAAGTTGAGAGAGCCAATAATAGCGCCTAGATATTACTGTTTAATTATCAGGAGCAAAGCGCGATTCTCTTGTGGAGAGGCTGCGCGATCGCGTGCAGAATATTTACAGTGTTGCCTAAAATTATGGATAATTCCCCAGTGGTCGCTCAAGCAGATGCATCCTTACCAAATTACACTCAGGAAAATACACCAATAGTGGAGTCAGCAACTGGCTCGAATTCACCACCGAAGCAAAAGGTAGGAACTGACTTTGACTCTCGCATGATGCTGCGGTGTTTGGAACTGGCTCGTCGCGCTTTAGGGCGGACTTCGCCAAATCCGTTAGTAGGAGCGGTGATTGTCAAGGATGGCGAGATTGTCGGCGAAGGATTTCATCCTCGCGCAGGTGAGCCTCATGCAGAAGTGTTTGCCTTGAGGGAAGCAGGCGATCGCTCTCGTGGTGCAACAATCTATGTTAGCCTCGAACCTTGTAACCACTATGGGCGTACTCCCCCTTGTTCGGAAGGATTGATCGAAGCAGGGGTGGCAAAAGTAGTGGTGGGTATGGTTGATCCCAATCCACTGGTAGCTGGAGGTGGTATCGCCCGTTTACGGGCAGCGGGAATCGAAGTATTGGTTGGAGTAGAAGAGGAAGCTTGCCGTCAGCTAAATGAAGCTTTTGTGCATCGCATTCTCTATAAGCGACCTATGGGAATTTTAAAATATGCCATGACTTTAGACGGCAAAATTGCTACTACCTCTGGTCATAGCGCTTGGGTGACAAGTCAAGAAGCCCGCAGCGAAGTACATCTAGTGCGGGCGGCTTGTGATGCCATAATTGTCGGCGGTAATACAGTCCGACAAGATAATCCTTACTTAACCAGCCATCAGGTGGAGGCACATAATCCCCTACGAGTGGTGATGAGTCGCCATCTTAACTTACCGACAAGTGCCCATCTGTGGCAAACTGCGGATGCACCAACTTTGGTGTTGACACAGAAGGGTGCTAACCCCGATTTTCAAGAACTGTTGCTCAAGCAGGGTGTGGAGGTAGTGGAATTAGCATCACTTACGCCGGATAAGGCAATGGCATACTTATATGAACGAGGTTTTTGTAGCGTGCTGTGGGAGTGTGGTGGTACTTTAGCTGCTAGTGCGATCGCTCAAGGAGCAGTGCAAAAAGTTTTAGCATTTATTGCCCCAAAAATCATTGGTGGTAGTATTGCTCCCACACCAGTGGGTGATTTAGGTTTTACTACCATGACTGAGGCGTTGTCTTTAGAACGTGTTCGTTGGCGTGTAGTAGGCTCTGACTGCTTAGTGGAAGGTTATTTGTCCCAAAAAGCCAATAGTCAACAGTCATAACGCTTGACGATCAATCTATTTATCTTGATTTTGCAATCATGAACACTGGCGTTCATGGGCAAGATCGCGTATGAGGGCTAGTCGAGATTGAATGTAGTGGCTAAGAAAATCAGTTTCGTTAGAATCTAACAACACTTGCGTTTCGGTTTGTTTCACTAACCACTGCACCAAGGTAGCATCATCCAGTTGTAAAAGTAGCTTGGCTTGAGCGGTTTCAACCACTGACCAAAGCTGACGCATGATTGTAGGAGTCATCAGACCTCAATTGAATAATTTAGCTTTGCTGTCTTCAGATTACACAATTCCAATCGAACTTTACGACATGAATGTAGAAGCTGAGACAAGTATTATTAAAAACTTAATAATGGTATTTATAACTTTATGAAGATTAAGAATTTGAAACTCAGTTTGAGAATGCGTATGGGGAATTAGGCATGGGAAAGACAGGTTTTCATAGGTTTAGTTGCAAAATCTAGAAAACAAATACACTAATTCTAAAAATTGGGTTTTTGTATTTGGGAAGACTGAAATTATCTTGATTGTAGCCAAATAAAGCCAGTTTTTAAATCACGATGTTGAATACTGAGTCTGTCTTGTAAGATACAAAAATCTAACTTTTGAGAATGGTGTTTGCCAGAAAATTAACACTGTTTGGCTGTAGATGGATTTACAAAATCATGTAAATCTGCATCCCAAATGCTGATGTAAATAAAATTACATTCTTGGCGGATAATCTGACCCTTGACTGAGCCATTTTTAAAACTAAAATTATCCGATTGGCGCTGTTGTACCTGTTTTAGTCCCTGCTGAATTTCTTCAGTGGCTTGCCCTGCTAACATTCCATTTAAGGTAGTTTCCATTACTTCTAGGTCTACCGACTGGGCAAAAGATACCTCAGTTTGACGCAGCCTTTTAGAATTACGATCGAATAAGTAGCCAAGGTCAATTTTGTTTGGTACAAGTTTGTAAACGACAGCACGAGTGTTGCCCCATGCGCCTCTTAAATCTTGATTTGGTTTGCCGAGGGTAGCTTCTACAATGTTTCTTGTTGTACCTGTTGGAAATGCGGGAACGCTTTGTCTGCTGGCAGTGGCAGCTAATTTACTGCGCGGCTTGTTTTGTGGTGTGGAACGCGCTTCTGGTGTGGGAACTGAACTTGCCTCATTCTCTGGTTCTGGTTGTGGTGTAGATACTACTATCGGTGCTGGAGTCTCTGAAGTTATAGGCTCTTTTTCTGGCTGTGGTATGGGTATAACTGGGGGATTAGAGGTTGGCCGCTGTCGTGGTGGTGAGCTAGGGATAACTGGAACTGGAGAAGTTTGGGAGGAAACAGGCGGTTCAGTAGATGCAGGAGCGGGAAAAGATTCTGGCGATGGCGTGGAACTTGTGGCAATGTTTGTTTCTGGTTGTTGCTGACGAATGATGCTAGGAATTGCTACTGCACCAATCAACCCACCTATGAGCAAACTACCAATAATCACAGCAGATTTTTGCCAGTTTCCAGGATTGGAAGAACCTGGAATCGCAGAATTGTTTTGCGGAGAATATAATGGCTGAGTTTGTCGAGTCGATGCATTGGGAGAAAAACTAACTGTGGGAGTATTTGTAGTTAACTCAGGAGGTATATTAGTAGCAGACTGCAAGGCATATAGCATTTTACTGGCAGTAGTGTAGCGATCGCCAGCATGAGGCTTAATTGCCTGATTGAGTACTGCTGCCAATTGAGAAGAAACGGTAGGGGCGTGCTGCTGCCAAAGTATTTCCCCAGTTTTTAAATCGGTTACTAGTTCTTGCGGGTGTTTGCCAGTCAGCAGATAAATTGCCGTTAAACCTAAGCTGTAGATATCAGTGGCGTAAACTGGGCGGCCAACGGCTTGTTCGCTAGGCATATATCCCGGCGTACCAATAACAAGCGATCGCGTGGGGTATCCTGGAGAATTCACCACTGAACGGATTGTTTCTTTGACTGCACCAAAATCAATCAAAACTGGCTCGTTATCAACAGAACGCAGAATAATGTTATCTGGCTTGATATCCCGGTGAATAATGCCTTTGCTATGGACATAATCTAAAACTGAAAGCAGACTCAAGAGAATTTGCCGAACAGCAGTTTCACTCTCAAATCCTTTGGCTTCGACAATTTTTGTCAGGGTTTGACCGTGAATCCATTCTTGGACGAGGTAAAACTGCCCGTTTTCAGAAAAGTAGGCGTAGAGTTTGGGAATTTGGTGACTACTTTCACCCAAATACTCCAAGGTTGCGGCTTCCCGTTCAAACCGTTGTTGGATAAGTTGGTAGGTTTGCGGGTCATTATTGGTTATTGGTTTTAGTTGCTTGATTACACAGCGACGGCGAGAAGGCATATGGACATCTTCTGCTAGAAAGGTTTCGCCAAACCCACCAGCGCCGATTACCTGGATAACTTGATAGCGATTGTTTAGCAGGGTTATTGTCATGAAAAATTATTAGCGTAGACACCCAGTGCAGAGCCGGAGACTTGTTGTCTTCTCCGAACTTGTCGTCAGACATTGCCCTTTCCAAATGTACATCACATAAGCGAAGCCAGGGCGAATATACTCTGGTGAAATTAAATATGCGTTATCATGAACCCTTGTAGAGACGTAGCAGTGCTACGTCCCTCCATTCTTTTTCAGCACATACAGTGGATTTCAAGTTAAGCTAATCGGCATTTAAGTTGCATAAAAGCAGGGCTGAAGCCCTTACTACAAGCGAATCATTCTAGAAAAATGAATGACGATTAGCTTAGTGAAGTACACATACTAAGTCTCAAAGTCAGGTACAAAGCCTGTTTGACTTCTGTTAGCGCAGCGGGGCGCAGCCCATTCTGACTTCTGAATTTCTGAATTCTGCTGTATCTAATGCAAGCCGATGCATTGGTATCGCAAAATCTTCCCAAATTTACTTCGCTACAAATGAATGAAATACTGTACTAAGTGAACTCTATAGTCTCAACAAACTCTAAAATACTTTCTTTGATGTCTTCAGCCTCTTCCTCAACAGAATCAGGAGTTTCGCCGTTGATAAAGCTGTGCTGACTACTAACTATATACAAAAATTCACCACTGATAAAGGTGAGCAAACCCCGGTACGCATCTAATCTGATCGCAGTTCCATTATTTTCTTGCTTAGAAATTGTGGAACCTTTGGGCATATCAATTAATACGTAGTAAGCACCTCGCAAAGTATTTTCCAGATATTCAGTATATTCCACAGAAGCATCTGGTACATTGGCAAAAATCGCTTGAGGTACATACTTATCTACTAAAATTGTTTGTAAATATTCTTCTTGTCCAACAGACTCCAATTCCTCTAACTGTTCTAGGGGGAAAGGATAATAATCGATTCTCAGTAAAGTACCGATGTCATCAGAAAAGCCAACTACTCCTTCCTGGCTTTGAATTCTACCGCCCTGCTGCGGATCAACCGGAATTGGCACGGTAAAATTACCTAAAGGGGATTGATAGGTCTGTTCGCTAAAATCTTCGATGACCACTGTTTCATCATCATCATCGTCTGCATATTCTTCCTCTTCTGCTTCTTTAAAGGCTGCAATTACCTCCTTGATGATTTCCTCTGCTTCTTCATCCTCAAGTTCTAAAGCTGCTTGTAGCTTTTTCAGGTAGGCTTGTTTTGGTTTGGGGATGGCGAGGTCATCGTCTAAAAGCACTATTACCCCAGCAGCAAAACCATCTAGCACTAATTCATCTGAGAGAGATACTTTGGCGGCATTAAACAGGGGCCCAATTCCCTCTTCTTCGGCAATGGAGATGAGTCTATCAACTATTTCTGCAATTTCATCTTCTGAGTATTCCTCGAAAACCTCGAATTCCCAGAGGATACCCGCTAAACTTTCTGCATCTACCTCTTCAATAAATGAATCAGCGATCGCAGTCACAGTTGCGATCGCCGCCACTGCTTCCTCTGGACTTAGTGATTCCTCTGATGTCTTTGGTGAGTTAAAAACCTTGTCATACTTGGTCATAATTGCTACCTAAATTAATTCCTTGATAGTAATAACAGATTGAAAGTGACAATGGTCAGTTTACCAATGGAGCGAATCTTCTAGAGAAAAAGTTGGCTTATACGTGGTTTACTCAGTATTGCTCAGGTGTAACAAAACTTCATTGACAACTAATTTCCCAGGAGTTGAGGTTTTCTAAAATCTGTTGTCGAATATACACTTAAACACGAGCTAGGCTCAATATTTACCGCAAGTCAATTTAATTAAATATTGTAAATTTTTGTAACCCAGCAATTATCATTAATAACTGCTATATTCCTTTATTTTTATCCTCTAGCAGATGAATTATATCTACCGATAGAATTATAAACTAGCTAGCGATAGATACCTACACCGTAGGCAGGATGTCACAATACCGAAGTTTGTAGTGACACACAATACTTGAAACGTTGTAGTGTTGGTTCTGCAAGTGTGAATTAGATGAAATTTTGAGTTTTTTATGGTACAAACCCCACCATCCCAGTTTTCACCAGATCAATATAAAGTAGATCCTGCAAAGGAAAATGTAGAAGCTCTTATACAAGAACCGCAGTTAGATATTGAGATTGCTCTAGAGTTCCTTTACACCAGAGATATTGAATTTCGTCAGGAAACAATTTATTTTCTCGTAGTCGATCGCTTTTATGATGGCGATCCAGATAATAGCGAAGGTGCAAACTCAGAACTGTACGATCCAACTAGACAAGATTGGGGTAAGTACTGGGGTGGCGACTTGCAAGGTGTTATCGATAAATTAGATTATCTCAAAAATATGGGAGTTACCGCTCTTTGGTTAACTCCTCTGTTCGAGCAGGTTGAAGAGTTATTTGTTGGCAATGCAGCAATACATGGCTATTGGACAAAAGACTTTAAACGGATTAATCCTCGATTCATTGCGGAGGGAGAGAACCCTTCTTTAAACGCCACTCAAGAAGAGAAAAATACAACTTTCGATCGGTTAATTACAGAAATGCACAAGCGCAATATGAAGCTAGTGCTGGATATTGTCT
The DNA here is from genome assembly GCF_030382115.1 of Nostoc sp. GT001. NCBI lineage: Bacteria > Bacillati > Cyanobacteriota > Cyanophyceae > Nostocales > Nostocaceae > Nostoc > Nostoc sp. GT001. The sequence continues at coordinate 5,878,998 of NZ_JAUDRJ010000003.1, forward strand.
GCAACCATAGCACACCTGATACTAGCGGTAGTAAAGGTGAATTGTATGATGATGGTGTCAAAATTGCTGATTTCAATGATGATGTCAATCATTGGTATCACCACTATGGCGAAGTGCAAAATTGGGAAGATGATTGGCAAGTACAAAACTGTGAACTAGCTGGTCTAGCAACCTTTAATGAAAATAATACTGAATATCGAGAGTATATTAAGTCAGCAATTAAACAATGGCTAGACCGGGGTGTGGATGCACTGCGGGTGGATACTGTCAAGCATATGCCGATCTGGTTTTGGCAAGAATTCACTGGCGAGATGAGCAATCACAAACCAGATGTATTCATTTTTGGTGAATGGATTTATAGTAATCCAACTGACGATCGCTCAGTGGAATTTGCCAATCACTCAGGCATGACACTTCTGGACTTTGGGTTATGCGTGGCAATTCGAGCTGCACTAGGGCAAGGTTCAGAAATGGGATTCCAAACAATTCAATATATTTTTGACCAAGATCATTGCTACAACGGGGCAACAGAGCTAGTTACCTTCATTGATAACCATGATATGTGCCGTTTCCAATCGCTGAACCCCGATCCAGCGATGCTGAAGGTTGCGATCGCTTTAATTATGACCTGTCGCGGCATTCCCTGCATATATTACGGCACAGAACAGTATCTGCATAACGACACTGATGGCGGTAACGACCCGTACAACCGCCCAATGATGGAAAATTGGGATACTGAGAGTGAGATTTATCGTTGCATTAGACTGCTGTCTGGCTTACGACGACTGAATCCAGCCGTGTCAATGGGTAGCCACTGGCAAAAATACTTAACACCGGATGTTTACTGCTATGTACGCCGCTATCGTGACTCTGCGTGTTTTGTCGCTTTAAACCGGGGAGGAGAAGTTACTCTCCCAGAAGTAGAAACAGAATTACCCGATGGCGAACATACCTGCGTGGTGACTCGCAACAAGTATGAGGTGAAAGATGGCAAGATTTATGACCTAGTACTAGAAGAACGGGGAGTGATTGTTTTCAGCCACGTTGGCGAACGGATAAAAGCACAAACAATTGTCCGCGTCCAACTCAATGGCGTAGAGACCCAACCTGGTGAAATCATTGTGGTGACAGGAGATTGCCCAGAGTTAGGTAACTGGGATATCAGCAAAGCCTATCCCCTAGAGTACATCAACACCAATACTTGGTTTGCCGAGATTCCCTTTGATGAAAGTGCTGGTAAGCTAATTGCTTATAAATATGCCATGTGGCGGGAAGGGCGATCGCCTCTGCGCGAAAATCTCGTAAATCGCCGCTGGGTGATTGCGAAAGAAGGTACTGTAAAATGGCGTGATACCTGGGCATCGGGAAGAGAATCTTAGAAATATAGAATGAGGTAGAGTGAAGGATTCATATTTTGATTCTTCACTCTTGATTATTTACAAATTTCCAGTAACAAAAAATACATAAATAAACGTATCTAACCGCAGTGTGCGCCATAGTGTAGTAGTTAGATACTTTAGTAAATTTGTACTGATGAGACTCTTCTCTTACTGCCTACGTTATGATGATGGCGCGGCTCCTAACCCATTCTGGGAACTTTGCACTCTCGCAATTTGCAAGCCTGTTATCCGACGAGCCGCAAATATTGGAGATTGGATTGTAGGACTTGGTTCTACACAGTCACCAATTGGGAATATTACCGATTGCATTGTATATGCAATGCAGGTAACGGACAAAATGACATTGCGAAAATACGACGAGTTTTGCCGAATTTATAGTCCTCACAAAATTCCAAAATGGAACAGCGAAATATTTGAGTATCGTGTTGGTGATTGCATCTATGATTACAGTCAAGGAGAACAACCAGTATTGCGACCGAGTGTTCATGACATCAGTAATCAAAAAACAGATTTAGGCGGTATAAATGTTTTGATGTCACGGCACTTCTACTACTTCGGTGATAAGGCTGTTCATTTACCTGCTTCATTCACTCCACTTGTTCATAAAAACCAAGGACATAAATCGACAGCCAATCAGCCATACGTAAAACCATTTGTAACTTGGATCGATAATTTAGGGTACACGCCTAATCAAGTACATGGTGAACCTCAACTCAAAAAGGAATTTATCTTAAACCCAGATATCAGCGGTTTCTGTGCCCGACGCAACCTGCAAGATGACGATGCTGATAAGAGGAGTAATTGCTAGATTACTTTTGTAAGATTATTCGTGGGTCAACATTGAGCAAAAATATGAGAAATGCCGCTGAAAACAGAGGGGTAAGTGTTGATGAGTAAAACGACACTCTACAATCAGGACTTTCTGGTGTGGACACAGCAACAAGCTGAGTGCCTGAAGAAAGGACGCTGGGCTGAGTTAGATGTTGAACATTTGGTAGAGGAACTAGAGGCTTTGGGTCGGAGCGAACAAAAAGAACTTGGAAGTTATTTACAGGTGCTTTTAATGCACTTACTCAAATGCCAATATCAACCAGAGCGAAAAACCAAAAGTTGGGTTAAAACAATCTCAAATTGCCGAAATAAAATTCAAGATTGCTTAGAAGATACTCCCAGTTTGCAGCGCCTTCTAGAAGACTGGGAGTGGATACAGAAATATTATCGCCGCGCTCGTCGAGATGCCGCAAATGAGACTCAAAAGCCAATAGAAACTTTTCCCTTTGAGTGTCCTTTTACTATGGAACAACTTCTCGATCCTGAATTCCTCTAAGTTAGACTGCTGAGACTCAGTAAGTAGGCATAATTAAACATAAAATAAAATACTAGTTAGTAGAGAGTGATTCATCGCTCAAAACAAAGATTATCGGCTTCCTCAAGGTGGAGGAACATTGCTGTAATTTAACATCGTGCGTGCATAAGCTAGCAAAAACCATAGGCATCGCAAACTTACAATATTGATGATATCTATCCACCTCTGACTTTTTATTGCGATAATTCCCAAGGGGGACGCGCTCTCCACTGGTCAGTTAAAGGGGGATAGATGACACTCAAGCGGTTGGTTTTATTTTTTGTGATGACGCCGATAGCAGTTCTGTTAGCAGTTTCGGCTTTATTCGGCAGTTGGCAAGAACCTCAATTTCAAAGTCGTTTGGAACTATACCAAACAAATATTGCTTTACAAGCTCAAGCTTGGCAATCAGAAGATAGCGGTGATGACAAACTCCAGACCATTCGGGAAGCAATACTTGGTGAGCAACCCCTAGAAAGCGCTACAAAGCAGTATCAGGAGGCGCGTCAATCAGTTCAAGCTAATTTAGACAAAGTTAACAACAAACTTGCACAATTACGCTCTCAAGCTGAAATAACTCCCACGCCTCCGAAACCTCTACCAGACGCTCCTCCCACTATTAAAACTTCTAAACAGGGACAACAACAGTTACAGCAGTCTTTTAAGCAATTACAAAAATTACTGGCTGAATTAGACCTGCGTTTGGGAATCTTACAAGCACAGCAAGGACAGACAGATACAGCCTTCAAGACTTGGAGCGAATTACAACAACGCTCAGATATTAATTCAGGGTTTTGGGAAACCGCCGCTGTATTGACTGGACTGTGGAGCAATCCTCCTCGTATCCTCCCAAATGCTCAAGAACCAATTCAAAAGAATTTAGAAGGTTGGTTTCGCTCTACTGCTTTGGTTAAGTTATACCAACTTCAGCAACGACAAGATGCGTTATCAGCAGTAAAAGCCGCACAACAAGAATCTTCTGCTCAAGCAGTTGTTAAATTGGCAGTTATTGGCACTATTCCCACCTTGGCAGCTTTAATTGGTCTAATACTGCTGATTTTATTATTTGCTCAACGCTTGTTGAAAGGAAAAGCCTCGTTATTAGCTCAAAATGCTGATATCCCTTGGTCAACGCCTTGGGGTGGTGAAACGGTTTTGCAGGTTTTTATCATCGGCTTTTTCTTTATGGGGCAAATTTTTGTACCTTTGGTGATATCACTGCTACCTATCCCGCGTCCCATTGTGGATGTGCGACTTCAGGCATTTTCTGTGTTGGTTAGTTACTTCTTGGTGGCATTAGGTGCGCTGTTAGTACTGTATTTCTCTCTCAAGCGCTTTTTTCCACTACCAGAATTCTGGTTTCGCTTCCGTTTTCAAGATAACTGGTTTTTGTGGGGACTGGGAGGCTATTGCACGGCTTTACCTGTAGTTGTGGTGGTATCTTTGATTAATCAGCAGCTATGGCAAGGACAGGGCGGGAGTAATCCTCTGTTGCAACTAGCTCTGGAAAGCCAAGATGGTATCGCACTTGGTATATTTTTCTCCACAGCGGCGATCGCAGCTCCATTTTTTGAAGAAATCCTATTTCGTGGTTTTTTGTTACCCTCTCTAACTCGTTACTTACCCGTGTGGGGATCGATTCTGATCAGTAGTTTGTTGTTTGCGATCGCTCACCTCAGCTTATCGGAAATTCTCCCCCTGACCGCATTGGGCATTGTCTTGGGAGTAGTCTACACGCGATCGCGCAATCTCCTCGCTCCTATGCTCCTCCACAGCCTTTGGAATAGTGGTACGCTATTAAGTTTATTCATTTTGGGTAGCACTTAATACTAGTACAATACTGTTGCCAAAAACAAAAATATCTGATTTTATCACCATAGGTAGAGACAATTTACTAGTAATAATTGGTTATAAGCATAAATACTAGCTGAAAACCCAATTACGATAATGGCGAAAGCAAATTAAAGAATGCTATTAACATAGACAACAAACTATCTAGTTAAGCATTTATTCTCATTCGGGTAGATTTGAGCCATTTTTCGAGATGTTAATTGTCTTCTTGAACCATTTTTAGCTGTCATAAATTGGAATGCAATTCCGGTTTGCGCTCATGGAAGTGGGGATCGGTAACTAAAAAGCGGTTAGAAAGATATGGAAGATGCCTTTTGCGCTTCTAGATTCCCACTAGCCACACAGTTGTCTTGCCATTGTTGCGATGTCTACGGTGTCACTGAGCGTAGCCGTTCGCGCAGCGTCTCGTAGAGAAGTGCGGGCTACGCCTACGCAAAAACATCCGGAAAGAATACTGATGGACTTGTAAAAAGTGGTGTATGTAGCAGCTTTTGCTGATTATTTAAGATTGATTCTGCTCAAGATAAATTTCTGAGCTAAAAATCTGCAAAACTGCTGCACCAGGGTTTGCGATCGTCAAATCCAGCAAAAGTCATCAAGGAGCGCCAGTTCGGTCTAAACTGCAAGACATCTTGGCGTCTCCTCTGGAATAAAAGCACGCTGATTTTAATTATTCATCTTGAGACTTGCTCAGACTGAAAAAATTAAAAATCTATTTATTAAGCAAGTAAATGTATTTGCTTCCATTACAATAAAGACTTTATTTTTATACTCACTTATCAAGGAGCAGCACTTATATGGCAAATCTCAACCCCAGTCACCCTACCAAACAACTTCTCGCTGGTTACTGTGGCATTATCCTGGGAGCATTCGGAGTTCATAAGTTTATTCTAGGATACGCTTCGGAAGGCTTTATCATGTTAGTGATTTCTGTAGTTGGGGGTTCTTTTACCTACGGCGTTGCTTTGTTAGTTATGCAACTTGTAGGTCTAATTGAAGGCATGATTTACTTAAATAAATCCCCTGAAGGATTTGTAAATACCTATTTTGTGAATAAGCAAGGCTGGTTCTAGTGCAAGAATAGCTTTCTTGCTGGAAGCAGAAAATGATACCCACTTCCAAGCTTAGGATTGCAGCAAAAGCGCAGGGATAAAGGGCAGCAACCCAAAGAAAGATCCTTTTTCCCTTTCGCTTCACCCTTAGCAGAAGTTATATAGCACTTCTACCTCCTATATTTATTTTTATTGATATGCTTATTTTCAAAACTAAACAGCTTAATTGGGCAATATTCTTCTTGTTAGGCTTAGGATATTTCAGTGTTATGTCTCATTTAGAAATCAACTATTTCTTCAAAAACCTGATTGCGATCGCGCCAATACAGGTGGCAGCAATTATTTATGTCACTTATCGACGTTGGAACTGTCAACCCCCTGTAGGGGAATTAAAAATTAAAAANTTAAAAATTAAAAACTCTACAGATAAATCTAGGAACTTGAAACCTTGAATTAAGTACAGCGATAGTCGTTCATGCCCAACAAAGTACGATAAATTAATAATTTTAATATGGTTGACATTGAGTCATAGTTCCATATTTAGCCTACGCTCGAATTAGAGACGCTTTTAGTCAGGCGTTGAATTTCTGTAGCGAATCTAAACACAAGCCATGCAACTTGTCCCGAAAACTAAGCCAGCCCTAGAACTTGACCCAATCCTAGAGAAGATTATTTTAGATGTTGGGGGTATGAAGTGTGCTGGGTGTGTGAACGCAGTAGAGCGACAGCTGATCCAACATCCAGGAGTCAAGAGTGCCTGTGTGAACCTGGCCACAGAGGTAGCAGTTGTAGAGTCAGAAGTTGGTGCAATAGATGTAGATGCACTGGCACAGCGATTAACAGCCGTTGGATTCCCGACTCAACCCCGAAAAGCTAATGGCACAGTAGCAGGCGAAATATCGACCTTACCAGATCCAGCAGAACGACAACGCCGAGAAATGCGTTCTTCTCTATGGCAGTTAGCGATCGCTGCAATCTTACTATTATTGTCGGGAAGTGGACATTTTGGTAATCTTGGTAGCTCAGTGCTGCCAGTGCTAAATAACATCTGGTTTCACTGTGGACTGGCGACAGTAGCGCTGTTAATTCCCGGTCGTCCGATTTTAGTAGATGGCTGGCTGGGCTGGCGGCGAAATGCGCCTAACATGAACACCCTAGTGGGATTGGGAACGCTGACAGCCTACATTGCAAGTTTAGTAGCGTTGCTTTTTCCCCAATTGGGTTGGGAATGCTTCTTTGACGAGCCAGTAATGATGCTGGGCTTTATTCTCTTAGGAAGGACATTAGAGCAACAAGCTAGAGGTCGCGCGGCGGCTGCATTTAGGAAATTACTAGCACTCCAGCCACTCTTAGCGCGATTAATCGCCAACCCAGAAAAAGCCGGAATGGGTTCTTCTAGTGTTGAGATTCCTGCTGAACAAGTGCGTGTCGGTGAATGCTTACAAGTGCTACCAGGCGATAAAATCCCCGTTGATGGTGAAGTGGTGGTTGGTCAAACAACGGTTGATGAATCCATGTTGACTGGGGAATCAGTACCAGTAATCAAAAAACCAGGAGATATGGTGACAGGGGGGACACTAAACCAGTCAGGAGCGATCGCTATTCGGGCAACCCGGATTGGAAGTGATACAACTCTAGCTCAAATTGTCGCCCTAGTAGAAGCTGCACAAACTCGGAAAGCACCAGTACAGAAATTAGCAGATACAGTAGCTGGTTACTTTACCTATGGAGTGTTGACGGCATCTGTCTTAACATTTGGATTTTGGTACTTTTTCGGTACTCACATTTGGACTGATATCACCATGTCTGGTGGTATGGAAATGATGAACCACGCTACACATAACGCCCATTCCTCTCCCTTATTAATTAGTTTAAAACTAGCGATCGCAGTTATGGTAGTCGCCTGTCCCTGTGCTTTGGGACTTGCCACACCAACAGCCATTCTCGTGGGAACTGCTATGGGCGCAGAACGAGGTTTGTTAATCAAAGGTGGCGACGTTTTAGAAAGAGTACACCAGTTAAACACCGTAGTATTTGATAAAACTGGCACTCTCACCACAGGTAATCCCATTGTCACAGATTGTCTGTTAATTGAGGAAATGGGGAATGGCGAGTGCGCAATAGGGAGTAGTCAACCCTACTCCCTAATTCAACTAGCAGCAGCCGTAGAAAGCGGTACTCACCATCCCCTAGCAAAAGCGATTCAGCAAGAGGCACAACGGCAACAGTTATCGATTCCAGAGGCTGTAGACTTTCACACGGAACCAGGGCTAGGGGTATCTGCTGTGGTAGAGGGCACAGTTGTATTGTTGGGTAACTGGGAATGGTTGAGTTGGCACGGCATTGCAATTAACGAAACCACACAACAGGTAGCACAGGATTTAGCAACAGATGGTAAAACAGTCGTTTGTGTAGCAATTGGCGGAACTTTAGCCGGACTAATTGGTGTTTCTGATACCCTCAGATCGGATGCTCGATCCACTGTAGATAAGTTGCGTCAGATGGGCTTACGGGTAATGTTGCTCAGTGGCGATCGCCTAGAAGCAGCTAGTGCCATAGCCAAACAACTAGGATTAGATAGCGCTGATGTAATAGCAGGTGTTCCCCCAGCTAAAAAAGCGGCGGCAATACAGTCTCTCCAGTTAGAAGGGACAAGGGGACAAGGGGGACAAGGAGACAAGGGGGCAAAGAAAACTCCTAACTCCTCACTCTTAACTCCTAACTCCCCACTCCTAACTCAGCACTCGGTAGTCGCAATGGTAGGAGATGGAATCAACGATGCTCCAGCTTTATCCCAAGCTGATGTAGGAATTGCTTTACACTCCGGGACAGATGTGGCGATGGAAACTGCTGAAATTATTTTAATGCGCGATCGCCTAAACGATGTCGTCGAATCTATTCAGCTTAGTCGGGCCACTTTCAACAAAATCCGCCAAAATTTATTCTGGGCTTTTGCATATAATACACTTGGCATTCCTTTAGCAGCAGGTGTTTTATTCCCTAGTCTGGGTTTTGTGCTTAACCCATCTGGTGCTGCTGCATTAATGGCTTTTAGCTCTGTTAGCGTCGTCACCAACTCAATATTATTACGGCGATTCGCTCATCGCCCGTAGAAAACTCCTTTACAAGTCCAATTTGCCAGCACAAATCTTGGTTATCAAAACACAATTCAGGAGTCAGTCTTCAGATTAAGACACTTACCAAAGCTATCATAGCTACTGGAGTAGAACGGCCATGTTCTACTCTTTCAAGGTATTATGCAATTTTAAAGCTTATTTAGATTAGCACCACAGAGTGATGGTGCGCGAAAATGGCAAGATACGATACTAAACAAATCTTAATCAATTACAGTTCCACCGATTTGTCAATGGCAGCAGAAACTAATGAAAACCATCTACTAATTATTGAAGACGATCAAGGTCGCAAAGAATTTTCTCTGGAGCACCCCGTCTACTCTATTGGTAGAGACCGCGAATGTAATATCCGTTTAATGTCGCAGTTTGTCTCCCGCCGCCATGCCACATTAGTGAGATTGCCACGAGAGCATAATAGTCATAGCTACTATTACCGGATTGTAGATGGCGATGCCAAAGGTAAGCCTAGTTCTAATGGTTTGATGATTAATGGACGCAAGATACCAGCCCACGATCTCAGAAATGAAGACGAGATCGTTTTTGGGCCTCAAGTACGTGCCATTTATTACCTTTTAAGAAATACTCAGCGTTTAGGACAAACAGATTCGAGTGAGTATGATATTACACTAATAAACCCCGGGATGGCCGAGGATTTAGAGGAGTAAGCGAGTGAATTATAACTACCAATTACAGTCTGACACTTCCACAGCTTCAAGCCGTGGGAGTATCAATTCAATCACCAAAGCTTATCCTGCAATACTTTCAATCAAATGCCAATGACGGCTACTTTCAATAGATTGCTTGATTAACTCAAACATTTGTCGGCAGTAATTATCTAGGTGAATTGGTAGTTCTTCATTTTTAATCACAATACTCATGCGAGTTTCCGTTTCAGTAGATTTTGATTTATCAATCAGTACTTCTACTGTTATTAATTTAGGAAAAGGAACATTTCCAGGAACCTCACGACCGATAATATATTCGGCTGTGTGATATTGAATATCCAACTGACAGTCCTGTAGAAGTTCTACAAGTAACGGCAACAGATGGTCACTAGGAACAGAAACAATAAATGAACAGGTATAGCGAGCCATAATAGCCCCAAGCCTTGCAACACTCCGTCCATCCTATAATACCGAAGTATCTAAATATAAAGTCATTAAAAAATCAAAGTTTTTCAGAGCAGGTACAGATATACAGTCAACGAAGAGGCAGGACACTTCGACTACGCTCAGTGACCTCCTGCCTCCTGCCCTCTGACTTCTTTGGTAAGCTGAAAGTTTGATCAAAAACTTTACAATAAAGGTTTGGCTGAGGTAGAAAATGAAAGTCGCAATTACTGGGGCAACAGGATTTGTCGGTAGTCGTTTGGTACAACGATTACACGGGGAAGGTCATAAAACAGTAGTATTAACTCGGAATACCACTTTTGCTCAAAAGGTTTTTCCCTCTGAGGCTTTCCCTAATGTAGAAATTGTTGCCTATACACCAAATGCATCTGGTTCTTGGCAAGGTGTCATCGCTAGTTGTGATGGCGTAGTTAATTTGGCAGGAGAACCTATTGGTGAAGGACGCTGGACACCAGAACGGAAACAAGAAATCCTCAATAGCCGAAAGTTAGGTACACAAAAAATAGTTGAAGCAATAGCCAACGCTAATCCTCAACCATCAGTGTTAATTAACGCTTCAGCTATTGGCTACTACGGCACCAGTGAAACGGCTACCTTTGATGAAACCAGTCTATCTGGTAACGATTTTCTTGCCCAAGTCTGCCAAGCCTGGGAAGCTGAAGCGAGAAAAGTAAAAGATGCTGGTGTGCGACTGGTAATTCTGCGTTTTGGAATTGTTCTGGGCAATGGTGGTGCTTTAGGTAAAATGATTCCGCCTTTCAAACTCTTTGCTGGCGGGCCTATTGGCAGTGGTCGGCAGTGGTTCTCATGGATTCACGTAGACGATTTAGTTAACCTGATTTTGCAAGCTTTAACTAAACCGGAAATAGAAGGTGTATATAATGCCACTGCCCCTAACCCAGTTCGGATGGCAGATTTAAGCCAAGCTTTGGGACAAGTGATGAATCGACCTTCTTGGTTGCCTGTTCCTGCTTTTGCGATCGAAGCTCTTTTAGGAGACGGGGCTATAGTAGTTTTAGAAGGTCAGCAAGTTATCCCAAAACGCACTGTGCAAACAGGCTTTGAGTACAAATATCCTAATTTGCAATCAGCATTAACACAAATTCTTACATAGATTCAAAGGGAGTGCGGAGCAAGAATTTTAGATTTTGGATTTTAGATCGAAATTTAATCCAAAATCTCAAATCCAAAATCCAAAATTGAATTGCCCCATGCCTTATTCTTTGACTATTGACTAGAAAGAAATTTTTTGGAAACCCAACTGATAATACCGCTGAGAATTGCACCGCCCATGAGAATGCCAATTGCGGGGTTAAACAAGGGTTGCCACAGTTGATGCCACAAATCTAAACCCAAGTTTACTCCAGCGGCATCACCGATCGCAGCGATCGCTAACCAGCCAAAACCAAACAAAACCAAAAAAACATCGGCGACTAAAACCATGTTTAGCCAATTTAACAATTTATCTTTCATGATTGGATTGGGGAATGGGAAATTGGGAATGGGGCAATTCAATTTTGGATTTAAGATTTTGGATTAAATTTCAATCTAAAATCCAAAATCTCAAATCTAAAATTCTTACTCCCCACTCCCCATCTTTTACTTTTCAAACAGCCAATTTTTGACTTTTGTTAAACTCTGCCAATCTGGTTTTCTACTTAAACCGTCCTCAATACTATTTTTTATTTCATCGCTCCATTCTTCATTGACAAATATCAACTGCTGTGCTATGTCAATGTGTTCCCGCAAACCTTTTTGCTTTGTTTCCAGCATTGCTAAGGCGAGATTGATTCTAGCCTGGGGATCTTGGGGATTTAACTTGACTGCCTTCTGTCCAGCTTTGTAAGCCAAATTGGGTTTGTTGTCGAGTAGATACAACCATGCTAAACAAACCCAAGCAGCACTAGTTTTAGGAGCGCGATCGCACACTTCTTTAAATACAGGGATTAAAGATTCTGCTGATTCTCCTGCTTTATAGCGTTCTAAACCTGTATCAAACAGGGATTCAACTGTATTAGTCATTGGTCATTAGTCATTGGTCATTAGCCACTTGTACTGAGCGTAGTCGAAGTATTGGTCATTTGCAAAAGACAAATGACAAAGGACAACTGACAATATTACACCCCAAATGACTTGCCGCAACCACAAGTTTGATTAGCATTGGGGTTAGTAAATTGGAAACCACCGCCAATCATGGCATCGCTGTAATCGAGCATTAAACCGTAGAGATATAACAAACTCTTGCGATCGCTGACAATTTTAAAGCCGTCATAGTCAAAAACTTCATCATCAGGGGTGATTTTGCTGGTATCTTCAAAATCCATCATGTAAGACATCCCAGAACAGCCACCCTGACGCACTCCTACCCGTAAGCAGAAGTCTGTGCCTTGCTTGTCCCGGAGGGATTTTACCTGGTGCAATGCGGCTTCGCTCAACAGAATTCCGCGTTGTTGAGGCTGAATTGCTTGTGTCATCTGCTTTTCAACTCCTTAATTAGTATAAGCGTTACCCTATATCGGCTTGTAATGCTTCTGGGTTGCTCNGTTAAGTGTTTTTGTATTCATTCTAGCGGCTTAGATGTTGCTAGATACCAAATTGTAAACACTCCGTCAAAAGTAGCCAAAGATTTTTATTCTAGAATTAGNAGACTCAATGTGTTTATACATTCGGTATTCTTAAAATTTAAGCCTTACGGCAGCAACAGAAGCAACCACCCTTCAGGTGCAGCCATAAAAATTNNNTCCGAGGCTAGCNNNCCCCCAAAGTTTAGTTCCAAATTGCTTCTTTTGATCTCTATGACAAGTTTTAATCGCTCTACCAGTCGTCGGTTGAAGAAATTAACTCAAATTCCTTCTGTATGGGAGGGCGATCGCCGTCCGTTGTCATCACCAAACCATCTGTCCGACTCAGATGCAAAGGGAGAATGCATTCTTTGGGTAGATTACTCCCAAGGTGTTGTTCGAGGAATGGACGTGGTAGCTTCAGATATTGGCTCAGAAGCAATAGTTCGCACCTTAATGCAAGCAATGGAGCATCCTCAAAGTCCAGCAAGGCCTGCTAGACCCCAAAGAATTGTAGTCAAAGACCGCGAGATCCAATTTTATCTGCGGGGAGTACTGCAAGATTTGGATATCGCCATTGACTATGCACCAGAACTGCCTTTAATTGACGAACTATTTCGTGGATTCGCCGACATCCTCGATAGTCAAACCCCCGACTTACCCCCGCAGTATGCACAAATCTTGCGAGAGAAAGCATTTGCAATTTGGCAAGCAGCACCTTGGGAATTTTTGCAAGAACAGCAAATTTTGTCAATCGAGATTAATAAGTGGGATGTTGGCACACTCTACGCCTCAGTTATGGGAATGCTGGGAATGGAGTATGGGATTTTGTTTTATCGCTCAGAAGAGTCTTTAAAACAGTTTCGCGCCGCAGTTTTAACGGATGAAGAATCAACTGAGCATCTAGAAGAAGCGTTCCTCAAGCAAGATTGCTTGTTTCTCACTTTTGAGAGCGTTGACGAAACCGATGAAGATGACGATGAAGAAGATGATTTGGCGGATCTGCCATTATCAGAAATTGACCCGACTTTTGGTAATATCCACCCCTTAGAAGGACTACGGTCTGTTTTGTATGACGAAGAGGCATTGGTAATGTTGGTTGCGATCGAAAGCCTGAGCCGCTTTATTCGGGATCACCGTCGCCAACTTCATGAGGATATCTTCCCTACTCTGGGCCGTCGCTATCGCATTTCTCTACCGCAGTCGGAAGAATCAACTAAATCAGTGCCTGTAACAGTCTCTACCATGCCGCAGTTAGCAGCAGAATTAGAGGAAATGGCAGGCTTTGGTATTGATGATGAGGAGATTGACAACCTTGATTTCCAATCATTGCGAGATGACTTGATACCAGAAGATTCCTTCCTCAGCTTAGGTGTAGTGTCTTGGGAAATATTGGATTCTCTACGAAAGGGGGTCAGCTACTACCAGGCTAGTGAAATCGAACAAGTGGGTGATGGTTTGTCGGTGATTTTAATTCAAACTTCTCGNCCTAAGGCGAAGACTGTAATTGAAAGAATTGAAGCAGCAGGCGGATTGAGAGCAATTTGCTTTAATCCAGGTGCCGATCCTTTTGATGGCGATCGCTACGACCTGGGTTTATTGCAAACTCAAAATGGCGAATTGTTCCTATTCGGTGAATTTTTAGATGAAGATCCGATTCATGTCGAAGCCCGAAAAAAATGGAATCAGCGGTGTAAAAATACTCAGGGATACTGTGGCTTAATCATTGCCAAAGGACTAACAGGAGCCTCCCGTGGCAATCCTCAGTTACGAGATATGATGGCTTTGTTTGAAGGGCGATCGCTTTCACCTAAAGATTTAGGTATTGGCACTCTCCAACTTATGCCCCAACTGAAATTTGAATAATTGTATGAATTGCCGCAATCCTCAATCTCAAATTATCGGCATGAGTAATTAAGTTGATGTGTATTTGATTGATTAAAACTGCATTTGAGAGCAAAAAAGGGAAGGCTTTGCCTTTTAACGTTTACCCTCCTTCTCTTTACCAACGGAGTGTTAATTCACCAATGCTGAGATACTATCTTACCCCATAGCAAAACCTGGGGATTGAAGTTAGAACGCATCATTGACAGCAGATTTCCAGTTGGTGAGTTACACAAGCTAAGTCTGTTACCCAGATATAAAGAGTGTTTTACTCCTTAATTCAGAATTCTGAATTAAGGAGTAACTGTTTCAGGGAAGTAAACAGGACTCAGGGTTTTCACTTTTGTATATACCCCAAAAAAAGTTCAGAATGAGCAACAAAACCCAGATGTAGAGGCGTGATTTATCGCGTCTTGAAAAACCAATCGTTTACAACAATAACCCTTAACAAAACCATATTGGTATATACCCCATCCCTTGTAGGCAGTCTTTTAAGTAGAGGCAGAGTGCTTCCGGCTCCACTCAGTCTTTGCAATCTGCGTACCTATCAGGGTGCGGCACTTTGTAATGAATATTCATGTATATGTCAATACTAATACGCGACCAATCTTGAGAAGCTAACTTTACCTAAATTTCATGAAGTACCTGTATTTTCATAGTTTTCTAGTTATTTTATCTAAATATTTTAGGTATAAATAACGACAAAAAAATAAAATTTTATCTACAAAGACTGCTTGAATCAAAGCTAACTGATGCACTTAGATATTGGAATCTTTTTTTTAACAAGTTTTTGAGTTTAGCATCCTGTTATATATCAATATCATTAAGCAAAAGTTCAGATACATATGTTTTTCTTTGTAATTTTTTTATAAAGGAGGAAAAATAGCTTTATTAGTGTCTAAATGAAGATTATTTAAAGTGCGTAAATAATAGCTATAATAAACACAATGCCGAAAAATTTAAAAGATACGATTATTTATATGGGTATACTTACCAGATAAAAATAGTTGTAATAAAAATTTTATTGGCAGTAATTTATATCTGGACTTAGATATGAGGAAAATGTCTTATGTAAAACTTATAACGCCCTACTTGGCTAAAAATGATTTATATAACCTCCAGATAGATGAAGACGAAAAATCGCAAAAAACTGCTGATTTTCAAGCAAGCTATATCGCTAGAAAGAAGATAAAAGTATGCAATACTTCATTGCATTCTGAGGATAATTTATTGTAAAAGTATGAAACAAAACTAAAATATTATTATCGGCAACAGTCAAGTAACATCACATATATTCTGGATTAATTTGTCTGTGTGAAATTACAGATATTGCTGTCAAAATTTACCAAGATACTTGGCAATTTACACTCAGTAGACTGAGCGTTGTTCCCTTTTTTTCTGGCTACTGTATTGGCAGTGAAAAGCAATCAGCTTGATCGAAGTAAGCCAAAATTCATAACAGTTCAAGTAGCTCTTAAGTTATTGGTTGCAGTCTGGTTACATATGGGTGTTTGTTTTAAAGTGATCGCTGATTTGCCTACTTTCTAAGTCACTATTCACGCTCTATACACATCACTCTAAACCGCCTGTCAACCAGTATTTCAGCATGATAATGATTCTGAAGCTTTATTTTTTGGGGTTCTAGCAGATATTCTCTCCAAGTGAGTTTGGCAAACTTAGTTAAGAGAGAAGGTCAAATGCTTTCAATGGAGAATAACTTTGGAAATCTTCATTGAGTCAATAGTAGGTATCTCGAATTCCTTTATAAAATTTCATTGTCAGGCTTTACTCATGCTGTTAGTAGGGTTATTATCTTCAAAAGCAACTATGTGCTATTTATGCTGTCACAATAGTAACAAANNNAGNTGTAGTATTTTGATTTTTTTAGAAAATGATCAATCCTTTGCCAAAACAAACATTTTTAATATTAATGGTATTACTTGTTTCCTGAGACAAACTCTGATAACCTTATCGGTTCCCTCATTAATTTAGACTCTTTCGACCAGCTAAATATACAGCAGATAGCATGATAATGACAAATAAAAAATGGGCAGTTAAACGCATAACAGTTAATCTCGCAACGCAGGAAGCGGAAAAACTAGAAAAATATTGCCAACAAACAGGTAGACCTGCAACTGACGTAATTCGTGAACTGATTAGAAGTTTGCCTGTCTCCGACGACAACAAAGATGCAAACAACTAAGAAGTTAATTTCACAACATTATCCAGAAAACAGCTTTGCCAACAAAAAAATATCTCTGATACTTTTGAGAGTCCGTCGCTATGGACAAAAGTTTGTCTAGATGATACAGACGCGTTTTTATCGCGTCTGGTCATTTACCGGGACTAAAAAAAGTAATCAAAGAAGTTTTAATATCGATATTGGCAAGCCTTAATATGCTGCTAGAGTTGATATTAAGTAGCAAATTCCGACACCAACCCAGTTACAATCTGTAAAGAAACTGAAAAGGAACGACGGAATGCGTGTTGCAATCGTAGGTGCGGGACTGGCTGGGCTAGCAACCGCAGTAGATTTAGCTGATGCTGGTTGTGAAATAGAGATTTTTGAGTCTCGTCCGTTTGTCGGTGGTAAAGTTGGCAGTTGGGTTGATGGAGATGGCAACCATCTAGAAATGGGGTTGCATGTATTTTTCGGGTGCTACTACCAACTATTTGACTTAATGAAAAAAGTGGGGGTGTTAGAAAACTTACGCCTCAAGGAACATACCCACACTTTTATTAATAAAGGTGGGCGCACTGGTGCTTTAGATTTTCGTTTTATTACAGGTGCGCCTTTCAATGGGTTAAAGGCATTTTTCACTACTTCCCAACTATCGTTGCAGGATAAATTGCAAAATGCGATCGCTTTGGGTACTAGTCCGGTAGTTCGCGGATTGGTAGACTTTGATGGGGCGATGAAAACTATCCGCAATTTAGATAAAGTTAGCTTTGCTGATTGGTTCCGCAGTCATGGTGGAAGTAATGGCAGCATCAAGCGGATGTGGAACCCGATTGCTTACGCATTGGGATTTATTGATTGCGAAAATATGTCTGCCCGTTGTATGTTAACCATATTCCAGCTATTTGCAGTTAGAACTGAAGCTTCAGTTTTACGAATGCTGGAAGGTTCTCCATCTGAATATTTACACAAGCCGATTCTGGAATATCTGGAAGCTAGAGGCACCAAAATTTACACGCGCCGACAAGTTCGGGAAATTCAGTTTACTGAGTCAGCCAAACAAACCCGTGTCACTGGTATAGTGGTTGCGCAAGGTGATGCAGTAGAAACTATCACCGCTGATGCTTACGTTTTTGCCTGTGATGTTCCAGGAATTCAACGCATCCTACCCCACGAGTGGCGTAAGTGGTCAGAATTTGACAATATTTACAAACTCGATGCAGTGCCAGTGGCTACAGTGCAGTTACGCTTTGATGGTTGGGTAACAGAACTGAAGGATGGAGAGCAACGTAAACAGCTAAACCATGCGGCTGGAATCGATAATTTACTTTACACAGCCGATGCTGACTTTTCTTGTTTTGCCGATTTAGCGTTGACTAGCCCTGCTGATTATTATCGCCCAGGACAGGGGTCTTTGTTACAGCTAGTGCTGACACCGGGAGATCCGTTTATTGGACAAAGTAATGAAGCGATCGCACAACATGTTCTCAAGCAAGTTCATGAACTGTTTCCCTCGTCGCGGGAGCTAAATATGACTTGGTACAGTGTTGTAAAGCTTGCTCAGTCTCTCTACCGAGAAGCGCCAGGGATGGATGCGTATCGTCCTAACCAAAAAACACCAGTAGATAATTTCTTCCTTGCAGGCAGTTATACTCAGCAAGACTACATCGACAGCATGGAAGGTGCTACTATTTCTGGACGACGGGCGGCAAAAGTGATTTTGGAGAGTTTGAAGAAATAACCAACCGCAAAGGGCGCAAAGGGCGCAAAGGAAGAAGTAGAGATGTCAGATTGGTTAGAGCATACTGTGCAGGTAGAAGTAGAGGCTCCCATAGATTTAGTATGGAGCCTCTGGTCTGATTTGGAGCAAATGCCCCGGTGGATGAAGTGGATTGATTCAGTGAAAATTCCGCCAGATAATCCAGATATATCTCTTTGGAAATTAAAAACTGGCAGTCTAGAATTTTCTTGGCAATCCCGAATTCTCAAAGTTATTCCTAACCAAATTATCCAATGGGAATCGGTTGATGGTTTGCCAAATCAGGGAGCGATTCGCTTTTACGATCGCCACAATAGTAGTATTGTTAAAATGACTATTTCTTATGCTATCCCCGGCATTCTTGGCAAAATTATGGATAACTTGTTTTTGGGGCGGATAGTTGAATCAACGATTCAAGCTGATTTGGAAAGGTTTAAAGAATACGCGCTGAATGTTAAAGCTAATTGATATAGATAGCAAAACCAGGCAGTAAGGAACAATGGGTAAAAGTTTCTTGCTGCCTAGAAGGAAAAATATAGATTTTTAATCGGTGTCTTTATTACGAAGTAAAAATTTAAGAATTCTTTAATACATAAAAATACGATTTAAACCAAAAAATTGCGATCGCGCAAATTGTGCAGCATTAGTTACCACCTACTCAATCGCCTTAACGCACTCTACTTACTGTTGGTTCTGGAAGTGAATCACCTGTAGCTTCATAAGCAATAATTAGAGACTCTAAGGCTTCAATCCCATTTGCCACAGCTAACTCGTAAGTATCTCCATGAGTCCGCCAGCGTTGTCCTGGAAAATCAGGGAATCCTACTAAGAAGCAATCATCTTCATCAGACCACTGAATAATCATTTGGTACTTAAGCTTACTCATCTTTTTCTGTCCCTTCTACTTCCTCAATTGCCTGTTTCACTTCCTTCTCTTGGTAGCGTTTAGCATCTGCTCCGTCTTTGCCTGAAATCGTGATTTTTCCACTATATAGGGGATGCACCCAGTTAGTATGACTTCCTTTTCCTGGGACTTCTGTAAAACCTACTTGGGAAAGCATTTGCTTCAGTTCCCGGATTTTCTTTGGCATTAATTTTATTAAAAAATGCGATCGCCACAGTAAAAAACAATGGTTTAAATATTCCTTGCTGTCTATCCAAAAGAATCTAATCATTGATTAGATTTTTGTTTATGCATTGACTTGTTTTACTATACTAGTCCTTGTCAAATAACCAGGACTGACATTACCAAGTTGGGTCGCTAAACAAATTAATCGTCAATTCCTCGCGTGGCGGTACTCCGGTGATACAAGCGCGAACAATCTCTCCATCCTCTAATTCGACGGTGCAAGCGTGACAAGATCCCATGAGACAACCGGTGGGAATAAATACCCCAGCCCGGTCTGCTACGTCTAAGAGGGCTTCTCCCACTTCGGCATCTACTGTGACATCATCTGGTAAAAAACGGACACGAACAATCATCAATATTACGCATTTAATAGAGTTGTCATTTGTCAGTTGTCCTTTGTCCTTTGCAAATGACCAATACTTCTCTACGAGAGGCTGCACTTCTCTACGAGACGCTCCGCGAACGACTACGCTCTGTTACCACGCCAACGACTACGCGGTAGTTGAGCGCAGTCGAAACTCTGTACAAGTGACCAATGACTAATGACATTTCAACGAATTTTAGCTTAAGACAAAAACAGACTTAAGTCCAAATGGCTTTCAACTTCAATGGCTAGAGAGTCCAAAATCTGCTCTCGCTGTTCTCGATAGTTAGCAACACCAGTGGGCAAAGATTTTAAACCCCGCTGTTGACGGAGGCGATTTAACCAAGCGCGTCGCCAAGGCCCATTGTCAAAAAGCCCGTGCAGGTAACTTCCCCACACTGATTGACAACTATCTACTAACCCTAAATTAATATCGTCAAATAGGGCATGGTAGGATTGGGGATCTATACCTTGCTGTTCAATGCGCGATCGCCCTTGGTGGATTTCAAAGCCATTAACTGGTAAACCTTGTTGGGGATAATTTGAGCTAACTTGGCGCTGGCGGGCGATTTTTTGTCCTGTAATTACAGTTCTGATTGGTAAAAGATTTAACCCTTGAAATCTGCCAGCTTGTCCCTCTATCCCTTCTGGATCGGCGATGATTTGACCGAGCATTTGATAGCCACCGCAGATACCTAAAACTGTCCCCCCAGAAGCAGCGTAGTTTTGGATAGCTTCTGCCATACCGCTTTTTTGCAGCAGTAGCAAATCAGCAATTGTGGTCTTTGTACCTGGGATAATCACGGCATCAGGATGTCCCAAATCTTGCTTAGGACTTAAGTATTTAATTGAAACTGTACTTTCTGATTCCAGTGGGTCAAAGTCGGTGAAATTGGCAATTCTTGGTAAGCGGATGACGGCAATGTTGAGGTCAGTTTGCGCTTTACTCGACGACGATTGACGTTCTAGTAAGTCAAGGGAATCCTCTGCTGGAAACATTTCTTGCAAGTAAGGTATAACACCGATAACGGGGATACCTGTGCGTTCTTCTAACCATTTTATCCCTGGATCTAATAGCGATCGCTGTCCTCGAAACTTGTTAATTACTATACCCTTAATTAAGGCGCGTTCATCCGGTTCTAATAACTCTAGAGTCCCTACCACATGGGCAAAAGCACCACCCCGATCAATATCAACTACTAACATGGTTGGTGCATTTAAATGTTTTGCTACCCGCATATTAGTTAAGTCGCGGTGCTTGAGGTTAATCTCTGCTGGACTACCAGCACCTTCACAAACCACCATGTCAAATTCTGTTCCTAAATGCTGTAGCGATTCTTCAATTGTCCGCCACCCCAGTTCAAAATATTGCTCGTAGTAATCTGAGGCACTGACTTTACCTACAGACCTACCTTTAATAATTACTTGGGAAGTCATATCCCCTTGAGGTTTGAGTAAAATTGGGTTCATTTCTACCCAAGGCACGACTCCCGCCGCCCAAGCTTGCACTGCTTGAGCGTAGCCAATTTCTCCACCACTGGCAGTGACATAAGCATTTAAAGCCATATTTTGACCTTTAAAGGGAGCCACTCGCCAACCACGCCGCGACAGAATGCGACAAATAGCTGTAGTTAAAAGTGATTTCCCTGCATGGGATGTTGTCCCCACTACCATAATTGATTTCATAGTTGCTATCACTTAGTTTTTCAAGATACAGAGTTAATTTTTAGGAGCGAACAACAAGGGAGCAGGGGGAGTGGAAAAGCGGGGGAGCAGGGGAAAAGGTTAAAGGTTAAAGGGAAAAGGAATAAATTTAATCTTTCCCCTTTTCCCCTTACCCCTTTCCCTTTCCCCATGCCCAATGCCCAATGCCCAATGCCCCATGCCCAATGCCCCATGCCCAATACTTCGANNNCGCNNNGTACAAGTGCCCAAGCCCACTATAACCATCACAAATTGCAGTTGGATGGTTATGGTAAAGACTNNNTGAATAGATATGATGTTTCCGTGTATATTGTTCCCTTTGATTCCCTAATCCTAACTCTTGGATTTTNNNTTCTAAAAAGGTATCCGTAACCAACGAATCACAGCATCATAGAAACGATCACGCCATGAAGGAGTACGCCAATTTTTACCCTGGTATTGTTCCACTAACTGGCGTCCCAAGGGAGTGAGACGAAAACTATCTGTAATTCCCTGACCATCGACTTCTCGGCGCAATACACCTACTTGAATCAACCAGCCCAAAGCGTCATCACAGGCTAATTCTGATAAAGGGCGTTTAGTATAACCCTGCTTGAGTCCATTTTCCAGAGCGATCGCAGTTACTGATACACTCTGATGACCCATCATTTCAAATAAAGATACATTAAAAGGCGAACACACTAGCGATCGCTCGGCTCTTTCTACTGTGCTTTGAGGATAGACAAAAATATTTGGGTTTTGGGAATCAACAGCAGCCATTGTGTATTGGTAGAAATTTTTCTTCTAACAAAGATTAATTTAAGAATATATTTTTTCTTGTACCAAATACCCCATTAAACCAAAATTAGTTACCTAAAGTGTATTTATCCTATTTTTTAGTAATTATATTTAAACATTATAAATTAATGTAAAATTTCAAGTGCATCAACAATCTGAAACAGGAAAGGTTAATTATGCCTCTAGCAGTTGGTACGGATGCACCTGCATTTACCGCCAAAGATACAAACGGCAATACAGTCTCGTTATCTGATTTTGCCGGAAAGACGGTTGTTTTGTATTTTTACCCCAAAGATGACACGCCAGGCTGCACCAAACAAGCCTGTAGTTTTCGGGATGCCCAGTCTCAATATCAAGGTAAAGATATTGTCATCTTGGGAGTCAGTGCAGATGATGAAGTCTCCCATCAAGCATTCACCCAAAAATATAATTTGAATTTTCCCCTACTGGCTGACAGCGACAAATCCCTCATCAAAGCTTTCGATGTGGATGGCGGCGGTTATGCCAAGCGCGTCACCTACGTAATTGACCCCAGCGGCAAAATTACCCATGTTGACGCTAATGTAAATACCAGCAACCATGCTAGCGATATTTTAGCTGCACTTGGGCTGTAGTTTTTTACCTGATAATTCAGGATTTTTTAAATAGTCTTAGCCCCAAGCTTCTAGAGGCTTGGGGTTCTTTGTTTGATTCAGTTACCTGATGGTGGTGTCACCAATGGCGGCGTAACTGATGGTTGTGTAACCGTTGGCAAACTGAGGGTAGGTTGCTGTTGTTGACCTTGAATTAGTTTTTGTTGCCTTGCTTTAAAGGCTGCTGCTGCTGAGTTGAGTTCTTCGTTCTGTTGGTTAGAATCCCAGTTGAGATTCCCGAAATTTGCCCGATGAATCAGATCGAACATATTGAAATTGTCTGAGTTTGAACGGGCGAAAGGATCGGTATTTTGGTCTGTTGTACTATTGCTGGGGAAAGCATCCGTTGGGCTGCTGATTTGAGCGGAACTTGGTTGAGCCATAAGCAAGGAAGCAAAGCTAATTCCTGCTGCCGTAGCTAGAAAGAGTCTAGTAATTTGTAAAAATGGTTTTTTCATGGGTTTTGACCCTAAATAAAATTGATCTATTTTATCTTTTTAAGCCAGAGTCCGCCGCAGTTGGGGTTGAATACTTAGCAAGGCGACTAGGGCAAAGCCAAACAACACCAGCAATGCTCCCCCAAAGGTAACATCGCCCCAAGGAGCTTGCATAACTACACTACTTAGTGCCCAATTACTATGGAAATATAGATAGCGAATTGGTTCGATCGCATAGCTGAGAGGATTTAGAGTAGCTACAACCTGCAACCACTGAGGCATGAAGGATAGAGGTGCTAAAGCTGTACTAGCAAACAATAATGGGAGGTTGGTGACGAAAATCACTGCAATCAATTCAATGTGGCCGGGTAAAGCGAAAGCTAAACCGAGAGAGATAGCTGTTACACCCAAAGCTAAGAGTAAAACAATTAGAGCGATCGCACTTAAACCCGCTACATCGGGTAGTCCAGCCCCCAAGAACGCCGCTGCTGCTACAATTACAGCTGCTTGTAACAAACTTTGGCTGATGATAAAGATGGCTGAGGCAAAAACAATGGAAAATCGTGATGCTAACGGTGCTACCAGCAAACGATTCAAAAAGCCGAATTCGCGGTCAAACATTACAGGTAAACCAGCATTCAGCGCCCCAGCAAAGGCTGTAAACACAATGATGCCAGCAGCCAAAAATTGACCGTAATTTGTTGTATTGCCAAATATACCTTTGGGAGCATTTTGGAACAAAGCACCAAATAGCACTAACCACATTACTGGCTGAATAATTCCAGCGACTAAAGATGAGGGACGGCGTTGCAACTGAATAAACAAGCGACGAGTTAAAGCCAACGTCTCTTGTACCAATTCACCGAAAAAGTTAGGTGCAGTATTAGTATCTACTTGTGGCGATGCTAATGGTTGCCAATTGATATCAGATTTAGGAGTAACACTCATAGCAATTTTGGATTTTGGATTTTGGATTTTAGATTGGGCACAAGAGGCAGAGGTGCGGAGGGGAAAGACTTACTGCTACTGCTCCCCTGCTCCCCTGCTCCCTACCTATCTCATATTCTGCTTCTTTTCAGCTTTGGGATCGCGGGTGGCGACGGCTGCGAGTTCTGCATCCAATAAGGTGCGTCCTGTGGCAGCGAGATAAACGTCATCAAGGCTGGGGCGAGATTGGGCGATGCCAAATATGGGCAAGCCAGCGGTATTCAGCGATTGCTGTATGTTAGTAAGAACATCATTCTGAGGTGTCACTACCAAGTTGAGCGAATTACCTTGAGCGCTGTTGATGATGACTTCTTGGACAAAGGGCAAAGGTTTCAGGAGGTTTTTAGCTTTCTCAGCTTCCTCAATGGGGGAAAACTCGCGGATTCGCAAGGTGATGCGATCGCCCCCTACTTGATCTTTCAATTGCGAAGGTGTACCACTTGCAATTACAACGCCGCGATCTATAATTGCCACGCGATCGGCTAAAGCGTCAATTTCTTCTAAATAATGGCTGGTAATTACTACCGTCGTCCCAGAGGCGCGTAATTTTCTCAGGAAATCCCATACCACAAAACGAGTTTCTATGTCAAGTCCCACAGTTGGCTCGTCCAACACCAAAACATCCGGTGCATGGAGCAACCCGGCAGCCAAGTCTAGGCGCTTGCGTAAACCGCCTGAGTAGGTTCCTGTCTTTTTGTTAGCGTATTCTTGCAAACCGAGTAAATCTAATACCGTTTCAATACGCTGTTTGGCTACTGCGCCTGGAAGGTGATAAAGTGCTGCTTGTAATTGCAGCAGTTCTTTTCCGGTCAACACCTTATCTATAGCGACTTCCTGAGCTACGTAGCCTAGTCGTTGTCTTGCCACTCTGGGATTATCTAACACAGAGATGCCAGATACTTCGATAATGCCTGCATCCGGTGTGGTCAGCGTACACAAAGCACGCAAGGTAGTAGTTTTCCCAGCACCGTTGGGGCCAAGTAAACCAAAAATTTCTCCTGGTTCTACCTGAAAGGAAACATCTTGGACGGCAACCACTGTACCGTAACGTTTTTGCAGATTTTGAATTAAAACGGCGGGAGCCATGACAGCCGATCCCCAACTATACAAATCTCAATAAAGTCTATCCTTATTGTAGAAGGTAGAGAGCAAGGAAATAGCGCATGAGCGAAAATCTGTAAATAAGTTCGCTTCATGCGCTATGCTGCCAAAAATTTTTAATTATTCTAAACAAGTTGTTTGATTGCGTTTGTAGCGAAACAAACCAAATACTACAGCAATTAATCCTAAACCTGGAAGATTTGCAGGCTCTGGAACCTTACGAGTGGGAGGCTTAGGCGGATTATAGTACTTCGTTGGGACATCTGGCAGATCGCCATTAAATAGATAGTTGTGAGACTCACCATTTCCTGTCAAAGAAGCTACCACGACATTGCCGTTAATTTGACCGTTATTGAAATTGAAATTAGCCAAAGGCGCAAGAATACTACCTTGAATGCCAATGCTACTGGCAGTTAGGTTTGTCGCTTCATAAAAGTTATAGATTACTTTTTGTTTATCTGCGCCAATGATATTAAACCCAAAGTTTTGTAGTGACACATCCTTACCGCTGATATTGACAACGATAGTTGAATTTGCGTCCCCCTTTATTTCAAAATAGTTTGTCTTGGAGACAGATGAGCCTGCAAGATTAAAAACATTGAAAGCAGTACCACTGCCACTAAGGTTAATAGCACCCCAAGGTTGAACTGTTGTGTTACCAGTAGGAGTCAAGGTTGCCAAATATTCAGATAACCCTCGAAGTTGTTTCCCTGCTTCATTGAAGTCAATGGGATTACCCTGGCTGAGAGTTCCTTGGGGAAATCCTACATTGCTAGATACATTGGCGCTGCCTCCATAGACAGCATTACCGTGGTAGACTTGACCGTTACTCAGAGTTAAATTCTGTCCAGCGACTACTACGTTGCCGCTATTACCAGAAAGTCTGCTTCCAAGTCCGCCGACGAAATTTATGTTACCGCCAGCAGCAACTTTTCCTTCGATATCTGTATATTTTTGAGAGATATCTCCCAAAACAAATACATTGTAGTCAGAGGCAGCGCCTAACTCAACTGCATTCGCTCTTGCTGAGAAACCCAGCGCTAGAGTGACTACAATCGGAGCTGCTATTTGCCCCCAAATATAATAGGTTTTTGATTTCATCTTATAGTTTAGGAATCATCAAGATGATCCTATGGGTATAAATCAAAGATTGCACTAGTCTAGTAGCTATTTTTATTGAAGTTTCACACTGGTAGAACTACTATATATTTTTACCTAAATCATCTGAAAAACCGCACATTTACTATTGACTTCATCAATTAAACTTTTATGAAGAAGAATTCAATAGTTATAACGTTATTTCACAACTTTCAAAGTTTTGAGGCTAATGTCATTGCAACCGCTGATAAATCCACCCATAGCCTGGATTTGTTGTAGATATTCAAGGACTGATATGGTGATGACTTCTCCCGGCATTAACACAGGAATTCCTGGAGGATAGGGACAAACGATTTCAGCACAGATGCGTTTATTGGTTTGTGTCAAAGGTAGTATTTCACTGACAGCAAAAAAAGCTTCACGGGGAGAAAGTTGTAAAGCATAATCTAGTGTTCTGTCTAGATTTAGCCAAACCTGGTTTTTAACAGTCAAGTTGCTTCGGCGATATTCTTTGGCGATGGTGGTGAAACCTTGCACTAATTGTTCAATATCGGCTGGAGTGTTGCCCAAACTAATGATAAAGGTGAGATGTTGCAGTGAGGCGAATTCAGCAGTAACACCTAATTTTTCATCGAGAATTTCATCTGCTTCAAATCCGGTTAAACCTAAACCAGAAACAGTGACAGTTAGTCGCGTTTTGTCTAAAGTTACAAAGCCGGGAGATCCCCCCAAATGAGGCATTTCCAAAACTGATAATCCAGAAATTTGACTGATTCTGGTTCTAGCTTCTTCAGCAAGTTGCAGAGTGCGAGACATCAGCATTTTTCCGTGGAGTGCCATTTGCTGACGCGCTGCATCTAAAGAAGCTAAAAGTAAATAACTAGGACTGGTAGATTGTACTAGCTGCAAAGCTTTACTGATGCGATCGCCATCTATCCTATTACCTTGAATGTGCAGCATCGATGCCTGTGTCATTGCACCGAGTACCTTATGGATGGATTGTACAGTTAAATCTGCACCTGCGGCTAAAGCTGATGTTGGTAATTCGGGATGAAAGGCAAAGTGTGCGCCGTGTGCTTCATCTACTAGTAGAGGGATATTATATTGATGTGTAATATTGGCGATCGCACTCAAATCTCCACAAACACCGTAATATGTTGGATAAACTACCAACACTGCTTTCGCATCTGGATGTTGTTGGAGTGCAGATTGTACAGCGTTGGGCGTGATGCTGTGGGCAATATCTAAAACTGGATCGTATTCAGGGTTGAGAAAAATTGGTATTGCACCAGAGAGAATTAAACCTGCGATCGCAGAAGAATGCACATTGCGAGGCAGAATAATTTTATCGCCTGTGCCACAGGTAGCCAAAATTGCCGCTTCAATCCCACAGGTAGAACCATTTACAAGAAACCATGTTTGCGAAGCGCCAAATGCTTCAGCCGCTAGTTGTTGGGCTTCTTGAATAACGCCTTGGGGTGCAAAGAGATTATCTAAATCTGCTAATTCGGTTAAATCAGCGCGAAAGACGGCTTTGCCAAGTAAGTCAGCCAAGGGTTGAGAAATTCCCTCACCTAGTTTATGTCCTGGGGTGTAAAAAGGCGCGTGATGTCTTGCTGCATTAGCTTTTAAGGCATCTAATAAAGGTGTTTTGTTTTGATTGAGCATTTAATAATTCGTAATTGAAGGTACAAGAAAGGTAAATTTATTAGTGTACAAAAATAAATTATTCCTGATGCACAGCATGAGGTAATAATTACGAATTACGAACTTGTACTGAGCGTAGCCGAAGTATTACGAATTATTCACATGAGGCCTTATCATCAAATCCCAATTTTCGAGTGTGGTGAACCGCTAATGGCGATTCCTCTAAAATTATTTGCGGTGGAATCTCCCCATCCTTATGAAAAATTAGGTGCGCCTTATGGCGATCGCTCTCCCTATTATCTCCGTCAAAGCGTCATTGAAAATTTGATCCAAGCGCAAAATTATCTTAATCTTCTGCATCCTAACTGGCGTATCCAAATTTTTGATGCTTATCGCCCGATCGCAGTCCAGCAGTTTATGGTAGATTACAGCTTCACCCAAGCAGTGCGGGATAGGGGATTAACTGATGTGGAATTATCCCCAAACCAACGCCAAGAGATTTGGGAAGCGGTTTATGCAATTTGGGCTGCACCAAGTTTAGATGAAAAAACTCCCCCTCCTCACAGTACTGGTGGGGCAGTAGATGTAACGTTGGTAGATGATGCAGGGCAAATAGTGAATATGGGTTCGCCAATTGATGAGATGTCAGAGCGATCGCATCCTAATTATTATGCCAATAGCGATCGCTCTGAAACCCAAAAGTATCATGCTCATCGTCAGCTATTGCGAGATGTAATGTTAAAAGCTGGCTTTCAACGCAATCCTAGAGAATGGTGGCATTTTTCTGTTGGCGATCAAATGTGGGCTTGGCTGAACAATGAATCTAATCCAGCCAATCCTGTCACAGCACGTTATGGACGGCTTACATAGATGCGTTATGCATCTTGAGGATTTAACTCTCTTAACTCGTCGGTGGTATAAGTCCCAATGGGAGTCCAAACTAGATAGGGAAGGAGTAACAGCGCCGCCATTAAAGAAATCGGTAAAACGCAAATTGCCAAGACAAGGGCTAAAATCAAACCAATTAGTCCAAGAATTTCCCCGGTTTTGAGACTGCGAAATCTCAACATTAGAGGTATGTAGGCGACGGTAATAATTTCTACCACGAGATACAAAGCCATTAATAGCCAAGTAATTAAGCTGCCGGGATTTTTTTCCCAGATAATATAAGCTGAAACTGTACCACTGATAAAAATCACAGTCCAGATGAACGGAATCAGCGGCTCAAAAACTAGCCAGCGAGGGCGACTTAAATGTGCAAACCATTTAACATCACGCGGCGTGATTAAGAAACTCCCAAGGGCAATGAAGAAAGTTACAGCCCCAATTATTATCCAAGATGGAATCATAATGCACTCAAGCTTTGTGTATTTTGTCAAGTCATACACTGCAAGTGTGACAATTTAGGCTAGATGTTTAATCATTCTCTGGTGCGATTCTTAAGCATCTTGAGGATTGAGACGGATCATCTGCCAAGTGGTATAAGTACCGATGGGACTCCAGAGTAAATAAGGAACTAGTAATAGGGCTGCCCAACCAGAAAACCCTAAGACTGCAAGTATCAATAAAGCACTAATGATTAAACCTGTGCCACCGAGAATTGTGCCCACTTTCAGACTGCGAAGCTTAAACATTACAGGCGTATAGGCAATGGTAACAATTTCTAATAGCAGATATAAACCCATAATTAACCAGGTTGAGGTGCTTCCTGGGTCTTTTTCCCAGACAATATAAGCTGACCAAGCAGCGCAAATAAATATTACAGTCCAAATAATGGGAATTGCGCCCTCAAAAGTTAGCCATCTCGGTCGTTGTAAACGCTTGAACCATTGGCGATCGCTAGGCGTAATCACGTTCGCGGCTAAAGCAACCAAGAAAGCCACACCTCCAATCACCATCCAAGATTTAATCATGCCCGTTAGTCCTTTACAAGCGCTATTTATCGCTTAATATCACTCTTTATAGTGTGATTTTGTCAATTTAATTGCTAATTACTCATCATCCCTGAGTTTGAAACCTTCACATCGTTTGGCAGGATTTTCAATTATGGATATTGGGAATGGGGCATTGGGCATCGCTATCGCTTTGCAGGCGTTGGCGTAGCCCGCTGTAGGCATCGCTTTATGTCTACTCAGAAATTCATATTGAACACGGGTGAGATTGCTGGGGTATGCTTTACTCATGTTGCTCTTTCAGTGCTGTCTACTATCTATTCACAGCGTATACTGAGAGAGCTTTTTTACAACATAACCGACTTTTCAAACAGCCTCTTAGAGCGATGTAGATTTTATGACTCAACGCTTAGATTTCAGAGTAGATATTGAAGAAGCCATAAAAACGCTAAACCCTTCTTGCAATGATTTCAGGTTAGTTAGCCTTTATGAATACGAACAGATTTTCAAACAACCTCTGAGACAACCAGAGCTAGGATCGGAAGGTAGTCTGTTGCAGACAAGCTAACTATATGACATCCACATCACGTGTTGTTCATAGCGACCCCAATATATTGGGAGGAACCCCTGTTTTTACTGGTACTCGTGTGACGATAAAAACCTTGCTTGATTATCTAGAAGCGGGTGACTCACTGGATGAGTTTTTAGATCGCTTTCCCAGTGTCAGCCGTGAGCAAGCGATCGCTACTATGCAAAAACTCTATTCTTTTTGATGATGAAATCTAATTCCTAAAAAGATGTCATAAACAAACTCAAAAAAGTCCTTTTTCTGTAACAATCCTGAAGTTTGATAACATCCTTTTTCATCTAACAGGGGCTTCATCACATAGTATGCAGGCTGGTAATTATACCAGGGAATAGAAGGCCACAAATGATGAATTAAGTGGTAATTCTGTCCCATAATCAAGATATTGAGAATCGGGTTAGGATAAACGCGAGCATTTTTCCAGCGATCGCGCTCGGCAAAAGGACGATGGGGCAAATAGTCGAAAAATAATCCTAGTGCTATCCCGACTACAAAAGCAGGTATAAACCAAAAATTGAGAATGTAACCCAAAAAGTTGTACTGCACTGAGATATAAACAATTACACCGACAATTAAGCGGCTGATAAACCATTCTAGTAGCTCATATTTACGCCAAAGTCGTCGTTGAAAGAAAAATACCTCGTGGTACAAGAACCGGACTGCAATCAACCACAGCGGCCCACCCGTAGAGACATAATGATCTGGATCGTCTTTAGGATGATTGACATGACCATGATGCTGTAAATGCACCCGCGTAAAGACTGGAAAAGCAAAAGCTAGCATCAAAGCGCTACCATGCCCTAACACCGCATTCATCACTCGATTGCGATGGGCAGATTGGTGACAGGCATCATGAATTACCGTTCCAGCACAATGCAAGGCAATCGTGTTAACGCTAAAGCATAGCCAGTGCGGCCATTCCCAAAACCAGTAACCAAAGTTGGATAACACCAACATTACCACAGCTACAGAAAACAGCAGCAGCGTCGGATTGAAATCACCAGGAGGCGCTAAAAATTCCTTGGGGGGGATTGTCAGTGGCTTTTGTGCCTCCGATGCGATCATCTTTAAGATTGACTCCTTCTTGAGCAGACATTACGAATATACGATAAATATTATTGAATAATAAAGTTTTGCAAATTTTTGTATAGCAAGATTTATCCACAGCTTTGAATATCAGTAGATGAATAACGCTATGATTCCAGACGAAGCCTAGTCTTTGCTGATAAGTGGGATATGACCATCGGCAAGAAGTTAATGGAACAAACTCCTTCGTTGGGAGGATGGATACAAGATTGATGTACTATATCTAGTCTATCCCACAGCCCCCACTCTCCAATAAACCCTCATCTAACTGCTTATATCTTATTGATATAGCAGTGACTGAAAAGGAGATGCCACTTAAGTTACGATGACTTCCCAGATAGCTCCCTAACTTCAGCCCCTATGCAATTACGAGATTCTCTGCGCCGGACAAAAATTGTCGCTACTATTGGCCCCGCCACTAGCAGTCCTGAAATGCTCAAGGCGATTATTGAAGCGGGAGCCACGACGCTGCGGCTAAACTTCTCCCACGGAACTCATGCCGACCATCAGCGTAGTATTCGCTTAATTCGGCAAACCGCTTTTGAATTAAATCAGCCAGTGGCTATTCTCCAAGACTTGCAGGGCCCAAAAATTCGCTTGGGGAAGTTTGACAACGGATCTATAGTTTTGGCAAAAGGCGATCGCTTCACCTTGACAAATCGTCCAATAGTAGGCACGCAGGAAATTAGTTGCGTCACCTACGATTATTTAGCCGAAGAAGTCCCAGTTGGGGCAAAAATTCTCCTCGACGATGGACGAGTAGAAATGCTGGTGGAAGAAATTAACCGAGACAAAGGTGATTTGCATTGTCGCGTCACCGTGCCTGGAAAACTTTCTAACAATAAAGGCGTAAACTTCCCCGGCGTTTACCTGTCAATTAAGGCAATGACCGACAAAGACCGAGAGGATCTAATGTTTGGTCTAGATCAGGGTGTCGATTGGGTGGCACTTTCCTTTGTCCGCAATCCCCAGGACATGATCGAAATTAAAGAACTAATTTCTAGTACAGGCAAGCAAGTGCCAGTGGTTGCCAAAATTGAAAAGCACGAAGCCATTGAACAAATGGAGGCGATTCTGGCTTTGTGTGATGGCGTGATGGTTGCCAGAGGCGACTTAGGGGTGGAATTGCCAGCAGAAGATGTTCCGGTACTCCAAAAGCGGCTAATTGCGACAGCAAATCGCTTGGGGATTCCCATCATCACCGCTACTCAGATGTTAGACAGCATGGTGAGCAATCCCCGTCCCACTCGCGCGGAAGTGTCGGATGTGGCAAATGCGATTTTAGACGGCACAGACGCGGTGATGCTCTCCAACGAAACCGCAGTGGGTAGCTTCCCTGTAGAAGCAGTGGCGACGATGGCGCGAATTGCCGAACGTATGGAGCAGGAAGAAGCCCAACACCTAAACCTACGTTCTGTGAGAGATGCCCGACGCTCCATTCCCAATGCGATTAGTCAAGCTGTTGGTCAAATTGCCGAACAATTAGGTGCAGCGGCAATTATGACCCTAACGCAAACGGGGGCAACAGCTCGCAATGTCTCTAAATTCCGTCCTCACACACCGATTTTGGCAGTGACACCCCATGTAAATGTGGCGCGGCAGCTACAAATGGTATGGGGAGTTAAACCGCTGTTGGTGCTAGGATTACCTTCCACTGGTCAGACATTTCAAGCTGCGATTAACGTGGCTCAGGAACTTCAGTTACTGTCCCAAGGAGATTTAGTAGTGATGACTGCTGGCACACTCCAGGGTGTTTCTGGCTCTACAGATTTGATTAAGGTAGAGGTGGTGACGGCAGTACTAGGTCAGGGAATTGGACTGGGACAAGGTTCAGTAAGTGGTCGCGCACGGGTGGCTAATACTGGCATGGATGTGAGTAACTTTAATCCCGGAGATATTTTGGTTGCACCCCGCACTAGTGCCGATTTTGTGGAAGCAATTCGGAAAGCTGCCGGGATTATTACCGAAGATGAAAGTCTCACAAGTCACGCAGCAGTAATTGGGTTGCGTCTCGGTGTACCAGTCATTGTCGGCGTGAAGCAGGCAACGCAGGTGATTCGAGATGGGGCAATTATAACGCTGGATCTGCAACGGGGTTTGATTTACTCTGGGGCGGTGAGGACGGCTTAGAAGTGGGTGAACAAGCAGGGTAGCAGGGGAGCAGGGGAGAATTAGTAGTAAGTCTTTCCTCTCTAACTCTCCGCCCCTCTGCCTCTTCTACCCAATGCCCAATGCCCAATCCCTTTATCAAACTGTTGCGATCGCAGCCCCAAGCCATCCAGCAAAGTTTTGCTGCTGTATGGAGTTAGGATGCTCAACAGGCTTTACCTGATATTTAGTTGCACGTGGTGATGCGAGGGTGATGGAATAAATACGCAGTTCGTCTTGGTGGAAAACTGCGACTTGGATGGTATCGTTTGGTTGATAATCTTTCAGGCGATCGCTTAAGCCACCCGCAGTTATCTTAATCCCATCAATTGCTAACAACTCATCACCTGCATCAATTCCCCCTACTTGTGCAGGTGAACCAGTCTCCACAAACTTAATAATCTCCCGCCCATTTTCTGTATTTATTCTCACACCCAGGTAAGGTTCTTCTTGCTGTTCAGCTACCAACTGTAAGCCAAAGGGTTCTAAATACTGATTGAAAGGCAAATCCTCAGTACTATCAACGTAGCGTTTAAAGAAATCAGTCAAATCGATTCCGGCGACAGATTCGATAACTTCTTGCAACTGTTCTGGGGTATAGCCGATTTCATCTTGCCCAAATTGCTGCCACATTTTCAGCATCACGTCATCAAGGGAGCGCTGATTGTTGTGAGTAGAGCGAATCAGCAAATCTAGCAACAACGATACCATTTCTCCTTTTAAATAGTAAGAAATTTGGGAATTACCGCTATTGGCATCTGGGCGATAAAGTTTTATCCAGGCATCAAAACTCGACTCGGAAACTGGTTGTACCTTTCGCCCCGGTGTTGTTTCATATCTGGTAATTTCCTTACCCAAGTTATTCAAATACGACTGAACATCATAAATTCCCGCCCGCAAAGGAATTAACAAGTCGTAGTAACTAGTAGTACCTTCACAAAACCATAATGATGGGGTATAACTTTCTTGGTCGTAATCAAAAACCTCTAATGCTTTTGGGCGAATTCGCTTGACATTCCACAAGTGAAAGAACTCGTGTGCAACTAATTGCAGAAAGCGATCGTATTTTTCCTGAGCGCGAAATCCAAAACGTTGGTAAATTAAGGAGCAAGAGTCTTTATGCTCCAAACCGCCAAAAGCTTGGCTAAATAAATGTAGCAGAAACACATATCGTTCATAAGGCAAACCGCCGAACATCTGCGCTTCTACTTGAATAATTTTTTGAATATCAGCAATCAGCTGCTGAACTTGGTAATTACCTTGCCCCCAGATTGCCAATTCATGGGGTTTTCCTAATACCTCAAATTTATACAATTGGTGACTACCAATCTCAAAAGGAGTATCCACCAGAGTATCAAAATCGCTAGCTAAGAAAGTATTCGTTTCTTCACCAACGCGTGGTAAGGCAGTAGTTACCTGCCATTCCGGCTGTGGTGGTACGATGGTGACGCGAATAGGTTGCTTATCCCACCCAGGTATTCTAAAAAATAGTGCCGCACCGTTAAAATAACCGTGGGTGCTATCTAAGTGATTCGTTCGTACCGATAGCTCATTGGCAAAAATGCGGTAACGTACAGTTAATTCTGAAACATTTATTTTGTCTATCTGCCAATGATTTTTACCAAGCTTACGCCAAGTTAAAGGCTTATTCTCTGCAAAAGCCGCAAAATCCTGTAAATTCTTGGCGTATTCTCGGACTAAGTAGGAACCGGGTGTCCACACTGGCAGTTTTAAATCGAGAATCGGTGAGGAATAATTGATAAGGTGTAAAGTCACCTCAAACAGATGGGTTTCTGGTTGAGACATTGCCACCAGGTAATGAATCGTTGACCCAGTTTCCTCAACGTAGGTATTGCGACGAGTTGCTGTTGCTTCAGTCATCTTATTTTGTTTGCTGAGGTAATTGTTAATAAGCTACGCCCCACTGCGATCGCGGAGCATCTCATAGAAAAGACAGTAATTCGTAGTTTAGACCCTATGGATAAATCCGCTTGCTCTCAAATAAAGATTACACTTTATTTATTTTCCGTAAACAAAGTTGTAGTACATAAATACTACATATAATTTGAGTATTTCAGCGATGTTTAATAACTGCGATGTCTACGAAGGGCTACGCCAACGCACCAAAAAATCGCACTAGTAAGGCCAAGTCAAAAGTAAGCTGGATGGTGCAGATTCTCCGATTGGAAAACCCATTTTGAAAATATAGTTTTCAGGTACAACGTGTAGATGCTCAAATATAATACCCGTAGTGTAGATGCTTAAATATAGTACCCGTAGTGTAGATGCTTAAATATAGTACCCGTATCCTTGACTTCTCAACAGAAGTCAAAGTTCCATCTATTCAACATTTATCGAAAATTAAAATCCATGACTGAAAACGAAAAAGATACACAGCAACTAAATTTATTTATGGGGATCATTAATTTTAAATTTTGAATTTTGAATTTTGAATTCGGAGCGAAGCAGGTGACACCTTCCGATCTAAAAGCATATTTAGACAACCTTATCCGTAAAAACTTGCAAATTAGTACGATGATTTGGGGGCCTCCTGGCATTGGCAAATCCAGCATCGTCGGACAGATANNNCAACGGACAGGGAGCTTAGGACAGCAANNNAATCACAAAGTACGCTGTNNNAGACGCGTTTCCCGCAAACTGTCCNNNCGGCTTNNNCGACTGATAGCTCAAGAGAATGATATCGACTTTGTGGATGTGCGCCTCAGTCAACTCGCGCCTACCGACTTGCGCGGTTTACCCGTTGCTGAAGATGGTATCTCTAAGTGGTATCCACCAGAATTTCTTCCTCGTGACGGTAAAGGCATTTTGTTTATAGATGAACTAAATATGGCACCGCCAGCAATGCAGGGAGTTGCTCAACAGTTGATTTTAGAGAGATCCCGCAACGTTGCTTTTGCTGCTGCTCGAACCAACTGATTGCCGTCTTTTGCCATTAGCTAGCGCTAGTAGTTGTACTTTGTAATCTGATTTATCTGCTAATTTCTCTAGAATAGACACAGGAACATTTTCCAGCCTAAGAATGCTTCGTAACTGGAGTTTAGACTAAAAGCGATATGAGAGAACGCAAATCAAAAGGAATTAGAGGTTAAAAATATTATCTTGTCAGCCTCAAAGCATCCGCGACCTTGAACAATTTTTGTGTAGTATGCTTGCCGAGAAAATAATACAATAATGATAATCATGAAAATGGTGGGAGAGAAACGAGCATCGCTCGTTTCTCTCCCACCCCCCTTATTCGATTATCATTATCAGATAATGAGCAAGAAAAAAGGGGTGTCTAATTGAATACAGCCCCCCTTTTGGCAGAAAGTGAGAAAAGAACTACCATTACTCACCTGCCAACATGAAAAATGCCAGACTTGAAGAGTTTCGTCAAGTAGCTTACAAATATTTAGGTAGAGCTAAAGATGCGACGTTTGAATTAACAGATGCCATATTGCTGACTCGCAATGTTTATTCCTTAGCAGATTTATCCTTATCACCAGTATTTAGACGCAAGTGGCCAAGCATCTATGAAGCCTTACAAGATAGCAGACCACAAAGACAAAAATTGATGCAGCTATACATCAAACAGATCCCAGCAGAGGGACGACCATTGTTAGCAGGAGACCATACAAACTGGTCACGCCCAGATGCAGTAACGTTACAAGAGAGAACTTATGAACATAGTGGCACATCCATAGCTGGAAATAAACCGATTACCATTGGTCAAGGATATAGCACAATTGCCTGGATACCTGAAAAATCAGGCAGTTGGGCATTACCTTTGAGACATGAGCGGATCACAAGTGGGGAAAGTCCAATAGGGAAAGCGGTTTGGCAACTTAAACAGGTGT
The DNA here is from genome assembly GCF_030382115.1 of Nostoc sp. GT001. Classification (NCBI taxonomy): domain Bacteria; kingdom Bacillati; phylum Cyanobacteriota; class Cyanophyceae; order Nostocales; family Nostocaceae; genus Nostoc; species Nostoc sp. GT001. The sequence continues at coordinate 5,916,738 of NZ_JAUDRJ010000003.1, forward strand.
GTAAATATTTACCTGTTAGACCGATTTCAGTTTGGGATAGTGAATATGGATGCGCCCCTTTTGTCTTAAAAACTGCCAGTATTCCCGCAGATATTCTCGTTCGGTTGCGCTCAAATTTGTGTTTATGGGGTGAACCAGGAGCTTATCCAGGGATTGGCCGTCCCAAGAAGCATGGTGATAAATTTAAGCTCAATGAACCAATAACATGGAGTGAAGCCACATCTGTGTTGGAAATGAATGACCCAAAATTAGGGCGTGTGCGTGTTAGCTTGTGGAAAGATTTACACTTCCGTCAGGCTGCTACACGCCCAATGTTACTCCTGCGGGTTGAACGTCTCGACGCACAAGGCAATGAACGAGTATCCAAACCTTTGTGGTTAGCTTGGGTAGGAGAAGAAATCCCACCATTAGAGGAAGTTTGGTGTCTCTACTTGCGTCGCTTTACCATTGACCATTGGTATCGCTTTTTAAAGCAACGTCTACATTGGACAGTGCCACAGTTCAGTACTCCAATAGCATTGTGAAAGATGGAGTGACCTCATGCCTCTGATGACTTGGGAATTGTGGTTAGCCCGTGATATTGTAACTGACAATCCTTTACCTTGGCAGAAGTCTCAGGGTAATTTGACCCCTGGAAGAGTTGCTCAAGCTATGGGTGGAGTTTTCGCGGCCATTGGTACTCCCACCTCTGCACCCAAACCTCGTGGAAAGTCCCCTGGTTGGCAACCAGGAAAAAAGCGTCACCGTAAAAACCGATGTCCGATTGTTAAAAAAACTGTAACACGACCACGCAAAGAACCATCAATTGCAGTTTAATACTCAAGATTATTGATAATTTCACTAAGTCTCTGATTAACTCAGCCCTGCTGGGTCATTTTGCATGGCTTAGTCTAAACTCCAGTTACCATCCTTGTTACCCTTTGTGCCAATCCTGCGAGGAGGGGGAGAAGTATCAGTTGTGCAACGCGCACTACAGGCGCTAAGAGCAGATGCACAGTTGAACGAGTTAGAATCATTGCTGGCATTTTTTGCTAGCTTTGTGTTAGACACACCTTTAGTGCAACAAATCATGAGGTGGGATATGGCAGTATTGCGAGAATCGCCTTGGTATCAGGAAATTGAGCAAAGAGGTATTCAGCTAGGTCTTCAGCAGGGTGTACAACGGCAGTTAGTACGAGTATTACGACGACGCTTTGGCGAAATTCCTCATGAAGTGGAAGCAAGGCTTGAGAGCGAAAGTGTGGAACAATTAGAAACTTTAATGGATAGCGCGATCGCTGTGAGTTCTTTAGACGAATTTGTGAGTATTTTGGCTACATAAATTCAATCATTTCCTAAATAAGCTTCAATTACAGCCGGATCATTTCTGACTATAGATGGTTCACCCAAGGCAATTAATTGACCAAAATCTAATACAGCAATGCGATCGCACAAACCCATGACCAATGGTACATGGTGTTCTATAAGAATGATCGTCAAATTGAAGCGATCGCGTAAACTACGGATAAATTCACTCAATTGCTGCTTTTCGTTGGGGTTCATCCCCGCTGCTGGTTCATCAAGAAGTAAAATTTGCGGTTGTAATGCTAAAGCACGGGCAATTTCCAGCCGCCGTTGATCGCCGTAGGCAAAGTTTTTGGCTTTTTCGTCAGCGCGATCGCTCAATCCCACCAAATCTAATAAATCTAAAGCTTTTTGTTTAGTCTTCAATTCTTCACGAGGTGCTGGTGGTAATCCCAAAACTCCTGTAATCATATTACTTTTAGTGTGTAAGTGTCGAGCAACTATCACATTTTCTAACGCCGATAATTCCCCAAATAAACGGATATTTTGGAAGGTACGGGCGATACCTAAAGCCGCAATTTGATGAGGACGCAGTTGAGAAACTTCTGCACCTTGATAAATTAATTGCCCGCTAGAAGGTGGAATGAAGGCAGTAATCAAATTAAACAGTGTTGTTTTGCCAGCACCATTAGGGCCAATCAGTCCAAAAATCTCATGTTGATTTACACTAAAAGATACATTATTGACCGCCACTAAACCACCAAAGCGGCGAGTTAATGCTCTTGCTTCTAAGACAATGCTGTTATTAGTTCCTGGAATACTATGTGACATTTTCGCATATTATTATGGATTATAAGACTTACGCAATAACTTTCTGAAACTATTATTACTTCTTTGCGGTTCGTTTTTTCCTTTGAAAAATATCTGGAGTAATTAGTCCTTGCGGGAAAAATATTGTACCTATTACTATTAGTAAGCCAAAAATAATTAATCTACCATCTCGCAAAAACTGTGCTAACCAATTAGGTAAACCACCAGTATCAGCAAGGCTTCGCAGAATCTCTGGTAAAGCTGTAAATACCATACCTCCAATTACCGAGCCTAAAAAAGTTCTTGAACCACCAATTAAAACAAAAGTTAAATATATAATACTGGCATCAAAAGTACCTTGACGAGCATTCCAGGTATTGAGGAAGTGAGCGCTAATTGCACCTACAACCCCTGCAAGCATAGCCCCCAATGTAAATGCCAAAACTTTGTAATAAGTGGGATCGATTCCCATTGCACCCGCAGCTAATTCATCTTCGCGGATCGCGATAAAAGCCCTGCCGACGCGGATGCGTTCTAAACGATAAAGTAACACCATACTAATTAATAGTAATGGCAAAGCAATCCATAAATATTCAAGTTGTGTTTGGAAGGGTTGAGGAATGCCAAAAATTCCGACAGCACCGCCTGTAATATCTAAATTGAGGGAAATTACGCGCAGAACTTCCACAAAAGCGATAGTTGCGATCGCTAAATAAATTCCTCGCAACCGTAATGCTGGAATTCCCACTAAGATACCCAACAAACCAGAAATTACACCCGCAATTAACATCTCCAATAACAACAAAGGAATTGGAAATAAACTACTGCTAGATGTAAAAAATTTTGTGGATAAAATTGCTGCAATATATCCACCTAAAGCATAAAATCCTGGACTAGCTAAAGACAATTGTCCTGTCATTAGGGGTAAGTAAAGCGATAACCCTAGTAACGCCCCTAATACCATAGAGACAATTAGAGAAGCGTAAGTAGCGAAAAAATCAGCCATTTTATTTAATATATTTTGATTAAACTTAATCAAATTATCGCTTTTATCAACTTTTAAGCTGTTAATATTTGCTCTGCTGTCAGCGCCAGTTTAGGAAAAGTTCGCGATTTAATTCGTTCTGAACCTCTATACAGTGCCCGTTGGTATTTCCCTTCAGTATCTAATAGAAAAACAAACACAGCCGGAACTTTTGGATTTCCTAAATACTCTCTTAGCCCAATCGCTAAATAATCTACAATCCAATATTCTGTAATACCTAAACGTTGATATTCACCTAATTTATCAATGTAGTCATCTTCCCAATTAGTTGATGTCACCTCCACAGCTAACTGGATAGGTTCTTCAAGTGCAGCATAAGCAGAACAATTTGAGCGCCATTTATCTTTATCTATGACACTTACATCAGGCTTGCGCCCTTGCTCTATGCCATTAGTAGTTATAGTTTTAAAGACTGCTGTATTTTTTACTACATAATTCAGATTTAGTCGCCTAATTTCATCATTAAAACCAAACAATAGAAAATTAGCGACATCATCATGATTTCTGGTTGCACGCACTTCTACAATTTCCCCATCCACAAGTTCATATAAACCTGACTCTGGACACTGTTCTAAAAATTGGTCAAAAGTTAACTTTTGTTTGGTATATGTTTTCATGGCGCTACGTCTCTTTAAACTTTCTGAATAAACCGCCGCCCTAACAAACCTTGGGGTCTAACTAATAGCATGATAAACAAAATCGCAAAGGCTACTGCGTCTTTATATCCAGAATAATCAGCAGGGACAAACGCCTCTACTAATCCAATTAACAAACCTCCCAATACTGCACCAGGAATACTACCTAAACCACCTAAGACAATTACCGCTAAACCCCGCAAACCAAAAGCAATGCCGAAATATGGCCCTGCAATACTAACACTAGAGGCGACTAAAGTTCCTGCTAATCCTGCTAAAAAACTGCTGATGAAGAATGTTAGGATGATAAAGCGATCGCTATTAATTCCTAACAAACTAGCTGTGGTTGGATCTTCTGCGATCGCTTGCATTGCCTTACCATATTTAGTCCGATTGATAAAATAGGTAAGAATTGCCACAATCACCACTGATACAGTAAAAATTACCACCTGAACACTGCGAATCGGAATTGGGTTTTCTGGACTCCCAAAGTTAATCGCAGGTGGCAAATTACCGTAAGTATTTGCGGGGTATGTATAACTTTCCGCACCTATTAAATACTGGATTAAATTCACAATTACCACTGCTACGCCCAAACTGGAAACAACAGTTAGCAAAGGATCGGAGCCTTGACGGCGCAAAGGTTGAAAAGCAACGCGTTCCATCACTACCCCTACCAATCCTGCTAAGGTGCTTCCTAAAATTAAGGCTATAGCAAATGGTAATTTTATCGGCAAGGCTGCATTAGCCAGCAAGCCATTAAATCCAAAGTTCCCACCCATAAGTGCATAAGTAAAATATGCACCCAAGGTAAAAATTGCGCCATGAGCTAAATTAATAATGCCCAAAATAGAATAAACCAAGGTATATCCCAAGGCAAAAATTGCATAGACGCTACCAATGGATAACCCATTTAATAATTGCTGCAAAAAGAGATTGATATTCATTTAGCAACTATTTTAGAAATGTGAATTTACCTTGACTACCGTCTTTTTCCATTTTAATTTGAGCAACATAAAAATCTTTTTGTACAACTTCACCTGTGGGAGTAAAACCAATTTCACCCAATGGTGTATTGTATGATCCTTCAAGTATTTGTTTGTTTAACTGTGTCCGTAATTCTGGTAGCTGTAGTTTGTTTATTTTGCTCTTTTTATCTAAAGATTGGAGTGCTTCGACATAAACCTGCACTGCTGTAAAAGCTTGGGCGCTAAATTGGGGTGGTTCTTTTTTATATTCTTCAATATAGGCTTTACGAAATGCCGCGTTAATTTCACCTGGATGTTCTGGACTGTAGGCTTGAGCAATCAATACTCCATCACAAAGTGCTTTACAAACTGGCAATAAATTCGATGTATTTAGACCATTTCCACCGACAATTAAGCCTTTATAACCCAGTTCCCGCAATTGTCTAACTAAATTACCACCATCAGCAGCCAAGCCAGAAATAATCACCAAATCTGGTTTGAGATTAATTGCATTGGTCGCTTGACTTTGAAAATCTGTATCACTGGTTTGGAATTTTTGGACTGTTACCAATTCCAGTCCTTGATCCTTAACTGTTTGCTGAAAAATTTCCGTTTCTGACTTGCTAAATGCATCATTTTGGGCATAGAAAACTGCGACTTTTTTCAGTTGGGGATTTTGCTTAAGTGCCGCTTTCACCGAATTAGGTGCAACAACTGAAACTGGTGCCGAAACACGAGCAACGTAATCACCAATTTCGGGAATATTTTTAGCAGTATTTGATGGCCCAATAATTGGTACTTTTGCTCGTTCGCCAATGGGATCGGCACTAAAGGCTTGCTGTGACAAAGTTGGTCCTACAATTCCAACAACTTTATCTCTATTAATTAATGTTTGAAAAGCGTTAATTGCTCCCGCTTCATCACCGCTAGTATCTTGAAAAACTAATTTAATTGGTGTGCCATTAACACCACCTTTACTATTGAAATACTTCTGGGCAAGTTTGGCTCCAGCTACTTGCTCTTGACCCAGTAATGCCACATTGCTAGTTTGGGCAACACCAATACCGATGGGAATACCACCTGATAATGTAGCTGTTGTTGCTGGGGTATTGGTTGCAGTGGTATTTGGGGTAATATTTGGAGTATTAGTGGGAGAATTTGTGACTGTGGTAGTGCCACCACCACAGCCTGTTAGTAGCAAAGCGCAAGTTGATAATAATGCTGTTGTCCGAGCGATCGCGTTGTTCATCGTTAGATAATCATCTAGTTATGAGATATTCGGCAAGAGTTAATAGTAAAGGTTATAATCTGCAAACAAAATAATGCAGATTTACACTTTTGCACGAATTCTATTAAATCATTCTTATTTCACCATGCAAAGAGAAATATTCAAAGTGCTTGTAAATACAAATTATAGTTAGCTATGATTTTACCATTCCCAGGTAAAACTTGGGAATCGTTAAGTGCGAGCGCTGTCAGGTGTCAGATGTTCAAGTCAAACTTAAGTGTCTCAACTGATGCAGCCGATTAACGGTAAAGTATCAGACTAAGTTGATACATGATTTGTTCACACTTCAACTCTGATATAAACAAAGTTTTACCTAAAGTTTACTTTGGTAGAGTTTCATTCGATCAGTGTTGATACAACGGCTGATAATAGCAGTTCTATTGCACGAAGGTTCTGAGTTGGAACTGGATAATGTAAAGGTTTGTAACTGATTTCTGTCGCTTTTAGAACTAAAACTGAATCCAAAATAGCTACGTGTTTTTATCGTACAATACCAGTCAAACTGAAAGAAAAATTCAGGAATTAAAACTTTACATCTGTCTAAATCTTTCCAACAAAACACAGAGCAATATTAAAGGAGGAAGACATTAGATTCTATGAAAAGGAAATTTACAATTTTAGCAGGCACAGCATCGGTAATTTTATCGTTGGTAAGCCAACCAGTTCTTGCAGCTTGGAGTGGGTATCAGGGTCTGGGAGGTACAGTCACCTCAAATCCTAGTTGTGCTTCATTAGGCACTTCCTTAGGCACAAGTCAAGTTATCTGTGCCGTCCGAGGAGGCGATAATGCACTTTATGTTAATCGGTTTAATGGCATTTCGTGGAGTGGGTATCAGGGTCTGGGAGGTACAGTCACCTCAGATCCTAGTTGTGCTTCCTTAGGCACAAGTCAAGTTATCTGTGCCGTCCGAGGAGGCGATAATGCACTTTATGTTAATCAGTTTAATGGCATTTCGTGGAGTGGGTATCAGGGTCTGGGAGGTACAGTCACCTCAAATCCTAGTTGTACTTCCTTAGGCATCAGTCAGGTTATCTGTGCCGTCCGAGGAGGCGATAATGCACTTTATGTTAATCAGTTTAATGGCATTTCGTGGAGTGGGTATCAGGGTCTGGGAGGTACAGTCACCTCAAATCCTAGTTGTACTTTCTTAGGCATCAGTCAGGTTATCTGTGCCGTCCGAGGAGGCGATAATGCACTTTATGTTAATCAGTTTAATGGCATTTCGTGGAGTGGGTATCAGGGTCTGGGAGGTACAGTCACCTCAGATCCTAGTTGTGCTTCCTTAGGCACAAGTCAGGTTATCTGTGCCGTCCGAGGAGGCGATAATGCACTTTATGTTAATCAGTTTAATGGCATTTCGTGGAGTGGGTATCAGGGTCTGGGAGGTACAGTCACCTCAAATCCTAGTTGTACTTCCTTAGGCATCAGTCAGGTTATCTGTGCCGTCCGAGGAGGCGATAATGCACTTTATGTTAATCAGTTTAATGGCATTTCGTGGAGTGGGTATCAGGGTCTGGGAGGTACAGTCACCTCAGATCCTAGTTGTGCTTCCTTAGGCACAAGTCAGGTTATCTGTGCCGTCCGAGGAGGCGATAATGCACTTTATGTTAATACTGGTCTATAGTTACAGCGGTTTTTCTCTTGGGTGAAACGTCGGCTAAGTACAGGATTTCACAAGTTCGTAGGGTTATCGAGTATTGCAAAGCCTTACTAGTAGGTCACTTAATCCGTCACGGATTTATGAAATGCTGTACTTAGTTTAGGGCATCGGTTAACGGACGCTTTGATAAATTGCTCTCTCTCCAGTTATCCCCTTCCCCTTCTTTAGTAATTTGAGATTGTTTGAGTATTAGGCAGGTAAAACTTATTAAGACCTTTTTTCACTACCAGCTAATTCCTTAGGTTCGTAGTGACGGCAACCGTTACATGGGCCTTCAGGATTGATCGCACAGCGGATATAGCCAGATCGAGCATTAAACTTGCAGCTGATATCGCCAATTAAATAACCCACTCCTTCTAAATAATAGCGATCGCCTTCCACAGGTCTGACGTTGTGCCGTCCCTGTATCACTGAAAAATTCATGGCTGCTTGCCTCATCCGCAAGCGCGATCGCTGGGTTCTACGGATCATCCACAGGGAAAACAAGGACGGTAAAAAACCAACGGCAATCACTAAAAGTGTCTTTAACACCTTCTTTTTACCTCTTCTGTGCGCTGATTGATTGTCCCTGATGTTACACTCTGGTTTTACGGAAGTGCAAATATTAGGGCGGCTTTGTCTCTTTGTCACCAACTATGGTTGCAAAGAAATAATGGCAGTGTGGTATCTAACAATTTTGAAGAATAAGTTCCTTCTGCCACTTCAATCAGCATAACTGTTACAACCTTAAGGGTGAGATGCCGTTGAATGTTGATAATTTTAAGATTTGTTGACTAACACCTTTTTGAACAAGCATTTTGTGTCACCCTCAGCCCCATTCTTGTTTTTTGTCTGTGGCTGCGATGCTAATCTTTTTTTGGTTTGCTGACGAAGTTGCTGTGCTAACTGTGTGGCTTCCCTTTCGGCTCGGAATAAATCAACTCTTCGCGTCGTCAAAATAAATGAGTTATCAGGCTTTCGTTTCACCCAAGGAACGCTAACTGTAAAATACTGACAAATATTTTTGCATGGCTCCTGATTGAGAACTGGGTAGCTTTTTTGAGTATTCAGAGTGTTAGCGATCGCTTTCAACTCGAATATCGCTGCTTCTAACTCTCCTGCCATCCGATTAATACGTTCAACTTGTGCAATCAAACGCTCTCCTTCGCTGATGATTTTTTCCTTTTGGGGTCGGAGTGGCACTATCGCAGTCGTTACAGATTTAGGCTGCAACAACGAAACTTTACGCAAAACGGCCTTTTTGTCAATGTTTTGGATTTTTTGCATACTACCTCAAACAAGGCTAGCTGACTTGTAAGGCATTTTAGCAGCAAATAGTACTTTTGTACTAAAAATAATTTACCTTGAACGTCAGCGAATTTCAAAGTCCCTCTCCCAAGCTTGGGAGAGGGATTTAGGGTGAGGGCTTTAGATTCATGCCAGAAGTCTATTCTGATGAAGCGAGAATAGCGCCGTCAAATATGCTCCACTGTGGAAACATTCAGACTCATCAACACTGATAATATTCTTAATTAGAGTTAGCGATCGTTAATTACTTTATGAGAGTAAGAATATACGAAATGCCTGATACCCAACAAATTATGAAATTGTTCTACGACACTATTCATGAGGTGAATATTCATAATTATACAGAAGAACAAGTAGCTGCTTGGGCACCAGCAAACATGGATATTGAAGTTTGGATTAAAAGTTTAGGAAGTAAGTTTACTTATGTAGCAGAAGAACAAGACAAAATTATTGGTTTTGGAGAATTAAAGGCTAATGGTCATATTGACCGTTTCTATTGCCATAAAGATTTTCAAAGGAAAGGTGTTGGTAAGAAAATATTAGAACAGATTGAATTAAAAGCACATTCTTTAGGAGTGGAAAAGTTATTTACCGAAGCCAGTATTACAGCTAAACCTTTTTTTGAGAGTCAGGGATTTATTGTTATCAAAAAGCAAGAGGTAGAGCGTAGAGGGCAAAAGCTGATAAATTTTGTCATGGAAAAACACTTCAACAATTACTAAATTCATCAGATTCAAGCAATTTCAAAAAAGTTGTTTTAGCTTATGCTTTGTAAGCTAGAGCCAGCATCACAGAAGTGGAAATTTCCATACCATTTTCTGTGACATACTTTGAGGATACTTCGATAATTGCTTTTTCAATATTGCCCTGTTGCTCATCGTTTTGCATTGCCAATATTTGTCATTTATTCACATCCAGCAACCGCGAAGTTTGTAACCGACTCATCCACTTCTCTAAATAAACTCGATTGCCTTTTTGCTCATTTGGATCTTTAGTATCTAAAGGATGAGGCATCAGTCCCAAAATCGTTGCTGTCGTCACGCAAAACATCGATTTTTGGAAACTCATACAAATTTGAACTCGCAAATCATCTTCGCCCCGAAGACTGCGACGATAAATTTCGTGCAAATACTCTGGAAGATAATGACGCATATCTTGCATCAACAAGGTAGGAGGAATACCAGCGCCGCCGATGGGTAAAGGATCGGCATACAATGCGCCATATTGAAATCGACTTTGATCTGGGGAGATTTGATAAGCTTGGGCGTTGTATGAAACAGTGCCGTGGAAAGGAGTTCCCCGGAAGAATACTGCTTCTACATAAGGTATTGCTGTATCTGCTAAGAAGGTCAAACCAACACTTTTGGGAATGATTTCATAGACCTTACCTCGAATTTTGACAGCATAGGTAATTGGGTTTGATGCATTTGCTACTAACCCTGATTTAATGTGGTCTACAACTTGGGGAATCGATTTGATTTCGCCTCGGTCGTAGCGGTCTGATAAGTCGAGAAACATATCAGCCATGACTCGCCAGAATTGACCTAAACCAGTGTAGTAAGCAGAGACGCGCAACTGTTCTGTTAAGAAATCTGGAAACAGTTGGTTAATACCCAGAATCAAGGGATTATTTTTAAATTTTGCGGCAATAACGGCTTGCGCTCTTTCTTGAAATTCTGATGTATCTAAATACGTATCTAATCCGCCGCCACCATGCCACATCATGCCTTTCATGCAATATTCGGCATATTCAAAATTAATTCGGTCATGCCACCAGTGACGGAGTAACTTCTGAAAAGAAACCTCTCCATTAAAGTATTTAAAAAATGGGAAAAATACTAAAAACTGATGTTCGGCAATATAGTTAAGATTTTTTGAGTAAGCATCTAAAACTACCCCATAGCTTTTAAGAATACCAACAACTTCCAGGACATTCTCTGGACTATCGGGGACTAATGCATCTCCTTTTTGTAGGCGTTCAATATACTCAGCTAAGGGATTGTGAGTAGCTTTCTTTTTAATAGTTACCATTGCCATCTCTCCAAAAAGTTTAGGGATTGGGGTATTGGGCATTGGGCATTGGGCATTGGGCATTGGGCATTGGGCATTGGGCATTGGGCATTAGGAAAACTTTTCCCCATTCCCCATTCCCCATTTTCCATTCCCCATTCCCTACTCCCTACTTCCCATTCTCCATTGCTTTATCTAAGGACACTGCTACTACTACGTTTTGGGTATTTATCATTGCTGTAATTGTTGGTTCAGTCCAACGCACTAACCAACTAGGTTGAATGCCAAAAATCACAATCAGTACAGCTAAAATTACACCTGGGATGCGATCGCTCCAATACACACGTGGTAAGTTAGTAACTTGTGCAGACAGGCGTCCAAAAAAGGCGCGGTTGACGAGAATTAAGAAGTAAACTGCTGTCAAACCAGTACCAAGCATACATAACAGGGTTTGCACTGGAAAAACTGGAAAACTTCCCCGATAAACTACGAATTCGGAAATAAACCCTAGCATTCCCGGTATACCAGCGCTGGCCATGACTCCGACAATCATCAAGCTACCAATTACTGGCATACCCCGTTCTGGGTTCAGTAATCCTTGAATGATTGCTAAATCACGGCTTCCGGCTTTTTTATACACAACTCCTACCAGCAAAAACAGCATGGCGGAAATCAAGCCGTGGCTAATCATTTGCATCACAGCACCCAATACACTTAAAGGTGTAGCCGCCGCCGCCGCTAAAAGCACGTAACCCATGTGTCCAATGGAGCTGTATGCTACCATTTTTTTCATATCGGTTTGGGCGATCGCACAAGAGGAACCATACAGTACACTCACTACTGCCCAAGTCGCCAACCAAGGAGCCACATAAGCCCAAGCTTCTGGTAACAAGTTCATGCCAAAGCGCAGTAAGCCGTAAGTTCCCAACTTCAACAGCACCCCAGCCAATAGCACGGAAATCGGTGTAGAAGCTTCAACGTGAGCATCTGGCAACCAAGTATGGAACGGAACCAAGGGAATTTTAATTCCAAAACCGATCAAAATTCCCGCTAGCAATAAAAGCTGTGTTCCTAGAGGTAAAGTTGTCGCGTTCAAGGTTGCTAGTGCAAAGTTAGAGGAACCACTCAGCCAAACCATACCGAGGAAACTTGCTAAAAGCAGGATTCCCGAAACGGCTGTATAAATAAGAAATTTAGTCGCAGCATAACCGCGTTTGGCGCCACCCCAAATGGCTATCAACAAATACAGCGGAATCAGTTCCAATTCGTAAAACAGGAAAAATAACAGTAAATCCTGTGCTAGAAAGGCTCCTGTCACCCCAGCGCTTAATAATAGTACCAAAGAGTAATAAAATTTAGGGCGCTGTAGCGATTCATCGCTGCTGTAGATGGCAATGGCAGTTAACAATCCATTTAAAACCAGCAATGGCAAAGATAAACCATCTATCCCAAGGTTATAGTTCAGCCCTAAAGCATCTACCCAAGGGAGAGACTCAGCAAACTGTTGAGTTATTTCCCCTGGATGAAACTGACTTACTAATACGATTGTCCACAAGAAAGCGATAATGGCAAAAACCAAAGCCACTACACGGGCAAATTTACCACTGATGCCAGAGGGGGAGAAACCAATTAAAGCTGCGCCGATTAACGGCACTAGAATTAAAACACTAAGCATAGACTTTAGGTAAGGGGAGCGGGGGAAGCAGGGGAGTATGGGAGCAGCACTTCGGCTACGCTCAGTGAACGAGGAGCAGGGGAGCAGGGGAGCAGGGGGAGAATAATAACTCCTAACTTCTAACTTCTAACTTTTCACTCCTAACTCGCTTAAAAAGGCAATTTATCTAGTAAACCTAATGACCAACTGATGAAAAAACCCAAGACGCTGACAACTGCTAGGATGGTCAACATATAGCCCTGAGATTGCCCAGAAATGCTGTACTTTAAGGTTTGTCCGCCGAAAATGGTCGCAAACCCAACCAAGTTTACGAAACCGTCAACCAAGTAGCGATCGCTCCAAGCAGAGATTTTAGATAGCAGTGCTACTACACTTACCACGGTTACAAGATAAACTCGGTCAATATAAAAATCATAACCTAACAGGTCTTGCAGAAATCTCCACGCCAAGATTCTGGATCTTGACCAAGCTTTGTGCAGATAAACTGTACACCCTACACCTACCCCCACTACGGTAGACCCAAACAAGGCTAACACCACATACCAATTAATACTTTCCCAATCTGGTAGTAAGTACCATTGCTGTAACATCAGAGGTAGAAGCAGAGTCAGCACTGTCAGAAACACCATTGGGAAGGCCATCTGCCAACCAACTTCTGGGGTGCGACGGGTCTTTTGTTGCGGTTTCCCCCAGAAGACTAATCTAAATACTCTTGTCAAATTTAATGCTGTCAAACCATTGACTAATATTAAAACTCCAATTACCCAAGGGCTAATACTCACGAAACCGTCAGCCCACGCTAGCATTGCCCAGAAACTTCCCAAGGGTAGCAGTGTTACCATCCCGGCTGAACCAACTACAAAGGCTGTGGTGGTGGCTGGCATCCGCGACCATAAACCGCCCATTTCTGTTAAGTCTTGGCTTTGGGTAGTCAAGATGACTGAACCTGAACTCATAAATAATAATGCTTTAGCGATCGCATGAGCTAACAGCAACATCAAGGCTACACCCCCTTGCTGTAACCCCACCGCCAAAAACACTAACCCCATGTATGCACTGGTGGAATGAGACAGCGATCGCTTAATGTCAATTTGAGCTATAGATACTAATGTGGCCCCAATCGCAGTCACCGTACCCATGACTACCAAAGCATTCAAGGCAATTGGCGACAGCGCTAATAATGGCTGAAATCTATACAGTAAATAAGCACCACCAGCTACCACCAGAGAGTTCCGCATTACCGAGGCGGGGTTAGGCTCCTTCCATTGCCTCGTCTAACCACAGGTGTAGTGGAAATTGGGCACATTTACCAGCAGGCCCAGCAATTAGTGCCAAACCTAGCAGCGTCGATGTCATTGGACTTAAATTAGCTGTTTGCGCCCACTCATATAAATCCGAAAAGTTCAAACTTCCGGCTAAGGTAGAAAGTGTCACTACAGCCATCAGTAGCAACAAGTCTCCTACCCGCTTAGTCCAAAACGCATCCCGTGCCGCTGTCACTACTAATGGTTGAGCGTACCAGAAACCTACCAGCAAGTAAGTCGAAAGCGTCAAGACTTCCAAAAGGGCATAGCTGACAAACAAAGAATCACTGATTGCTAGACCACATAGCGCTGCTTCAAAAAATCCCAGTAGCCCAAAAAAACGCGCCAACGACCAGTCCTTTTCCATATAACCCAGAGCGTAAACTTGTGCCAGTAAGCTTAACCCCGTAATTAAAACTGTTGCCCCAATGCTGACTGGCGATAGTTCTAAGGCAAAAGATAAGTCTAAATCTGCTGCTTTGAACCAATTGATTAGTAAGTTTTCTGGTTCTCTATCCCAGATATTTTTAAATACAAACAGGCTATGGATAAAAGCTAAAACGGTCGTCAACAAGTTGAAGTATGCCGCAGGTCTTGGCCCTGTTCGCTGAATTATTCCTATTCCCCACGGCAAGGTCAAAATTGCGCCCAATAAGCTATACAAAGGCACAAACCAACTTGTTGAAAATAGAAATTGCTCCATTTAAATTCCCTTAATTACTCAGCCTTGATTTAAAAAAAATTCCAACCAATTATTTATTTAATAAAATCAACTTACCAAAATATCGATGTTTCTTTACTATTTTTTTAACTAAACTTCCAGAAGTACTTTTACTTAATGCTACCCTATTAAATATAAGTAAAATATAACTTTACATAAGCAAAAGCATTTACTTGCCTTAACATCACCGACCTTTTTACATTTGTATTTCTACTTTAAGCAGAGTACTTTATACGATATATTTGAAAAAATTATATATGTTTCACTTAGTCCTTGTACACCTAGAAATATTTGAGGAAAGATAGATACAGCAAAACATACAGCCGCCGCTTACCCCTCATCAGATGGGATTAGCCTTGGTTATGAATGTCGTTTTGTAAATGTAATAAAGAAATTATAAAGCATAAGTGCCAGCTCAAGGAATCTGTAAACTTTAATTGCTCAGATGCCTAGATAACTTTTTGTTAAGTTTTTTAAAACTTTCTTATCATAAACTATTATAGTAATTTATATTGCCAGGAACGCCAAGCTTTCCTATGCTTAATTTGGAAGTGTTTTCTTAGCTATAAGATCAGGCTCTCCCCGTCAAAAAATTCAAACGACAGTACAGATTGCATTAATTTTGTAGGAGTTCTGCGATGCCAATTGCAGTTGGAATGATTGAAACGAAGGGCTTTCCAGCAGTGGTGGAAGCTGCTGATGCGATGGTGAAAGCCGCCCGTGTCACCTTAGTAGGGTATGAAAAAATTGGTAGCGCTCGCGTCACCGTGATAGTTCGGGGAGATGTATCGGAAGTGCAAGCTTCTGTAGCCGCTGGGGTTGAAGCGGCCAAAAGAGTCTTTGGTGGTGAAGTATTATCCACTCACATCATTGCTCGTCCTCACGAAAACCTGGAATACGTCTTGCCGATACGTTACACAGAAGCGGTGGAACAATTCCGTACTTAAAAGCTGTTTAAACAAAGTAATTAACGCTCTTTGCCTGAAAAGAGCATCACTTTTGTCCAAGGCTAAAAACTTTGAAATAGGGATTAAAACTAATGTCAATTGCAGTGGGAATGGTTGAAACGCTGGGCTTTCCAGCAGTAGTGGAAGCTGCTGATGCAATGGTGAAAGCTGCCCGCGTCACTTTAGTAGGTTATGAAAAAATTGGTAGTGGTCGGGTGACGGTAATTGTTCGGGGTGACGTTTCGGAAGTGCAAGCTTCTGTAGCCGCAGGAGTTGAATCTGTAAAGCGAGTTAATGGTGGACAAGTGCTGTCTACTCATATCATTGCTCGTCCTCACGAAAACTTGGAATACGTTCTCCCAATTCGTTATACGGAAGACGTAGAGCAGTTCCGGGAAAATGTGAACGCAATTCGTCCTTTTGGTAGAAGACCGTAATTTGTAATGCAAATTGCCAAAGTTCGCGGCACAGTAGTTAGCACCCAAAAAGAGCCAACTCTTAGAGGTGTGAAACTACTATTGTTACAATTAGTAGATGAAAACGGCAATATCCTACCAGAGTATGAAGTAGCAGCAGATATTGTGGGAGCAGGAGTAGATGAGTGGGTACTCATCACTCGTGGTAGTGCCGCTCGTCAAGTTGTTGGCAATGAACAGCGTCCATTGGATGCAGCAGTGGTGGCGATCATAGATACTATTTACGTTGAAGATCGCCTCATTTACAGCAAAAAAGATCAATATCGATAGTCATTAGTCATTGGTCATTAGTCATTAGCTTTCAACAAAGGACAAATGACTAATGGCAGACAATACAGGAGGAATCTCGCGATGGCAGTCCGCAGCACGGCGGCACCCCCAACCCCGTGGTCAAGGAATTTAGCTGAACCCAAAATCCATGAAACAGCTTTTGTACATTCATTCTCCAATCTGATTGGGGATGTACGAATAGGTGCAAATGTAATCGTTGCTCCGGGGACTACGATTAGAGCGGATGAAGGCACACCCTTTTATCTTGGTGAAAACACCAATATTCAAGATGGTGTTGTCATTCATGGGTTGGAGCAAGGCAGAGTAATTGGCGATGACCAAAATAAATACTCAGTATGGATTGGTAAAAACGCTTGTATTACCCACATGGCTCTAATTCACGGGCCAGCTTATGTAGGTGATAATTCCTTCATTGGCTTTCGCTCTACGGTGTTTAATGCCAGGGTGGGTGCAGGTTGCATCGTAATGATGCACGCCTTGATTCAAGATGTAGAGATTCCCTCTGGTAAGTATGTACCTTCGGGAGCGATAATCACCAGCCAGCAGCAAGCCGATCGCTTGCCAGATGTGCAAGATCAGGATAAAGAATTTGCTCATCATGTGGTTGGGATTAATCAGGCATTACGAGCTGGTTATCTCTGTGCTGCGGATAGCAAATGTATAGCACCCATCCGGGATGAGAACGCTAAATCTTATACAGGTAATGGTATTACTGTTTTAGAGTTGGAAAGGAGTAGTGAAGTGTCGAGCAATAGCTTGGGTGCAGAAACAATAGATCAGTTACGGTATCTATTGGGACAAGGGTATAAAATTGGTACGGAACACGTAGACCAAAGACGTTTCCGCACAGGTTCTTGGACTAGTTGCCAACCAATCGAACCGAGATCCCTCGGTGAAGCGATCGCAGCATTAGAAAGCTGTCTAAATGACCATAGCGGAGAGTATGTCCGACTGTTTGGGATTGACAAAGATAGACGACGTGTGCTAGAAAGCGTCATCCAACGTCCCGATGATGATGCAAAACCAGCTAGCAGCTTTAAAGCACCGACTGGTCGTAGCAATAGCAGTTACAGCAGTAGTAATGGTAACGGCAACGGTAACGGTTCTAGCAGTGGCAAGGTCAGTGGCGAAACTCTAGAGCAAATCCGCCAACTCTTGGCAGGTGGTTACAAAATTGGCATGGAACACGTAGATGAGCGTCGTTTCCGTACTGGTTCCTGGACTAGTTGTAAGCCAATTGATGCAACTTCCACAAATCAAGTCATCTCCGCTTTGGAAGAATGCATAGCAAGCCATCAAGGTGAGTATGTACGTTTAATCGGTATTGACACCAAAGCCAAACGGCGAGTATTAGAGACTATTATCCAACGTCCAAATGGTCAAGTAGCTTCCTCTGGTGGTCAGAAATCATTTACTACTAATGCAGCACCCTCTGGTACGGGAACAGCTAGCAGTAACCGCTTGAGTAGTGAAGTAATAGACCAACTCCGGCATTTATTGGCTGGCGGATCGAAAATTAGCCTTGAACACGTAGATGAGCGCCGCTTCCGTACAGGTTCTTGGACTAGTACCGGTCAAATTCAAGCCTCTTCAGAAAGAGAAGCGATCGCAGCCGTAGAAGGACAACTCGGCGAATATCCAGGGGAATATGTACGTTTAATTGGTATTGACCCTAAAGCTAAACGGCGGGTATTAGAGACCATTATCCAACGTCCAAATGGTCAAGCAGCCTCCTCTGGCAGTCAGAAATCATTTACTACTACTAGTGCAGCACCCTCTGCAACAGCAACAGCAACAGCAACAGCTACCCGCTTGAGTAGTGAAGTAGTAGACCAACTCCGGCAATTATTGGCTAGCGGCTCAAAAATTAGCATTGAACACGTAGATCAACGGCGATTCCGTACAGGTTCCTGGACTAGTACCGGTCAAATTCAAGCCTCCTCAGAAAGAGAAGCGATCGCCGCCGTAGAAAGACAACTCGGCGAATATCAAGGGGAATATGTGCGCTTAATTGGTGTTGACCCCAAAGCCAAGCGTCGCGTATTGGAAACGATTATTCAACGACCTTAAGGAGTTAGGAAGTTAGGAGTTGGGAGTTAGGAGTTAGGAGTTAAAAAAAATTGTTAATTCATAACTCTAAACTTAAAATTTATAACTCCCCACTTTTAACTAACTCCTAACTCCTCACTTTTAACTTCTAACTCTCTATCTTCTTCCGGCTTCCGAGGTTAAAATTTCCATGTCTGTGCCGCTACTGCGCCTCAGCAATAACTTTGATACTTATATTAGTGGTGAGGTGACTATTCATCCAAGCGCGGTACTTGCACCTGGGGTAATCCTCCAAGCGGCTGTAAACAGCAAGATCGTCATTGGTCCAGGGGTCTGTATTGGCATGGGAGCAATTCTCCAAGTCCATGAAGGCACTCTAGAAGTAGAAGCAGGTGCAAACCTGGGAGCCGGTTTTTTGATGATTGGCAAAGGCAAAATTGGCGCAAATGCTTGCATTGGTTCTGCGACAACAGTTTTTAACTATTCGGTTGAACCTGGGCAAGTAGTACCGCCTGGTTCAATTTTAGGAGATACCAGTCGGCAGATTGAGCCAACAAAACAGCTGGAAACATCTACAAATAACCCAACTTCTACTACCAATACACCACCACTGAAGGAAGAGGAAAATAGCTCAGGTGGAGTTAAGGAAAAAGTAGTTTCCTCAACTAACTTCTCAGCTTCGGCTTTTGTCGATTTTAAACAAAACAAGTCGATCTCTTATTTTAAATCTCCCGCAACTCCAGAAAGTCAGCCACCTCCTGTGGAGGAACCGATCAATGATGCTGACTCCACTTTGGAGTCAGCCAAACCGTCAACAGAACATAACTTAGACCCCAATCAGCCAACCACAGAATCCCCTAACGGTTTTGGGACTCAAATTTATGGACAAGGGAGCATAAGCAGACTGTTGACTACACTGTTTCCTCATAGACAATCCTTGAGCGACCCAAACTCTGACGATTAGTCAGAGTAAGTGTTAATTGTAAGGTGTCGGCTTTTTCCGTATTTTGGAGAATTCATCAATGGAAACATACAATCAACGGTCTATTCGCACTATCCAAGGAGCGAGTAGTCAAGAAACCTTTCAAGATACTGCTTTGGGTTTAGTTTCTACCCGCAGCTTTCCGGCGATCGTTGGGACGGCGGATATGATGCTGAAATCAGCGGGAGTTCACCTAGTTGGGTATGAAAAAATTGGTGGTGGTTATTGTACTGCGATCGTCCGTGGTGGAATTGCTGACGTGCGTCTAGCGGTAGAATCTGGTGTACAAACAGCTGAACAGTTTGGTCAGTTGGTTTCTAGTTTGGTGATTCCCCGACCTTATCCCAACCTAGATATAGTGCTTCCCATTACAACTCGTTTCACTAAATTAATGCAAGAGGGCAATTCCAGCCGCCTGAGTAACCAAGCAATTGGTTTGGTCGAAACGCGAGGATTTCCCGCGATGGTAGGAGCATGTGATGCCATGCTCAAAGCTGCTGATGTTCATTTAGCAGCTTATGAAAAAATTGGTGGGGGTTTGTGTACAGCAATTATTCGGGGTTCCGTAGCCAATGTGGCGGTAGCAGTAGAAGCGGGAATGTTTGAAGCAGAACGCATTGGAGAATTAAATGCAGTGATGGTAATTCCTCGGCCGCTGGATGAAATGGAGTTAACTTTGCCATTGGCAAGCTGCTGGATAGAAGAACGCGAACCATTAAACTTGCCAGTGAATATCAAAGAACAAGTTGCGGAAATCGAGGTACTAAGATTACCAGACTTAACCAAGTTACCGACAAAAGTTCAAGAAGAATTATGGAATGATGAATGATGATAGATGAATTTTGTCAAATCATCATTCAGCATTCATCGTTTAGATGGAAGGCATCTTACGCTTTAGCTGTTCTGATAATAGCTTCTTATAACCATAAGTAAAATACCTTTATTTTAATAAAAACAGTAGAGTTTTATCTATGGATAGAACTCGTAACTTTCTGTGAGCATCACTATATCATTTGCCAGTGTTCAGCAATACTAGTTTTATATCTATTAATCGCTATATACAGGAGAATCACCCTTGAACCAAGCGACGCTGCACCAGTTAAAGGTGTTCGAGGCGGCGGCACGGCACAGTAGCTTTACTCGTGCTGCTGAGGAATTGTTTCTCACCCAACCTACCGTTTCTATGCAGATCAAGCAACTAACAAAATCGGTAGGGTTGCCATTATTTGAGCAAGTAGGGAAGCGGTTGTATCTGACGGAAGCCGGACGGGAATTATTTGCCACTTGTCGGCAGATTTTTCACAATATAGCCCAGTACGAAATGAAGGTGGCAGATTTAAAAGGGCTAAAACAGGGACAATTACGTTTGGCAGTGATCACAACAGCTAAATATTTTATCCCACGTTTGTTAGGGCCATTTTGCGAACTTTATCCAGGGATTGATATCTCGCTACAAGTCACAAATCACGAACAAATTTTGGAACGGATGAGTCAAAATTTGGATGACTTATATATTATGAGTCAAATTCCAGACAATATCGATGTGACTTGTGAACCATTTCTAGAAAATCCTTTGATAGTCTTTGCGCCGACTAATCATCCTTTATCCAAAGAAAAAAATATTCCTATAGAACGCCTGTCTAACGAACCTTTTATTATGCGGGAACCAGGTTCAGGAACTCGTCGTGCCGTCCAAAAGCTCTTTGAAGAACAAGCAGTGACGGTAAAAGTCAAGTTAGAATTGGGAAGTAACGAAGCAATTAAACAAGCGATCGCAGGTGGTTTAGGAATTTCTGTTTTATCTCGTCATACCTTACTATCAGACGGTTCAGAGTTCAGCATTTTAGACGTGCAACACTTCCCCATTCAGCGGCATTGGTACATGGTTTACCCATCTGGCAAGCAGCTATCTATCGTCGCTCGTGCCTATTATGAGTATCTACTAGCTGCGGCAAAAAATATTGTTGACCAAAAAGCTGATACTACTTTTAATACTCTTTAATCTGATAAGGTAAGCGTTCAGGGAGGATACGAATTTAAGAGGGTTTGAGCGACTAAGTATCTAGGAATAAATAAATTTATTGTTTGTAGTAAGGACTTTAGTCCTGATAATCCTTGCTCTGAGCGATAAATCGCTCACTACAAACTAGAAGTTTATTTTATATTTCATCATGTCTACCTACTTATCAAGCCCTAGAGTAGGAGGAAACAAGCCTAACTCATCTCACTAATTTGCCTGTAACTCTTATTTTCTCGTTATCTCCGTGAACAGTTACCTTATTTACCTTCAAGTGAAGAACTGGCGTGCTGATATAACTCTATATTTAATGGTAAGTTTTTTCTTAGAGAAAATTTATGCCTTTTAAATATTAAAAAGTTTTTCTAAACCTTCCTTAGATGTCTTAGACTCGTTAAAAATAAATTCCTCTGGTCTTTTATATGTTTGAAAAATATTCATAATCCGGTCTAGAGATAATGGCTCCATAAAATCTGCTATCCTTTCGGTAGTTAGCATTTCGGTTTTATTAATGTAGTTACTAATCTTTGAAGGATGATTACCAATTCCAATATTAGGAACCCCTAATATGTCAGCAAGTATTATAGAGTGCAGACGATTTCCCAAGTGAAAATCCATTTTGCTAAGGATTTCAATAAACTCCTCTGGTTTGTTCCATGAATGAATTACACAATTTTGTTCGGGTAAATACTTTTTCAGGAATTTATGAAAGTTATTGTCGTTTTTCTGATCTCCTATATGTGCTGGCAGTAAATGAATGACTGAATTAAACTTCTCAATCAATGGCATTAACTGTTCTGCATAAAACTTGCCTCTACCTTCGCCCCACCAATATGTTCCAGAAAAAGATATATTATTTATATTATTGGATATTGTTTTTTTCTTTAGATACTTTTCATAAAAATTTAAATTTAAAAATGCTAGATCACCACCCATACAAAAGTGTTTATTGTATTTAATTTTTTGTTGGACTACTTGATACGAATCTTTGTCTCTAACATATAAGAAATCTGCATTTTTATATATCTGCGTTACGTTATCTTCTGCTTTAACACCTTCTAAACCTACGCCTATAAAGCAAAAACGCTTACCCATTAATTTTGATAACAATTGAAGTCTGACTAAATATTTAGGCTTAATGCTGAGGTTTAAGCTACCTCCTCCCCAAACAATATAGTCACTTTTTAAAATTAACCAAAGCCTGTGTAATCTAGTTAATTTATGAATGCTAAAAATTTGGATTTTACTGTCTGAATTATCATAATAATTATTTTGACACATCACGAATACTTGTTCTACAACTTCTTGGGCTTTCCAAAAAGTTGTTAATTGCTTTACAAATATATCATCACCTACATTACCCTCACCATAATAACCGATAAGGAAAATATTCATATTGATACAATTTTAAAGGTTAGTAATTTATTATGACATTGCATTAGTCAAGCAAAATTAAAAATTTAAATTTTTAATGACCTAAAGGGGTTGACGGTTAGACCGAGAAGCATTGACAATTAACCAGCAGAGTTATTATAAATGGGGGAAAACTGGCAGTGGTTAACCCGGAAATACCGTCTTGGCGCAAAACAGTACAAAGCGAGATTGTAGCTGTTACCGTGTATACTGACAGAGCATTGGTTACACGGCGAGGTGTAGTTGATTTAACAGGAATTGAACAGGAATTAGTAATTACCCCAGTGCCAATAACTCTAGAAACTGAGTCTGTCAGGGTTAGCGGTACAGGTACGGTAGGGGTACGCTTGGTAGGAATTAGTAGCGATCGCATCTACACTACTGAACCTGTAGCGGAGCGAGTAGCACATTTGACTAGGCAAATTCAGCAATTAGAAGCAGAAAAACGCCACCTCCAAGCTCAGGTGGATGCTTTAGCCTTGCAATCTAGTTTTATTGCAGGCTTACGTGAAAAAACAGAAGAACCCTTTTCACAGAGTTTGTCTCGGAAAAATCTCAGCCTCAGTGAAACTTTGGATTTCCTCAACTTTCTTGGAAGCCAGTATAGTGAATATGCGATCGCATCTGGAGAGTGCAAAACTCAACAGCAGGAGTTAGACAAACAACTGCAAGCACTCTACACCTCATTGCAAATAATCCAAACACCCCATCCCAAAGAAAGTTTTAGCTTACTTGTAGCAGTTGAAGTCGCGGGTGAAGGCGAATTTGAATTAGAGGTGTCTTACATCGTAAATCGCGCTAGCTGGAATCCGCTTTATGACTTACGGTTTAGCACTACCAGCGATATTGTCCATCTGAGTTACCTTGCAGAAATCACTCAAAGCACTGGCGAAGATTGGATTGGTGCAAATCTCACCCTTTCTACTGCTAAACCAGGATTAGGTACACTTCCACCTAAACTTGAACCTTGGTATATTGATGCGCCACGTCCCCAAATGTTACGACGATCTCGACTAGCTGCCCAGCCACCACTGCTGCCTAGTATACCAGAACCACCTGCTGCTGCCAGAGCGGATTGGGAAGAACAAGACGAAGTTACACAGGATAGTCTTATCCCAGCAGAAACCGTTACAGCAGAAGTATCCAAAGAAGGTAGTGTAGTTACCTTTAAACTGAATGGTGGTGGTAACATTCCCAGCGATGGCGCACCTCATAAAACTACGATTTTCAATGATGATTATCCTTGTAGCTTCGATTATGTGGCAATGCCGCGCTTGGTAAGTTTTGCTTATCTACAAGCTAATGTGAAAAATAATCCCAGCGGTGCGACTTTGTTAGCAGGTAAAGCAAATATTTTCCGCGATAACGTTTTTGTCGGCACTACTGGGTTGGAGAATATTGCACCAGGACAAGAGTTTAAACTGAACTTAGGAATTGACGAAGGTTTAAAAATTGAGCGCGATTTAGTTGAACGTCTGGTAGATAAAAGATTAATTAGCAACCAGCGCCGGATTACTTATAGTTATCGGTTGATTGTTACTAACTTGCTAGAGAAAGAAGTAAATCTAAAATTAACCGAACAATTGCCAGTTAGCCGCAACGAGCAAATTAAAGTACGCCTCAGTCGCAGCAACCCACAAATTCAACTCGGTGAAATGGGAATTTTAGAATGGCTGCTAACTCTTTCACCTCAAGAGCGACGAGATATATATTACCAGTTTAATGTTGAATATCCACCCGACTTAATGGTAGTTGGGTTAGAAATTTAGGGAATCCCAAAAATTGAAGCAGGCAGAAAGAGCAATCAGCTATAGGATTTGGTCGCTCTTGATTTGGAGCCAGCAGCGACGAGTTAAGAGACATCCGGTGTTGGCAGACTCGAATCACTTTGCCAGAGTCCGCGATCGCAGATAAGTTAGCTTTATGTCTACCATCAGTCTTATTTTGTCAAGTCTTATTGACGATTTGTAACAAAACTGTTATATTTAGTTACATAAGATAACAAAACAAAAAAAAGAAAACTATGTATACCACCACTAACGAAGACGGCATTCTCAACAACTACGCAGCAGAACCTAAAATGTACTACGCTGAGTACCCAGCAATTTGGGAACAACGTAAATACGTTTTACAGGGTCTTTTTGCGACTTTAATCGTCACCGCTTTAGTTTTGGTTGGTTTGAGTGTTAGCTAAGATTGTTTGATTTCAGTATCGCTGTATCTCATCGTCATTCATACTTCTCTCTGTAACCCCGGTTAGTTTCGCCGGGGTTTTTTGTGTTTTACGTATCCCAAACGGCAGTAGTATGCTGATAAGTCAGTTTTATAGTTACTATTAGTATTTTTTTGTCAAGTCATGTTGACAGTTTGTAACAAAATTGTTATATTTATTTACATAAGATAACAAAACAAAGAAAAGAAAAAACTATGTACACCACCACTAACGAAGACGGCATTCTCAACAACTACGCAGCAGAACCCAAGATGTACTACGCTGAGTACCCAGCAATTTGGGAACAACGTAAATACGTTTTACAGGGTCTTTTTGCGACTTTAATCGTCACCGCTTTAGTTTTGGTTGGTTTGAGTGTTAGCTAAGATTTTTTGATTTAGGTATCGCTGTATCTCATCGTTAATCTCACTTCTCGACTTTACCTCGGCTAAATTAGCCGGGGTTTTTTGTGTTTTATGTGTCCCAAACGGCGAGTGTATTATATTGTCAAACAAGTGCGTGAGCGAGTCTTCTCACAAAGGCAGACACCAAGCGCGACCAAGCATCACAGTTTTTTGCTGGTATCGCTCAAATCAATAACATATTTTCTCTGCATCTAGCTTTTTTTATTGCTCGGTCAGCAACAAACCATTGGTCAGCCATAAAATGAAGACAAATCAATAAAAGGGGGTGTTTATGGCAACCCAACTCGGTGAAGCTAAATCTTCAACAGAACTGGTAGTATCTTGGGAAGCATTGCCCGCAGATTTTCACTTAAAGGATGAACCAGTGGAAAATACAGGTCAGCCACTATTGGCTGGTGCTTTGCGCGAAAGCCTTGAGATAAGTGGTTTCATCCAACCGCAGATGTTGATAGCCTCAAATTTTGGACTTTGTGCGACGGTAAACGGACAATTTATTGCTAAAGCACCCGACTGGGTTTATGTGCCATCGGTAAATCAGATTTTAGGAGAACGCAAAAGCTATACACCTAATTTAGATGGAGATATTCCAGCAATTGTGATGGAATTTCTATCTGACACTGAGGGTGGAGAATACTCTTTTAAACGAACCTATCCACCAGGAAAATGGTTTTTTTTACGAGCAGATTCTTCAAGTCCCAATTTACATAATTTTTGACCCAAAAGGTGGTTTATTAGAATTTTACCAACTCGAAAACAGGCGCTACGAGTTAAAGCAACCTGATGAAAATGGCCGTCATTGGATTGATTCAATGGGTTTATTTCTGGGAACCTGGGAAGGAACAAAAGAAGCCAGAACTGGTTACTGGTTGCGCTGGTGGGATGAGGCAGGTAATTTGTTACTTTGGGCAGTGGAACAAATTGAAGAGGAACGCCAGCAAAAAGAACGGCTAATTGCCTATTTACAATCTCAAGGTATCGATCCAATTAATTTGCCTTAGCATATATGCATAGGTGTCCGCAGAATGAAACGAATTCTTCGCAGCCAGGCAGTGGTGAGCGAGTCAGTGATTTAGAAAACCTGATTACCCGTAATAGCTACAACCCTTATGCCTACTAAGGAGTGGGGCATCATGCAGAAATTCAATCACAGGTGAAAAAGCTAATTGCTGAGAAAAAAGCAAGAGAGAAAAAAATAAGCTTTTGCTGAATCAAAAGCCAGAATTATTCGTCACTTAAACTATCAATTCCCTACTTAATTTCTCCTGGAGGATGATTTATGTCATCACAAATGTTGCGGTTGATAACTTTGGGCAGTCTTGGCTTATCTTTGTGTCTGGGCAATTCGGCAGCAATGGCGCAATATGATTCTACTGGCGATGGTGTAGTAGTACCAACAGTACCATCAGGTGGCACATCAGCACCAGTCCCAATCGACACATCGACAGGTGTACCACCTTCACCCTCTGCTGATGGTACAACTCGGTTTACCTGTCAGACTTATAATGGACAGTATACTGTCATGTACCAGCCACAAAGTCAACCAGGACAATTCTTTCCTTGGGCAGCACCTGCGGCTTTAGGTGGCGGTTGGGACGCACAAAAGCGTTGTACAGCAATTGCCAGTCGCTTGGAACTTTATCGTCCAGATGGTTTACAAGAACTTCAGACATCCGTAGAAAACAACGAAAATACTGTCTGCGTTACAACTGAAGCTAATCCAACCTGTAGAATTGTGCTGACAGTCCCCCGTGGAAAAGATCCTGTTGTTATTCGCAATAGCATTTTCCAAAACTTGACTACTGCTGACAGTGGACAACAGACTATAGCCGTTAACACTTATGGCGATCGCAGTAGTGGAGGCAACGAATTATATAATTTAGGACGCACACTTCTAGGCGGTGGCAATAATCGGGTTAGTTCATCTAGAAGTGGGATTAATCTGAAACCTTTCCTCGATCGTCAAGATGGTGGTACTGGAAACAATTTGCGGAGTGGAGTAGCAATTCGTCGTCAGTCTCAACCTAACGGTGTTCGTCTAAGCCCTGGTAAATTCCGGTAAGCAAGAGTGGTTTTTAATACAAAATGACTTTCAAATAAAAAAATATCCAACTACTTATTGTGGGGCGGACATCTTGTCCGCCTTTTTTTATGGGCGTCAAATTGCTGCCTCCTGGACTTCTTCGAGATGTCGAGGATCTAAATCCAGCTGTATATTATTTATTCTTTTAACCTTTTGCTAGCAGTTTCTTAACGTTGCTGAGATAACTTGAGGTTGTTAAATATGGATTAATATCAGTAAAATCCGTAAATTTTTTGACTACAAAATAGTTTTTCTTGATAGTGATATTGCGATTGTCAATGTGACTAGATTATGTTTGCAAATTATTACTGAGCATCAGCTTTTCAGGCGATTTTCAAACAATACAAAATAAATTGAAGGAGACGTTATTAATGGCTTTGACACAAGGCGATATTGCGACCAACAATAACTCCAGCATTTTGCAGAAAGTTGGCAGCTTCACCAGTACTAATGGAGCCGAAATATCCGCCTTTGATTCAGGAAGCGATCGCTTATTTGTGGTTGCTAGCAGCATAGTTGAAATTTATAATGTCAGCAATACAGGGACGCTAACCTTAGCTGGTTCTTTGACAACAGGATTTACGCCTCCCGCAGGGACACAAGCTATTCCCAACAGCGTTGCGGTGAAAAATGGTATTGTCGCAGTCGCCTACGCCATTCAAAACACCAGCACAAACGCCCAACAGACAGGACAGGTGAGTTTTTACAATGCCGCCAATGGCAACTTTTTGAACTCGGTGGCGGTGGGTGCATTACCCGATATGCTCACCTTTACGCCCGATGGCACGAAGGTATTAGTAGCAAATGAGGGAGAACCCAACAGCTACGGGCAACCAAATTCGGTAGATCCTGAAGGTTCAGTTAGCATTATTGATATTTCCGGTGGCGTGGCGAATGCAACCGTTGCCCAAGCCTCATTTACAAGCTTCAATAGCCAGATCGCCACACTCAAAGCCGCAGGTGTACGGATTACTGGCCCCGGCTCGACGGTGGCACAAGACTTAGAACCAGAGTATATTGCTGTATCTCCAGACGGTCAAACTGCACGCATTACCTTGCAAGAAAATAATGCGATCGCTATTCTGGATATTGCCAGCGCCACCATCACCGATATTTTGCCCCTTGGTGCGAAGAATTACAATCTCCCAGGTAACGGATTAGATGCTAGCGATCGCGATGGTAAGATCAATATTCAAAATTGGCCAGTATTTGGGTTATATCAACCCGATGCGATCGCTAGCTTCAGTGCCAACGGACAGACTTACTACATCACCGCCAACGAAGGAGATTCCCGCGACTACACTGGTTTTAGCGAGGAAATCCGGGTTGGCGCAGCCGGATATGCTTTAGATCCAACTGTTTTCCCCAATGCGGCTACCCTGAAGCAAAACACCAACCTGGGGCGGTTAACCGTTACAAATGCCACAGGAGACACGGACGGAGACGGAGATTTTGACCGCATCGAAGCATTTGGGGCGCGTTCCTTTTCGATTTGGGACGCAAGCGGTAATCAAATATTTGATAGTGGCGACCAATTTGAACAAATTACCGCGACCAAAGTACCAACTCTGTTTAACTCAGATGGTGCGGCTGATACATTTGACACCCGCAGCGATAATAAAGGGCCTGAACCCGAAGGCGTGGTAGTTGGAGTTATCAACAACCGCACCTATGCTTTTATTGGTTTAGAACGCACTGGCGATGTCATTGTCTACGAAGTGACAAATCCCAACAAGCCAAGCTTTGTTCAATATATTAACCCTCCTGAAGATACTGCGATCGAAGGATTAACCTTTGTCTCGGCGGCTGATAGTCCCACAGGCAAGCCTTTGTTAGTTACTACGGCCGAAGTCAGTAAGACGGTTGCGGTGTTTGAAATAACTCCATCCGTTCGGATTAGCGACATTCAGGGAACGGCACATATCTCATCCTTTAGAAATCAGACTGTCAGCAATGTAGCGGGAATTGTCACAGTGAAAGCAAGTAACGGTTTTTACTTGCAAGACCCCACTCCAGACAACGACAATCGCACTTCTGAAGGTATTTTCGTCTTCACATCATCAGCGCCAACCGTATCCGTCGGCGATTCGGTATTAGTCAGTGGAACAGTTACAGAGTTTCGTCCTGGCAACGATGCCAATAATTTAACTAAAACGCAAATTACCACTCCCACAATTGTTACCGTTTCTAGTGGCAATGATCTACCCACTGCTACAATCCTAGGTAATGGTGGCAGAACAATCCCGACAACGGTAATCGATAACGACACGATCGCTAATATTGAAACTGGAACAACCACCTTCGATCCTGCTCAGGATGGCATTGACTTTTATGAAAGCTTAGAAGGAATGCTGGTACAGGTTAATAACCCAATTACCACTTCACCCACTGCAAACTTTGGCACATCAGAGGAAATTTGGGTATTAGCAGACAATGGCGCAAATGCGACGGGTAGAACGGTTCGCGGTGGGAGCCTGATTAGTGCTTCAGACTTCAATCCTGAACGGATTCAGATAGATGATCTGAACAATTCCTTAGTGTTACCTGAAGTTAATGTTGGTACGCAACTTAGCACTATTGTTGGTGTCGTTGACTACAGCTTTAACAACTATGAAGTTTTAGTATCGGCTGCTCCCACAGTAGTACAGAACAGTAACATTCAAAAAGAAGTCACTAACCTAACTCCCAGCACCAACCAACTGACGATCGCTACTTACAACGTCGAAAATCTCGATCCAAGTGACGATCAAACCAAGTTTAACAACCTAGCTAATCGCATTGTTAATAATCTCAAATCACCAGATATCATTAGTCTCGAAGAAATTCAGGACAATAACGGTGCAACAAATGATAACGTCGTTGATGCCAGCACTACCTTCCAAAAGTTAATTGATACAATTACTGCTGCTGGTGGCCCCACGTATCAATATCGCCAAATTAACCCAGTAGACGATACGAACGGCGGTGAACCTGGTGGAAATATCCGGGTGGGTTTCTTATTTAATCCCAATCGTGTCAACTTTGTAGATCGCCCTGGCGGTACTTCCACCACCAACACCACAGTTACCAATGTTTCTGGTGTTCCTACAGTTTCTAATAGTCCTGGTTTAATCAACCCTACCAACTCCGCCTTTACCAGCAGTCGTAAGCCGTTAGTTGGTGAATTTACTTTCAACGGTGAAACTGTTTATGTAATTGGCAACCACTTTAATTCTAAAGGTGGCGACCAACCATTATTTGGGCCGAATCAACCACCAACTCTCAGTAGTGAAACCCAGCGCCAGCAACAAGCTACCCTGGTGAAAAACTTTGTCGAGTCTATTTTAGCGATCGCTCCCAATGCCAATGTCGTAGTGGCGGGTGACTTAAATGACTTTGAATTTTCCAACCCCGTCAGCACCCTAGAAAGCGCCGGGCTGACTTCCTTAATTGAAACTCTGCCGCAAAATGAGCGTTACACCTACAATTTTGAAGGTAACGCCCAAACCCTTGACCACGTTTTAGTTAGCAACAACTTGCTCAACAAGCTGGATGGTTATGATGTAGTTCACATCAACTCAGAGTTTGCCGATCAGGATAGCGATCATGACCCTAGCGTAGCTCGGTTTAATCTCCCTAAAAATAATGCTCCCACGGTAGTACAGCCGATTGACGACCAAATCATTTCTACTAATAAAGCTTTTTCTTTCAATATCAGTAACAAATTTGCTGATGTAGATCCAGGTGACACCCTGACTTACAGTGCTACAGGTTTACCCACTGGTTCTAGTATCATTGCCAACACAGGTGTGATATCCGGCACTATCTCCCAAATCGGCATTTTCGCAGTTACAGTTACCGCTGCTGATGCTAAAGGCGCTAATGTTAGCGATACCTTTGACTTGACTGTTGCCAATAACAAGGCGACATCTGGCAACGACATCATCTTTGTCAGCGAACTTACTGGTTTGAACAAATACATAGTCAATGCTCTTGCAGGGAGCGATCGCGTCATCGGCACTAATACCAGTGAATTAATCGACGGTGGAACAGGCAATGATTACCTGGATGGTAAGGGAGGCATAGATGTACTCCTTGGTGGTGATGGCAATGACACAATCTTAGGTGCACTTGGCAGTGACGGACTTTCTGGGGGCAATGGCAATGACCGCTTGATTGGTTGGGGCGGTGGCACAAACGAAATTGACCTCCTCAACGGTGAACAAGGTACGGATACTTACGTTTTAGGTGATGCCACTTCAGTTTTCTATACCAGTTCTCGCAACAATGATTATGCCGAGATTCTCAACTTTCAAGCAAACGATCTAATTCAGCTTCAGGGAGTTGCTAACAATTACTCACTAGGGTCAGTGAGATCGGCTGTAGGTATTTTCACCAACAATGGAACGGAATTGATTGCTGTTGTAGAAAACGGGTTAAACCGCAATACAAATTTGGCAACAGATACTCGTTTCGTCTTTATTTAACGCAGATTTAATCGAACTCCGACAACTCTTGTGTACTCTGCGCCTCTGCGGTTCCCTATTCCCAATGTTCAAAGCAGTCTCATGTCTAGAATCTATCTCAGAATTAAACATGGTAACTACTAATACAATTCGCTTTTCTCAGTTCAACGCTTCTTTGAATCGTAATGCCGAAGGTCAGTTAGTCAGCGATTTGTCTACTCCTGACAATGCTCAAGCAAAGGCAGTTGCAGAAATTATCCAGCGTAATAACCCGGATGTATTGCTAATTAACGAGTTTGACTACTCCCCGGAGGCAGTTCAACTATTCCGGCAAAATTATCTAGCCGTCAGCCAGAATGGTACAACACCCGTTGACTACCCTTACTTTTACATCGCTCCTTCCAATACGGGTATTGCCTCTGGGTTTGACTTAAACAACAACGGCACAGTAGTTACAACCACAGGCGCAACCGGATACGGCGATGATGCTTTCGGATTCGGGAATTTCCCTGGTCAATACGGGATGTTGCTATTGTCCAAATATCCCATTGACACAGCCAACATCCGCACCTTTCAAAATTTTCTCTGGAAGGATATGCCCAATGCTTTGCTTCCTGACGATCCGACAACACCACAGCCAAATGATTGTTATTCTCAGGAGGAATTGGCAGTTCTACGCCTTTCTTCTAAAAGTCACTGGGATGTACCCATCCAGGTAAACGGCGAGATAATTCACATCCTCGCCAGCCACCCCACACCCCCAACTTTTGATGGCGCGGAAGACCGTAACGGTAAGCGCAACCATGACGAGATCCGGTTTTGGGCAGACTATATTACTCCTGGTAATGGTAATTACATTTACGATGATGAGGGTAAAACTGGCGGTATTGCTGCTGGATCGAGCTTTGTGATTGTGGGCGACCAAAATGCAGATCCGTTGGATGGTGATAGTTTTGACAACGCTATTCGCCAACTGTTGCAAAATCCCAATATCAATACTAATGTCATCCCTACCAGTCTGGGTGCGCTCCAACAAGCAGACTTACAAACTGGTGCAAACGCTAGCCAAAAGGGTAATCCTAGTTTTGACACCGCAGACTTTGCTGATAACACTCCCGGAAACCTGCGGACTGACTATGTGCTACCCTCGGCTGATTTGACAATTGCCAACTCAGGAGTATTTTGGCCTCTGAATACTGATTCGACGTTTCCCTTGGTAGGTACTTTTCCCTTCCCCAGTTCTGACCATCGTTTAGTATTTGCAGATGTGCAAACCGGAGCAATGGAACCAGGTAAAACCATTCCCAATGTAAGATTTGTGGGACAGAGTACTTTTGCCACAGGGTTTATTCCTGCTGGCACGGCGGGAACTGTGAATGGAACACCGACTCCATTAGGGGGACTTTCTGGTGTCACATACGATGCAGTTAACAACCGCTACTATGCAATCTCAGACGATCGCTCGCAATTTAGCCCCGCCCGCTTCTATACTTTCACTGCTGATACTGAGGTGGCTTTTACCAATGTCACACCTCTGAAAGATAGTAATGGCAACTTATTTGCAACATTTAGCGTTGACCCAGAAGGCATTGCTTTAACTAACAATGGTACTGTTTTCATATCTTCTGAAGGTGAAGTTAATCCTGGTGCAGGTCGAGTTAGCGATCCCTTTATTAAGGAATTTTCCCTGACAACAGGGCAAGAAATAGGATCGCTATTTGTCCCCAGCAAATTCCTACCAGTAGTTGAAGATACCAACAGCAACGGTATTATCGATGCAGGTGACACGCAGACATCAGGTGTTTACAATAACTTAGCCTTTGAAAGCCTCACCATCACACCTGACCAGAAAACCCTATTCACTGCCACTGAAAACGCGCTTTCCCAAGATGGATTAAGGGCTTCGCTCAGTAGTGGCAGCCCTTCCCGAATTCTGCAATACAATCTGGTTAGCGGACAACCAGAAAAAGAATACCTCTACATTACGGATGCGATTTCCGAAGCGCCCAACCCTAGCACAGGCTTTGCTGACAATGGTTTGACAGATTTATTAGCAATAGATAATCGTGGGACATTACTAGCGTTAGAACGTTCCTTTGCACAAGGTGTAGGTAACACGATCAAAATCTACGAAGTTTCTTTGCAAGGTGCAACAGATATTAGCTTCTACGATTCTCTCAATAATTTGAGTACTGAACAATTAGCTACTATCAAACCCGCTCAAAAACGTCTGCTGTTGAATTTAAATGACTTAAACTTACCTAACGGTACAGATAACATTGAGGGTATTACCTTTGGCCCCAAACTAGCAGATGGTAGCCAGTCGATTGTGCTGGTGAGTGATAACAACTTTAACCAAAGCCAATTTACCCAAATCCTGACTTTGGATGCAGACTTAGTTCCAACTGCTGCACCCACACTAGAAACCCGTCCCGATTTGTTGGACGATGAAACACTCCCAGTAGATCAACGTGCCGATGCTGATGATCCTGCGATCTATGTTAATGCCACAAATTCTGCCGATAGTCTAGTATTAACTTCAGTCAAAAATGCTGGATTGCGGGTTTATGACTTGTCTGGTAATTTGTTACAAGCAGTTAATCCTGGTGGTATTCGCTACAACAATATTGATCTGCAATACAGTTTTAAATTAGGCAATCAATCGGTTGATATTGCCGTAGCTAGCGATCGCAACAACGACAAACTAGCAATCTTCAAAATTAACCCCAATCCTTCCACCCCCGGACAATACCTGGAAAATATCACCGATAGCAATATTGGTACTATCTTCCAAGCAGCACCTTTTGCAGAACCTTATTCCTCATCTTCCCGGAGTGCTTACGGGCTTACTTTATACCGAAGCCCCATCACCAATGATTACTATGTCTTTACCAGTCGCCGAGAAACTGGAGATGTGGCTCAGTTTAAACTGATTGACCAAGGTAATGGCAAAATTGGGGCTGAACGTGTGCGGGAATTCACTGTACCGACAATTGAGGGACGCGATCCTCAAACTGAGGGTATGGTGGTAGACCAAGAAACTGGCTTCCTCTACATCGGCCAGGAAAATGTCGGTATTTGGAAGTTCCAAGCAGAACCAAACGGTGGCACAACTGGTAAGTTAATTGATCAAGTCAGAGATTTGGGCGGTACTAACCTTACCGATGACGTAGAAGGACTGACCATTTATTACGGCAAAAATGGCACAGGCTACTTATTAGCATCTAGCCAAGGCGACAACACTTTTGTTGCTTACACTCGTGAAGGTAACAACGAATACCTGGGTAACTTTGCCATTGGTAACAATGGGCCAATTGACAGCGTACAAGAGTCAGATGGTGCTGATGTAATTAACGTACCATTGGGGCCTAACTTTCCATTTGGTTTATTTGTCACTCAAGATGGTTCTAATGAACCTGCCAAAATAGTTAGTGATGAAGGTGAAGAGGAAAATATTAGTTCTAACTTCAAGCTGGTACCTTGGGAAAATATTGCCAATGCCTTCCCTAATTCTCTAAATATCGACACTACTAGTTACGATCCGCGCAATCCTGTTGCTCAACCCAAGCTGACTATCTATGAATTTGAAAACTTACCCAAGTTAGGTACAACCTCTGAAAATCAAGATATTTTCTTGGGTGGTTTCTCTGGATTATATTTCCAAGGGTTTGCAGCAAATGGCAACCTGAAATTTGTCACCAACACAGATCGTGGACCCAATGGAGAACCTGATGGTGTAAATAGACCATTTTTATTACCCGACTTCCAGCCAGAAATAGTTAGCTTTGAACTCAACCGCACCACAGGTGAAATCAGCATTACCAACAGAACAGGACTATTTCGCCAAGATGGAACGACCCCATTAACGGGATTGCCTAATTTGCAAGGTGTAGGAAACGGTTTAGCCTACACAGATGAAATTGCCGTTGACTTAGACAAAAATGTTTTAGCTAACGATCCTTTAGGTGCTGACTTAGAAGGAATTGTAATTGCAGAAAATGGAGATTACTGGCTGGTAGATGAGTACCGTCCGGCAATTTATCACTTTGATGTTAATGGTAAACTGAGCGATCGCTTTATCCCTCAAGGAACTGCCACAGCACCCAACCCAGATCAACCAGATGGAACTTTTGGCACTGAGGTATTGCCAGCAGTTTATGCCCAACGCCGCAATAACCGAGGATTTGAAGCTGTAGCGCTAGAAGGTAATAAATTATATGCCTTTATTCAGAGTCCAATTGATAATCCAGATGTCGCCAATGATGCGACTTCTAAAGCTTCTCTCAATCTCCGAATTCTAAAGTTTGATATTGTCAGCAAGCAGGTAACAGGAGAGTATTTATATCGCCTAGAAGGTCTA
Organism: Nostoc sp. GT001; assembly: GCF_030382115.1. NCBI lineage: Bacteria > Bacillati > Cyanobacteriota > Cyanophyceae > Nostocales > Nostocaceae > Nostoc > Nostoc sp. GT001. The sequence continues at coordinate 5,953,123 of NZ_JAUDRJ010000003.1, forward strand.
CCAGGAACCGATAAGATTGGCGATGCAGTTTCTTTGGGTAACGGCAAATTTGCAGTAGTTGAACGAGACGACAATGCTACATCTGCTGGCAATAAACTAATTTACCAAATTGATTTAGCTGGCGCGACCAACATCAATAACCCTGCTAACTTTACCTTGCCAGTTGGTAAAATTATTGAACAACTTACCTCTGCGGAGTTAGCTACTGCCAATATTAACCCTGTCAGCAAGAGTTTGATTGCTAATGCTGCTCAGTTGGGTTACACCGGGGTGGAAAAATTAGAAGGTCTAGCATTGGTAGCACCCAATACTCTAGCCTTGCTTAACGACAACGACTTCAACATTACAGGTAATACGGCTGCTGAAAAACTCGCTATTCTCGAATTACCTAATAATCTGACAACTGTACAACCTACTTTTCCGAACGGTTTTGGTTCTAGCAACAGCGATACTGTCAATCTTGAGCCAGGACAATTCTTTAATGCAGGTGACGGAGCAGACTTTGTAGAAGGTGCTGAAGGTAACACAATCCTGGCTGGAAACGGAGATGACACAGTGCTTGCAGGGAATAACTCTTCAGTTTCCGGGGAAGATGGTAGCGATCGCATATTTATTGGTCAAAATGGCCCGGCTCAAAATACCAATGCTGATGGTGGCACTGGCGATGATGTTATTACTGTGGTTGAAGCCAGTGGTAGTAATAATTTGTTTGGGGCGGCAGGTAATGATACTCTCACGGTAATTGAAGGTTCTCGTCAATCATTATTCGGTGGCTCAGGTAATGACACCCTGACGAGTAACAGTAGCAATAACCGTCTCTATGGTGGTTCTGGAGATGACAAACTCTTCTCTAATGCCAATGACTCCCTGGTTGGTGGCGATGGTGATGATGTGCTATTTGCTGGCCAACAGGGTAGTAATAGCCTGAGTGGTGGTGCTGATATCGACCAATTCTGGATTGCTAATGGCAGTCTGCCAAATAGTAAAAACATCGTCACTGACTTTACTCCAGGAATTGATGTGATTGGAATTGGTGGTATTAGTGTCACTCAATTTAGTGCTTTAACCCTATTGCAACAGGGTAGTGACACCTTGGTGAAAACTGGAAATGCAGAATTGGCTTCATTAGTTGGAATTAAATCAACTAGTCTCACAGCAAATGACTTCGTTTTCTCTGCTAGTGTAGTTTAGCTTGTTTGCATAACGTGATTTTTACAGCTTCATTACACAGTCAAAGTTAATGAAGCTGTATTTAATTATTGCGAAAGTGTCTAAAGATAAAGATTAGAAATAAATGAGTATCTGACGCCAAAAACTTTTTTAGATCATCAAAACTATGCATGATTTTGTACATAACACATTATCTAAAAGATTGCAATACAAGATTTCTTAACCAGCCCACAATTTTTTCACAACTTTGGGTATGTATGTTAATTATTATGCAATTTTCATCGTTAATTTTGATACCAAAATGCTCTAGTGAAATATCAATTGTAGTGGTAGTTTACATTTAATAGTTAAGACTCAAAAAGCTTACAAGTAAATTACATCTTTGCAGCCTAAAACTATTAGTTTTTCCTCACCATATTGCTTTTTTGATTTCACTAGAGCGAAGACCATCTCAACAATTAAACACAGGGAGATTCTCTTTCATGGCTAAGAACGTCATCATTATGATTGGGGATGGTATGGGCTGGGAAATGGCTCGTGCTGCGTCCATCTATAAAGAGATTCAAAATGGTAAGACAGGCGCTAATCTAAGTGATTTTTATACACAAGGTAAGGGACAAGGACTCAATTTTCAAACACTCCAAGGCTACGGTTTGGCAACTACATACGGGACAACGATCGCTGGTAGTGATGGAGTTTTTAGCACTGGTAATTCAGCTCTTGACGATACCAATCCCATTACCGGAGAGAGCCAGGTTCGTCCTGGTTTCACCTTTGATCCAACTTTTAACCCAGGTAATACCCCAACAGGTGGCGCAAAAGTCAGTGATGGTGCTGTTGGGAATCTAGTAGGTTATGACCCTACTAGAGGTGGTGTTAACCCTTGGACTCCCGGTAACGATCCTGAATATATTAAGTACAGCTATCCTGACTCGGCAAACACCGCAACAACTCTGTACACTGGCGTCAAGAGCTACAACAGCGCTATTGGCGTTGATATTTTTGAGAATCCTCTAGAAACAATTCTCAAAACGGCGAACCAAGTTGGTAAATCTACTGGTTTGGTGACTTCAGTTCCCATTGACCATGCAACACCTGGTGCCGCTGCTGCCAACGTTAACCGTCGCAATAAGTATGATGGTGACTATCCGGCATTAGACAACATTCTGCAACAGGAACTCCGTGTCTATCAACCAACAGTATTACTTGGTGGCGGACACCCACTCTCTGCTCCTGGAGACTTACTACCATCGGAGGTTGAGCCGAATACAAGCAATGAATATATTAGCCAATCTACCTACACAGAACTTAGCACTAAACCAACAAACAACCTCTACGATTACACATTTTTAGAGCGGGGTAAGAATGCCGCCCAGAAACTAGCTGAAACTGCGGCGACAATCGATCCAGAAAAAGGCGATCGCCTTTTCGGTCTATACGGTGCGCGTGGTCAAAATGGTAACTTGCCTGTCAGTTCTGCCAACGGCGACTACAGCACCACTGGTTTAGATATGTTCAGCGTTTTCACTAACCAAGGTGATAACACCAAAGTCGACACCACACGCCCACTCCTTCCTGGAGAAACGGACGCATCTTTCATTGCCAAAGAGGTTAACGAAAATCCAACCCTCAATGAATTGACAAATGCTGCATTAGATGTATTGGGTAAAGACCCCGATGGTTTCTGGTTAATGGTTGAGGCTGGCGATATTGATTGGTCTGCCCATGATAACAACATAGACAACTTGATCGGCACCACTTTGGACTTCGATAAGGCAGTTGGATCAACGATTGACTGGATCAACAACAATGGTGGTTGGGATGAAAACCTACTAATTGTTACTGCTGATCACGATCACTACCTGACTCTCGACGGTGATTTTCCGACTGTAGTACAAAATCAAGGTGCTGAAGCATTAACCAATTTGGATACTCCAGCAGAAGTTGGACACTACTGGGGGTCAGATCCTACCGTCAAGTATGGTTGGGGAACTCACACAAACCGTCCCGTACCTGTTTACTACCAAGGTGCTGGTTCTGAAGTTCTAAATAGCTTGGTAGGTCAAGGTTATAACGCCTACGGTTTTGATATTCCAGGAATTGCGGGTTTAAATGATCAAACCCACATCTACCAAACGATGTTTGCTTCAATAAAGCCAAAAGTTGAGTTAGTAGGTTTTGCTTCTTTACCTGCTGATACCTATAGTGATGGGCCTGCTTCTGGTGCAGAAATTTCAGCCAATGGCAGAACCGGGCCTTTCCCTGGACAGCCAATTCAGGGTTTTAGCGGTGTTCAATTTGCTAACAGCAACTCTTTGTACTTCCTGTCAGATAATGGCTACGGTAGCAAAGATAATAGTGAAGACTTCCTGTTACGAATCAATCGTGTAGACCCGAATTTTAAGGGAACAGAAAATGGCGATGGCACTGTTAAAGTTTTAGATTACATTCAACTGTCTGACCCTAACAACAAAGTTCCTTTCCAAATTGTGAATGAAGGAACTACTGGAAGATTACTGACTGGCGCAGATTTTGATGTCGAGTCATTCGTCTTTGATAAAGACGGCACAATCTGGGTTGGAGAAGAGTTTGGCCCTTACCTATTGCATTTTGATGCCAGTGGTAAGTTGTTGGAAGCTCCCATTGCTACACCTGACCAATTCAAAACTTTAGATGGAGAAGCACCTAAAGTTATTGGACACAGAGGTGCAAGTGGCGATCTCCCAGAACATACCTTAGAGGCATACAGACGGGCAATTGAAGACGGTGCTGACTTTATTGAGCCAGACTTAGTAGTTACAAAAGATGGCGTGTTGATTGCTCGTCATGAACCTGCTTTGGCAATTTTGAATGCTGATGGCACTCTTAATTTAAGCAATACAACCACAGACGTTTACGATGTTACCAAGTATCCACAATTTGCCGATCGCAAGAAAACAGTCAGTCTAGATGGAACTGAAATTACAGGTTGGTTTGCTGAAGACTTTACTTTAGAAGAAATCAAGACTTTAAGAGCGATACAGCGTGTACCTTTCCGCGACCAATCCTTCAATGGTCAATTTGAAATTCCCACCCTCGCCGAAATCATCGACTTGGTTAAAGAAGTAGAAGCCGAGACAGGTAAAAAGATTGGCATCTATCCCGAAACTAAGCATCCTACCTATTCTGCCGAAGAAGCTACTTATGTAGGCACTACGAACAAAATTAACCGAAACATCAGCGAGATATTAATCGATACACTCAAGGCTGAGAACTTCACCGATCCCAGTCGGATTTTCATCCAATCCTTTGAAGTTGGTAATCTCAAGGATCTCCACGATCGCATTATGCCTAATGCAGGTGTAGATATTCCCCTGGTTCAACTTCTAGATGCAGCTGGAATTGAGCTAAACGGTGAGATCATAGAGACTCAGCCTTATGATTTTGAAGTCAGTGGCGACCTTCGCACTTATGGTGATTTACGGACTCCAGAAGGTTTGGCTGAAATCGCTACCTATGCTGATGGCATTGGCCCTTGGAAGCGGTTAATTGTCAGTGTCAAAGGTACTGATGCTAATAACGATGGTTTGGCAGATGATATCAACAACGACGGCACAGTAAATGATGCTGACAGAACGCTGTTAGCTCCCACTACCTTAATTCAAGATGCTCACAATGCAGGTTTACAGGTTCATCCTTACACCTTTCGCGATGAAGACCTGTATTTAGCAGCAGATTACAAAGGTAATCCAGAACTAGAATTTCAGCAGTTCTATCAATTAGGCGTAGATGCACTATTTACAGACTTCCCAGAGACAGGCGATAAAGTCCGAGATTTCTTGAGCGATCCTCAGAATAACTTAGTGCGATCGCCACAAAACCCCGATGTGCTTTCAGGAGATACTTTTGCTAACTTAGGTGGCTCTAAAGGTTTTGAGGGTGGAGCAATCAACGCCAGCAAAACCAAGCTTTATATGCTGCTAGAGGGTACGGTTCAAGGTGATGCTGCTGGTGCTTTGCGGATTAACGAATTTGATATTGCCAGCCGCGAGTACACCGATAATAAACTTTACTACAAGTTGGAAAATCCCGCGTATGCGATCGGGGATTTAGCAGTCATTAATGACAATGAGTACTTAGTCGTTGAGCGGGATGGTGGTCAAGGAACTGCTGCTCAATTCAAGAGAATCTACAAAATTGACTTGTCGAAAACAGATTCTAATGGCTATGTAGCCAAAGAAGAAGTTGCAGACTTGTTAAACATCCAAGACCCCAACGACCTGAATGGAGATGGCAAAACCACCTTTGACTTCCCGTTTGTAACCATTGAAAATGTTTTAGTTGTTGACAAAAACACCATTTTGGTAGCTAATGACAACAATTATCCCTTCTCTACAGGTCGTCCTGGTAATGATCCTCAGAATCCAGTCATAGACAACAACGAAATTCTACTGCTGAAGTTGGAAAAGCCCCTTAACCTTGCAGCTGGTTTAGGTCAACCTCAAGCTGAAGAAATTAATTTTGGCTCCACTAGCAGCGATGATATTACCGTTCAGCCGGATCAAACCTTATTCACAGGTGACGGAGCAGACTTTGTAACGGGTACTACAGGTAACACAATCCAGACTGGAAATGGTGAAGACACAGTGGTGGTAAGTAGTGACTCCTCAGTCTCCACAGGAGAGGGTAACGATCAAGTCTTGATTGGTGCCAATGGCCCTGCTAACAAAACTAGTGCTGATGGTGGCAATGGTAATGACGAAATTACCGTAGTTGAAGCCAATGGTACTAATAATTTACTTGGAGCAGCAGGTAATGATACTTTGACAGTAGTTGAAGGCTCACGTCAATTATCCTTCGGTGGTTCAGGTAACGATACCCTCACCAGCAACGGTGGCAATAACCGTTTGTATGGTGGTTCTGGCGATGATAAACTCTTCTCCAGCGTGAATGATTCCCTGTTTGGTGGCGATGGTGATGATGTGCTATTTGCTGGTCAAAAGGGTGGTAATCGCTTGAGTGGTGCTGCTGGTGCTGACCAATTCTGGATTGCTAACGCCAGTCTGCCAACTAGCAAGAACATTGTGACTGATTTTGCGATCGCCATTGATAAAATCGGGCTGGGCGGTATTGGTGTTACTCAGTTTAGTGCCCTAACCCTATTGCAACAGGGTGCTGACACTATCGTAAAAAGCGGAAATACAGAGTTGGCTTCATTACTGCAAATTACCGCAACTAGCCTGACTGCAAATGACTTCGTTTTCTCTGCTAGCGTTGTGGCTTAGTCTGTTCACCTAGTGCAGCGTGGCAGAAATAACTATCAGTTGAAACAGTGGTTTTCAATTACGTAGACTACAGCAAATAGTTCGTTATTCTGGGGTGGGCATTACAATGCTCACCCTATTCTCGTTTCGCTGGAGTCCAATCTACCTCGAAGGGGTTACATTACTTATCAGTTGCTAAAATCGCAGTATTCCTTGTTCTTCAAGGTATTAATTCTTCTTATTCTCTCAAAATAAGCCTACGTACAGTTAATATTCCCATTGCAAACATCTCTAAAGTTTTAATTTTCAATGAAGATGTATTGAAAATAACTACGATTTGGAGGAAATAGGTCAGAATGAAAGAACTAAATCTTAGAGTCAGTGCCCTTTCACACAAATATTGTAGGATTGCGGCATAATTTTTTGTCAAATTAATCTTTTAATATAATTTTAAAGCTAACAATGTAACCATCAATTCTACGTGTAAACACTAATAGATAAATATATAAAAATGCTTTACCACTTTTTATTTTATCTGTTTCTCTAAATACGGAAAATAAACATCTCATCTTAAATTTAAATACACCCAATTCCTTGTTATTCATTGATATAAGTATTTTTCTTCAACTTAAAAATGAAAATAATAACTAATTCATTGGCTCAAAATAAAAATGAATTACTGATGAATGATGGTCAACTTTCATCATCAGAAAACAACTTAGAACGAGATAATTTAAGATTAACTATTTTGAAAAAATCTGAAAATAACCTACTAATAGAGTTGAATCATACTCAAACTGATTATCCTCAACAAGCGTCTATTCATCAGTTGTTTGAAGCACAAGTAGAGAAAACGCCTGATGCTGTAGCACTAATTTTTAATAATCAGCATCTTACTTATAGAGATTTGAATAGTCGTGCTAATCAACTAGCACAACATCTGCAATCACTAGGGGTAGGAACAGAAACTCTTGTAGGAATCTGCATAGAGCGCTCCTTAGAAATGATTGTGGCACTTTTAGCTATCCTTAAAGCAGGTGGAGCTTATGTACCATTAGACCCAGGTTATCCACAAGAACGTTTAGCTTTCATGCTATCAGATACCCAGGTATCAATACTATTAACTCAAAAAGAATTAGTTGCAAAATTACCTACTCATACAGCATTTGTAATTTGTTTAGATACAGATTGGAATACAATCTCCCAAAATCACAAAGAGAACCTAAACACTAGTGTCACTGCTGATAACTTGGCTTATGTCATGTATACATCAGGTTCTACAGGTACACCCAAAGGTGTTAGCGTTATCCATCGTGGTGTAGTTAGATTAGTCAAAGAAACTAATTATGCTCACCTCACAGATGAAGAAATAATTTTGCAACTTGCTCCTATTTCCTTCGATGCTTCAACTTTTGAAATTTGGGGTTGCTTACTGAACGGTGGGCAATTAATAATCTATCCTCCTCATACACCATCTTTAGAAGAATTAGGACAGATTATTCAGCAATATCAAGTTACTACTCTTTGGCTGACAGCCGGTTTATTCCACCTGATAGTGGATGAAAAAATAGATGCTTTGAAATCCTTGCGTCAACTTTTAGCGGGTGGTGATGTCTTATCTGTTCCCCATGTGCAGAAGTTTCTGCAAACAGTGGACAACTGTCAGCTAATTAATGGTTATGGGCCAACTGAAAATACAACTTTTACCTGTTGCCATCCTATAACAGCGCCACTGCAACCAGATGTTTCTATTCCTATTGGTCGCCCAATTGCTAATACCCAAGTTTATATATTAGATCAAAACCTCCAACCAGTATCAATAGGAGAAACTGGCGAATTGTACATTGGTGGTGATGGATTAGCTAGAGGCTATTTAAACCGTCCCGATTTGACTGCCGAAAAATTTATTTTTCACTCATTTGATAGCAATTTAGAAACGCGCCTTTACAAGACTGGAGATTTAGCTCGTTATCTTCCAGATGGCAAAGTAGAATTCTTAGGTCGTATTGACAATCAGGTAAAAATTCGCGGTTTCAGAATTGAGCTAGGGGAAATTGAGCGAGAAATTGCACAACATCCTGATGTTCGGGAAATTGTCGTTTTAGCTCGTCAGGATGAGACAAGTGAAAAACAGTTGACAGCTTATATTGTTCCTCACTATAACAGTGGATATACGCACAATAAATTACGTGGTTTCTTACAACAGCGACTACCTAATTACATGGTGCCATCAGCCTTTGTGATGTTAGAGTCGCTGCCTTTGACTGCAAATGGCAAAGTCGATAGACATAAATTGCCAGCACCAAGTAGAGAACGTCCACAACTGGAACAAGCTTACATTTCTCCCCAAACCGATTTAGAGCGTCTGCTTGCAGGTATTTTATCTGAACTGCTCAAAATCGATCGCGTTGGGATTGATGATAATTTCTTTGATTTGGGAGCAACTTCAATCTCAATTCTCCAAGTTGCTGCGCGAATAAAACAGGAACTTGGTATTGAGCTATCTGCTGTGAAGTTATTTCAGTATTCAACGATTGGCTCTTTAGCAACCTATTTGCATTCCAACCAGAATAGCCAACCATCTTCTGACAAGCTGCAAAATCGCGCCCAACGCCAACAAGCAGCTCGGACTCGTCGTCGTAATCATCAACAAGGTGTTAAGCAATGGTAAATATGCAAGCATCCGATAACCAAGATCCTAATGATGGTATTGCCATTATTGGCATGGTAGGAAGATTTCCTGGGGCTGGAAATGTTGATGAGTTTTGGCGCAATCTGTGTGACGGATTAGAATCAACGACTTTCTTTCAAGATGACGAACTAGACCCTAGTATTGATCCGAACCTTTGTAAAGATCCTAGCTACGTGAAAGCTAGAGGAATTATTTCTGGGGGAGAAACTTTTGATGCTGCCTTCTTTGGCATTAATCCACTGGAAGCTGTGGTTATGGACCCACAAGCCAGAGTTTTTCTAGAGTTGGTTTATGAAGCTCTAGAAAATGCTGGTTATGAATCAGAATCTTTCGAGGGTTTGATTGGTTTATACGCTGGTTGCGGTCAAAATACTTATTTTGCTAGCCACATTTCTGGACGTATGGAAATTGTCGATCGCATCGGCGAGTTCCAGACGATGCTAGCCAATGAAAAAGACTTTTTGACTACCCGTGCTGCTTACAAACTCAACCTCAAAGGCCCAGCCGTCAGCGTCAATACAGCCTGTTCCACTTCTTTGGTAGCAGTCATTCAGGCTTGCCAAGCCTTAACCAGCTATCAGTGCGATTTGGCTTTGTCCGGTGGTGTATCTATGACTACACCTCAAAACAGCGGTTATATGGCTCAAGAAGGCAGTATGCTCTCTGGAGATGGGCATTGCCGTCCCTTTGATGCCAGCGCTCAGGGCACAATGTTCAATAGTGGTGCAGGAGTAGTTGTCCTCAAACGTTTAGAAGATGCACTCAATGATGGCGATCGCATCTATGCTGTAATTCGAGGTTCTGGTATCAATAATGACGGGGCTGATAAAGTAAGCTTTACTGCTCCTAGCGTAGACGGACAAGCAGAAGCCGTTGCAATGGCCCAAGCTTATGCCAACTTTCACCCAGAAACCATCTCTTATATTGAAGCTCACGGTACAGCTACACCTTTAGGCGACCCCATTGAAATTGAAGCGCTGACGCAAGCATTCCGAGTACATACAGATGCTAAACAATTTTGTGCGATCGGTTCTCTTAAAAGCAATGTCGGACATTTAGTTGCGGCGGCTGGAGTCGCAGGTTTAATTAAAACCGCTCTCGCCCTGCATTATAAAAAGATTCCACCTAGTTTAAATTTTGAGGCTCCCAACCCCAAAATTGACTTTGCCAACAGCCCCTTCTATGTAAATACCAAACTAGCTGAATGGTCAGAAGGTGAAACTCCGCGACGAGCCGGTGTAAGTTCTTTTGGTGTCGGTGGGACTAATGCTCATATTGTGCTAGAAGAAGCGCCACAAATCCAAAGTTCAGGATCTTCGCGCCCACAGCAGCTATTGTTGCTCTCGGCAAAAACTAGTCAAGCTTTAGAGGCTGCAACAGCGAATTTACACCAACATTTGCAGTATAATCCCAAAATTAACTTAGCTGATGTAGCTTATACTTTACAGCGAGGGCGTAAAGCCTTCAACTACCGACGCAGTATAGTTTGTCACGACATCACAGATGCGATCGCAGCGCTGCAATCTTTAGATCCAAATCAAGTAAATACCCGGCATACAGAAATCCGCAATCCAGCCGTTGTCTTCATGTTCCCCGGACAAGGATCGCAATATGTAGACATGGGACTGAATCTCTACAACCGCGAACCTGTGTTTCAGGAAGTGGTAGATAAATGTGCTGAAATCCTTAAACCTTTGTTGGGTAGGGATTTACGAGAAATCATGTATCCAGCACCGAGCGATTGCGAAACTGCGGCTATCTCTCTGCGGCAAACCTGCTTTACTCAACCAGCATTATTTGTCATTGAATATGCTTTAGCGCAACTGTGGCAAAGTTGGGGAGTCAAGCCCCAAGCCATGATTGGTCACAGCATTGGTGAATTTGTTGCTGCTTGTATAGCGGGTGTATTCACCTTAGAAGATGCGCTGATGTTGGTTGCAAATCGCGGTCGCTTCATGTGGGAGTTACCAGAAGGGGCGATGCTCTCGGTGCGCCTTCCAGCCAAACAGATAGAGCCACGATTGAGTGCAGAATTAGCGATCGCAGCAATTAACGGCCCTTCCCTGTGTGTAGTTTCTGGCCCCACAGAGGCGATCGCGGCTCTACAAAAACAATTAGAAAGCGAAGAAGTTGTCTGTCGCCATTTACACACTTCCCACGCTTTCCACTCCCCAATGATGGATAGCATCATAGCCCCCTTTGCTGAGGTAGTTGGAAAGGTTAAATTATCGCCACCCCAAATTCCCTTTGTATCCACAGTTACCGCCGACTGGATTACAGCCCAACAAGCAACTGATCCGATGTATTGGGCTACACATCTGCGTCAGACTGTGCGATTTGCGGAGGGCGTACAAACTCTATGGCAGCAACCGGAGCGCGTACTGTTAGAAGTGGGGCCACGAATCACAACTACGACCTTAGCCCGCCAACAAGCAAAAGATATTAAACAACAGATAGCCATTCCTTCTCTAAGTGATAATGCTGAGAACGAAGCTGAATGGACAGCATTACTCAAGGCAGTAGGACAACTGTGGCTAGCAGGAGTATCTATTGACTGGAGCAACTTCTATCAAAGGGAAACGCGACAACGAATTCCTCTACCTACCTATCCCTTTGAGCGCCAACGCTTCTGGATTGATCCTCCACCTCATCCCAATCGTGCAGCAACTTCCAAACTTTTAAATCCTCATTTATTAGAAAAGACCCAAACTATGACAACATACCCTCAGCAAAAGCTTATTCCTCTGCTCAAAGAAGTTATCGAAGAAACATCAGGATTGGAAATTGCTAGTGTTGACGACTCGACAACATTTTTAGAAATGGGATTAGATTCCTTATCTCTAACGCAAGTCGGGTTAGCTTTGAAGAAAAAATTTAAAGTCAAAGTAACACTTAGGCAGTTACTAGAAATTTGCCCGAACTTAGTAACGTTGGCTGACTTGATCAATCAAGCCTTGTCTCCCGAAACTTTATCTGCACTAGGATTAATAGAAACCGTTGCAGACCCAATTCCAGAAGCACCATTGCCAGAACCTCCACCTGCAACCACATCACCCACTTTGGTAGTGCATGAAGTTCATACAAATGGATCAAATGGATTTGCACCTCAGATTTCCCTGCAACCTGCTGCATCTAGTAACGTCCTAGAAAGTGTGATTAATCAGCAGCTACAAATTATGAGCCAGCAATTGGCGCTATTGGGTAATAGCAGTCAATCTTTAACAGTCCCAGTTGTACCTGCGGCGACATCTCAAAATAATGGTGTCAAGCCACAAAACGCTGTATCTATCCCCCCAACCCAAACCAGCAAAGAATCAGCATCAGTAGAAACAGAGTCAAATGGTGCTAAAAAGGCATTTGGTGCGGCGGCTCGAATTGAAAAGACCCAGACTAAAACTTTGACAGCCCAACAACGCACTCATCTAGACAAAATTATCCAAAGATATACAAAACGGACTCAAAAATCCAAAGAATATACTCAAACTCATCGCCCTTATTTGGCAGATCCAAGAACTGTTTCCGGGTTTAACCCGACGATGAAAGAGATGGTTTATCCCATCGTGGTGTCTCGTTCATCTGGTTCTAAACTTTGGGATGTTGATGGCAATGAATATGTCGATTTAAGCAATGGCTTTGGCTTGAATTTGTTTGGTTGGTCGCCACCTTTCATTACCGAAGCAATTGAAGCACAACTCAAACTCGGCATGGAAATTGGCCCGCAAACTCCCTTGGTTGGAGAAGTGGCGAAGCTGATGTGTGAGTTGACCAACTTTGACCGAGCAGCCTTTTGCAACACAGGTTCGGAAGCGGTGTTAGGAGCGATGCGGATGGCACGCACCATCACAGGGCGTAACTTAATCGCTATATTTTCTGGAGCTTATCACGGTATTTTGGATGAAGTAATTGTTCGGGGTACAAAAAAACTCCGGTCAATTCCAGCTGCTCCTGGTATCCCACCCGAAATGGTAGAGAACATTTTGGTGGTAGATTACGATTCGCCTGAGTCTCTAGAAATCCTCAGAAGTCGGGCTGATGAGTTAGCAGCAGTGATGGTGGAATCCGTGCAAAGCCGTCGCCCTGAATACCAGCCCAAAGAATTCCTCCAGCAATTGCGTGATTTCACCGAAGAAGCTGGGATTGCCCTAATTTTTGATGAAATCGTTACCGGATTTAGAATTCATCCAGGTGGCGCTCAAGCACATTTCGGTATCAAGGCGGACATAGCAACCTACGGCAAGATTGTGGGCGGTGGGCTACCAATTGGAGTCATTGCTGGCAAATCACAATATATGGATGCTTTGGACGGTGGATTTTGGCAGTTTGGCGATGACTCCGTTCCAGAAGTAGGCGTGACTTACTTTGCTGGCACATTCGTCCGCCATCCTCTCGCACTAGCAGCCGCCAAAGCAGTACTTCAGCATTTAAAACAGAGTGGCCCCAGCTTGCAGCAAAATCTTAATGCCAGAACCGATAAGTTTGTAGCGGAACTTATGGGCTATTTCCAGCAAGTTCAAGCACCGTTCACAGCCTATAATTTCGGCTCCTTGTTCATGGTGAAATCTGCACCAGAGTTCGCCTACGGAGATTTACTATTTTACTTGCTGCGGGATAAGGGAGTGCATACTTGGGATCACCGTCCTTGCTTCTTGACAACAGCCCATTCCGAAGCTGATCTGGCTTTTGTAATGGCAGCTTTTAAAGAAAGTATTGCTGAAATGCAGTCTGCTGGCTTCTTGTCTGCACCGCCAAAAGAAGTAACAAACTGCGAAGTTACCAATAACAGCCTACGCAATCGTCCTCCGCAACCTAATGCCAAATTAGGACGAGATCCCCAAGGGAACCCCGCCTGGTATATCCCCGATATCGAGCGTCCTGGGAAATATTTACAAGTCGCAAGTGTTTTCTGAAGTGCTTTAAAAAATCGAGTGTATAGAAAGTGTAGTGAGCTTCAGTAATTTTTGCAAATAGTAAATACTCATCCATCCAGGTTTTGTATGTCAGTTGATAATCTACTTGAACCGAATTCTATTAAGTGCGATCCGAAGCTTCCTGAACAAATCATTGAAACTGATGTTTCAAACTTTCGGGAAAACTTCAACTCTTCTCACTTCATGTTTTCGCACAACCTTGCAGGACATCCTTTATTTGAGATCCCCCGCTTAGTTGAGCTTGCAAATACCATGCTAAGTCAGGGAAGAACAAATAAAATCCAGTCTTATATCAGCAAAGTTCCTGTTGAGCAAAAGTGGAATCAGCGACCTGGAATCAAGCACATTAACGAGGCGATCGCACATATTGGTGAATCGGATTCTTGGGTCATGCTTGAAGATGTTCAAGCAGACCCAGAATATGCTGCCCTGGTCAACCAGATTATAACTGAACTCGAAACTCTTACAGGTAAACCCCTTCGTAAGCAGATGACGTGGCTAGGTGCTTACATCTTTATTGGTTCCCCAAATTCTATTACACCTTACCATATCGATAGTGAGTTGAATTTCCTGTTTCAAATTCAGGGCGAGAAAGATATGAGCCTCTTCAATCAAAGCGATCGTTCTGTACTGAGCGAAGAGGAAATTGAAAAATTTTATGTAGGCGACCTGAATGTAGCAAATTATAAAGAGGAGAATCAGAGTAAAGCGACTGTTTACCATTTGCAACCAGGTAAGGGACTCCATCATCCGATACTGGCACCCCATTGGGCTAAAAATAGTAATAATGTTTCTGTAGCTTTGAGTATCCTCTTTTATCTGCGACCTTACGATCTCAAAGCCAGAATATATCAAGTCAACAGTTACTTACGCAGACTGGGATTAAAACCCACTTCACCAGATAAATCTGCTTTGAAAGATCGGCTCAAAATTTTTGCTCTGGGTCTTTTATCGGATCGCCGACCGAAAAGTAAATTTATGATCCTGCGCTCTGGTGTATTAAAACTAAAATCTATTGAAGGAAAGTTAAAGCAATTTATCAACAAGATTGTGAAAAAAATCTAATTTTTCTTAAATGACTAATTATTAATTAGCCTGAATACTGAATCGGTGTTCTATAGCAATTCTAAATCATTTGTGAAATCTTTTCTTTTAGGCACTTCGCGAAGCTTATTTTTATACAAGATAAGTACTTATTACATCCTTCATGCCGCCGACATAAATCAACTACGCGTCTAGTTTTAAAAATAGTTTTTACAATTTAAATAGGATTGCTATAGATATAAACTAAAACTAAAAATATCAATGTATAAACACATCAAATCGCTCACTTCTTTACGCGGTATTGCAGCCTTGGTTGTTGTTGTACACCATTTTTCTTACTACGGTTTACCGAAAACAGGTTCAACTTTGTCAGCCTATACTAATTTTTTTCAGAATGGATATTTATGGGTTGATTTTTTCTTTATTCTGAGTGGTTTTATTATGACCCATGTTTATGCCAATACTTTTTGTTTAAAAGTCAGTTTAAAGAACTATCGTTCATATTTATTCTCGCGTTTTGCAAGAATTTATCCTCTGCATATATTTATTATTTTTCTATTTGTTGGATTAGAGGTTGTAAAATTATTTTTTCTAAGCACTTCTGCTTTTACTGGTAAATTTAACTTAACGGCTCTTTTTTCCAATATTTTTCTTCTCCAAGCATTTGACCTAAAGTGCCTACCTTTATTATGGTGTAATACCTATTGGAATGAGCCAGCTTGGTCAATAAGTGTAGAGTTTTTCATTTACTGTATATTTCCATTGTTATTATTACTCTTATTAAAAAATAATTTTAAAACCGATTTAATAATTTATATTTATACTCTCTTTTTTATATTACTACTAATCACTTTTACCCGTGGAAATTTAGATACGATTATTGGTATACCTTCGATAGCTAGATGTGGGCTAGAATGCATCCTTGGTGTTATAACCTATAAAATTTATCATAGAGGTAATTATCAAAAGTATTTTAATCTTAATTTTCTAGCAATTATAGCTATAACTTGGATAATTTTGATTATGCATTATTACTGGCATAATTTTCGTAACATTCATGATTGGCTAATTTTACCAGCTTTCTCTCTACTGATTTTATCTGTATCTATCAACAACAAAAGTCTAATATCAAAGTTTCTCAATTCACAGTTAATGCTATATGTCGGGACTATATCTTACTCAATTTATATGGTTCATTGGTTTGTTCAAGAATTGTTAAAATTTTTCTGGTTTTATAAATTTCACAATGTTTTTGGCAAAGAATTCACAGAATATCAATCGTTGACATCTTTAGGAGTATTTCTTATGATTGTCTTATTGGCTGCATCATTGACATATAGATTTGTAGAAGTCCCCGCACGTAATTATTTAAAGTCTACAATCTTGGCTAAACAATGTATTTAAAGTCAGTAATTTAACAAAGAAAAAGATTGAAATTTATCCACATTCAATAAACTGAGAAAATAATAGAGTTTTATGACCTTATCACCTGTAGATTACCAATCGACATTAACTGCGGTTGATTTTGATCCATTTGCAGATGGAGAATTACTTCTAACCGCCCCCGCTACAGAATCACAAAAAGAAATTTGGGCTTCTGTGCAAATGGGCGATGCTGCTAATTGTGCTTATAATGAGTCTCAATCTCTGCGACTAAAAGGCGAACTAGATGTCAAACTTTTCCAATCTGCGGTGGAAAAGTTAGTACAACGTCATGAAGCACTACGGACAACTTTTAGTACCGATGGCAATACACTCTGCATTGTTGCTTCTCGGCAAATTGAAATTCCGATTATTGAACTGTCTAACTTAAAACCACAACAAAAACAGGAAAAATTAGCTAGTATCTTGCGACAAGAGGTAGAGCAACCTTTTGATTTGGAACATGGCCCTCTATTTCGGGCAAAAATTGTCAAATTGCAGCCGCAAGAGCATCTAGTTACTTTGACAGCCCATCATATTATTTGTGATGGTTGGTCTTGGGCAGTGCTGATGCCAGATTTGGGTAAACTTTATTCTGGCTTGCAACAGGGTATTGTTCCTGAATTAGAAGAACCAGACGACTTAAGTGAATATGCGATTTTGCAGGAAGAAGAGGCGGATAGTCCAGAAGCGATCGCCACAGAACAATACTGGTTACAACAATTCGCTGACTCTGTACCTGTACTGGATTTCCCTAGCGATCGCCCTCGTCCCCCACTCAGAACCTTTAACGCCGCCCGCGAAGATTGGCATTTAAATCCCGAATTAGTTGCCAACCTGAAACAACTAGGAACAAAACTCGGTTGTAGCTTTATGACTACGATCCTCGGAGGATTCGAGGTCTGGCTGCACCGACTAACAGGACAAAACGATTTAGTTGTAGGTATTCCAGCCGCCGGACAAGCTGCTTTAGGACAATATAATCTCGTAGGTCACTGTGTTAATTTACTACCATTGCGTAGCCAGATTAATGGCGAAAAATCTTTCAGCGACTACTTGCAAACGCGGCGTTCGGCTGTCTTAGATGCTTATGACCATCAACAATTTACCTTTGGCAGTCTGGTCAAAAAATTAGTATTGCCACGGGATTCCAGCCGTATTCCCTTAGTACCAATTATATTTAATGTCGATCAAGCCTTAGATAGCGATCGACTTCCCTTTATCGATTTAGAGGTAGAATTTTTCTCCAATCCCCGCGCATTCGAGAATTTTGAACTGTTTATCAATGCTACGGAATCGCATGGTGAACTTATTCTGGAATGCCAGTACAACACTAATTTATTTGACGCTGATACTATCCGCCGCCGGATGGCAGAGTTTGAAACTTTGTTATTGGGCATAGTTGCTAACCCTAATCAAATTATTGCTAAATTGCCAATTTTGCCAGCAGTCGAGCAACAGTTATTAGCAACATGGAACAATACTCAAACAGCTTATCCCCAAGATATCTGCATTCACCAGCTGTTTGAAACTCAAGTGGAGAAGACTCCAGATGCGATCGCTGTAGTTTTTGAAGATCGGCAAATTAGTTACCGCGAACTGAATCAGCGAGCCAATCAACTAGCCCATTATCTCCAAAGCTTAGGAGTCGGGCCAGAAGTTCTGGTTGGTCTGTGTGTTGAGCGCAGTTTGGAAATGGTTGTAGGAGTTTTAGGCATTCTCAAAGCCGGAGGAGCCTACGTACCATTAGATTATGCTTATCCTGAAGAACGTTTAGCTTTCATGCTGCAAGATGCTCAGGTATCAGTGCTACTAACGCAAGAGAAGCTAAAGTCGGGGCTACCCAATCATCAAGCAAAGATTGTTTGCCTTGATAGCAACTGGCAATCCACAGATTACGGGTTAGATAACCCAACACCTAACGTCACTGCTAATAACTTAGCCTACGTCATCTATACATCTGGCTCGACAGGTCAACCGAAAGGCGTTCAAATTCAACATCAAAGTGCTGTTAATCTGCTGAATGCGATCGCTAAAGAACCCGGTTTAACCGCTGAGGATACTCTCCTCTCTGTTACTAGCCTATCCTTTGATATTGCCGTTTCAGAAATTTTTCTACCTCTATCTGTAGGCGCGAAGTTGGTATTGGTAAGCCGTGAAGTTGCGGCTGATGGTACTCAACTGTTAAAAGCCCTAACCACCTCCGGGGCAACCTTTATGCAACCGACACCAGTTACTTGGCGGTTATTACTAGCAGCCGGATGGCAAAGTAGTCCTCAACTCAAGATGATTTCCACAGGTGAAGCCTTACCTAGAGACCTCGCAAATCAATTATTACCGAAGGGAGCTTGTCTTTGGAACCTCTACGGCCCTACAGAAACAACGATTTGGTCAACAGGCTACAAGGTGACAACGGCAAATAAACCAATAGGCATTGGTTGTCCTCTAGCTAATACGCAAATCTACATCTTAGACTCCCATTTACAACCCGTTCCCATTGGTATATCAGGTGAGTTGTATATTGGTGGCGAAGGGCTAGCAAGGGGATATCTAAATCGTCCCGAACTGACTGCTGAAAGATTTATTTCTAATCCCTTCAGTTCAAACCCTGAATCGCGTTTATACAAAACTGGGGATTTGGCTCGTTATTTACCAGATGGACATATTGAATACTTAGGTCGTATCGACTATCAGGTAAAAGTGCGTGGTTTCCGCATAGAATTGGGTGAAATTGAAACCGCACTCCTACAACATCCAGGAGTAAAAGAAGCTGTTGTAATTGTTCGAGAAGACATTCCTAATGAGACTAGTTTAGTCGGTTATATTGTTGCCGAAACTGGTCAAGATAGCTTGGAAGTGATTTCGCAATTGCGTCGATTCTTGAAACAACAGCTTCCTGACTTTATGGTGCCAACAATCTTTATGGCACTAGAAGCGATGCCGTTAACCCCCAATGGCAAAGTCGATCGCAAGGCATTGCCAAAGCCTGATGCTTCCCGCCCGGAACTGGAGGCAAATTATGTAGCGCCCCGCACTCCCATTGAACAGCAGATTGCAGATATTTGGGCGCAGGTTCTTAATGTCAAGCAGGTTGGAATTAACGACAACTTTTTTGAATTGGGTGGATATTCTCTACTAGGAATTCAAGTGGTTTCTCGAGTGCGCCAAGCCTTGCAAGCAGAAATTTTGATGTCCAATTTATTTGAATTACCAACGGTAGCGGATTTGGCTGAACGAGTGGAAACTCTGCGGTGGGCAACCCAAGGTGTTCAAGCTGCTGAGAGTGAAACAGCTGATGATTACGAGGAAGGTGAGCTATGAAAACATTAGATGAATTACTATCTGAGCTACGTCAGCGCGATGTCAAACTTTGGCTAGAGGGCGATCGCTTACGCTATCGGGCGGCAAAAGATAGTCTCACACCAGAATTGCTAACCGAGTTAAAAACTCAAAAAGCCGAAATCATCAACTTTCTCCGACAAATTAACACAGCCGCCAGTTCACAAATTCCTCCAATTGTCGCTTGTGAACGGAATGGCGACTTGCCGCTTTCCTTTGGTCAGCAACGGATATGGTTTCTCCATCAGTTTGAACCTGATAGTTCCTCAAATAATATGCCAGTTGTGGTGCGTTTCACGGGGAATCTGAATGTTGCTGTCTTAGAAGAAAGTTTAAGAGAAGTCGTTCGTCGCCATGAAGTCCTGCGGACAACTTTTCCAGCAGTGAATGGAAAGCCCACTCAAGTCATTGCCACCGATGTTTCCTTGACACTGCCAATAATTGACTTGCGGCAAGTACCAGATGAACAACGAGAAGCGGAAGCTCATCTACTGGCAACTAAAGAAGCTCATCAACCCTTTGATTTAGGCAATGGGCCGATTTTGCGGGTGTTACTGCTGCAATTGAGCGATCGCGAACATCTGCTAATTTGGAATATGCACTGCATAGTTTGTGATGGAGCTTCGTCCGATCTGTTCTATCAAGACCTGATTACCATCTATAAAGCATTATCAGCAGGTCAAGTTTCTCCTTTAACTCCTTTACCAGTGCAGTATGCTGATTTTACCAATTGGCAATATCAATGGCTCCAGGGAGAGGTTTTAGAGTCACAGGTAAATTACTGGAAGCAAAAGCTAGAAGGCAATTTACCCATTATTGATTTACCTTACGATCGCCCCCGTCCTCAAGGAGTGCAAACCTATCGAGGCGATCGCGCTGCCCTGCTGCTATCAAAGGCGCTGAACCATGCCCTGACAGACCTGAGTCAAAAATGGGGTGTCACCCTGTTCATGACTCTACTGGCAGCATTTGAGCTATTGCTCTACCGTTATTCTGGACAAGAAGACTTACTAATTAACTTTGCAAGTGCAGGTCGAGGACAAGTTGAAACCGAGGGGCTGATTGGATTTTTTTCTAATACTCTTGTACTGCGGAGTAATTTTGCAGGCAACCCAACTTTCCGAGAATTATTAGACCGAGTGCGTAAGGATTGCTTAGAGGCTTATACCCATCAAGACCTACCCTTTGAAAAGCTAATTGAAGAACTTAAACCAGAACAGCGAAGTCGCAATACTTCGCCACTGTTTCAAGTAAAATTCTCCCTCAATCCTCCTTGGTCGAATGGTCGTGGCATGGCATCAGTGCAACTACCTGATTTGACTATCACTTCTCTATTTGGCTACATCTATCATGGCAAGACCAAATATGATCTGACATTGGTCTTGCGAGAACAGGATAATGGTCTAGGCATGGTATTTGATTACAATGCCGAAATGTTTGATGCTAGTACGATAGAGCGGATGTTGGGACACTTCAAAACTTTACTCGAAGGTATTGTTGCTAATCCCGATCGCCCGATTGCTGAATTACCCCTGTTGACAGCACCTGAACAACATCAATTATTAGTTGAGTGGAATAGCAAACTAGCTGATTATCCCCAGCATACTTGTATCCATCAGTGGTTTGAAACTCAAGCTAAAAGAACTCCAAATAATATTGCAGTAAGTTTTAAAAATCAGCAATTAACTTATCAGGAACTTAACCAGCGGGCAAATCAACTAGCCTACTATTTGCAAACTTTAGGGGTAGAATCGGGGGTACTCATCGGTCTTTATCTAGAGCCTTCCCTGGAGATGATTGTGGGGCTGTTGGGTATTTTGAAAGTCGGTGGAACTTACGTACCGCTCGCTCCGACATCTGGGCAAGATGGTCTGGCTGTCATTTTAGAAGATGCCCAAATATCTTTGGTGTTAACCCAAAGCTCATTAGTTGAGAACCTCTCTGAGCATCAAGCACAAGCTATCTGTTTGGATAGTGATTGGGAAGTTATTGCCGTACACGTGACTGAAAATCCAGAAAGTTATGGCACAGATCGGACTCTCGCCTGTGTAATGTATGTGTCTGGCTGCAATGGAAAACCCAACGGTATAGCTATTACCCACGATAATCTTGTTACCCACAGCTTGGCAATTAGCGAAACTTGGGAGTTGACTCAGAGCGATCGCCTACTACTCATACTTAGTATCAGTTGCGATACGTTCATTGAATCACTCTTTCCCACTTGGATTACTGGTGCTACTGCAATTCTCCAATCTCAGGAGATGCAATCGACGGGGCAGTTTTTCCCATTCATTGCTCAACAACAAATTACTGTTGTTAATCTAGCCACGTCTTTTTGGTATGAGTTAGTCAAGGAGCTATCTGTGTCTCCACAAACTTTGCCAGCCAGCTTGCGCTTAGTCATGGTTGGTGGAGAAAAAGTCTCACGCCAGGCTTATCTAACTTGGGTAGAAAAAGTTGGCAAGCAAGTACGCTGGCTGAATGCTTATGGAGCGCTAGAAACAACTTTAACCGCCACGGTTTACGATCCAAAGACTGCCACTGAAGCCAATAACACTCGGTCAAAAATTCCCATAGGAAAAGCGATCGCCAATACCCAAATCTACATCCTCGATCGGCGATCGCAACTCCTCCCTATTGGTGTAACTGGTGAAATCTACATCAGCGGTATCGGTGTTACCCAAGGCTACTTTAATCGTCCCGAATTAACCTCTGAGAAATTTATCCCCAATCCCTTTAGCAGCGAATCTGGGGCATACCTTTACAGAACTGGTGACTTAGGACGCTACTTAAGTGACGGCAATATTGAGTTTTTAGGCCGCTTAGACAATCAGGTAAAAATTCGCGGCTTTCGCATTGAGTTGGCTGAAATTGAAATAATTTTAGGTCAATATCCAGGCGTACAAAAAACTGTGGTGATTGCCAAAGAAGATGTTCTTGGGGATAAAAGTTTAGTTGCTTATGTTGTCACCAAACAAGGAGAAACTTTTGGGAGTGAGCAACTGCTGAGTTTTCTCCAGCAAAAGTTACCTGAACATTTGTTGCCTTCTGCCTTTTTCATAGTCGATTCTCTGCCATTAAATGCTAATAGCGAAGTCGATCGCCAAGCCTTATCTGCGGTGAATCCAACTAATTCTAAAATAGAAAAAATATTTGCCACAGCAGAAGATCCATTACAACTTCAGTTAACTAAAATTTGGGAAAACCTTTTAGGTATTCATCCTATTGGCATAAAAGACAACTTTTTTGATTTGGGTGGAAACTCACTACTTGCAGTACATCTATTTTCTCAGATCGAAAAGACATTTGGTCTAAATCTGCCCCTAGCTATTCTCTTGCAATCTTCAACCATTGAGCAATTAACTAGTTTTATTCGCCAGCAAGGGTTTTTGCCAGAAAGCCATAATCGGGTTGAGAGTAATACTAGTACCAACTCAGAAAAACCGATGCCTTGGTCATCATTAGTACCAATGCAGCCCAACGGTTCTAAGCCACCTCTCTTTTGCATCCATGCAATTGGTTTAAGTGTCCTCTACTACCGAGATTTATCACTTCATTTAGGTGAAAATCAGCCATTTTATGCGCTACAAGCACGAGGATTAAGTGGGAAAGAAGCTCCTTTTACCAAGCTTGCACAAATGGCGGCTCATTACATCAAAGAGATACAAACTATTCAACCTGAAGGCCCTTATTTTTTGGGTGGTTCCTCCTTTGGCGGACTAGTAGCTTGGGAAATGGCTCAACAATTAGTAAAACAAGGTCAAAAAGTAGCTCTGTTAGCTTTATTTGATACTACTGGCCCAAATTATATTAAACAAGCGCCATTAGAAAAGCGAGTTTCTCAGCATTGGGACAACCTGACAAAACTTGGGACTAATTACGTGCTTGAGCAAATCAGGAACAAAAGCTCTTGGCTGAAGTATAAACTTCAAGAAAAGTTCCGAAAATTGATCTTTAAGTTTTCCTTAAGAATCTGGCGGACTGTACCTTATAACTACCGGAAATTAACAATCGAAGAGGCCAATAAACAGGCAGCCAGAGAATACGTTCTAAAAGCTTATCCAGGTCGAGTCACTGTATTCCGAGCAGAAGAGCGCGTTGCATTGGAAAAACGGGAGGTTGACCCCCAAATGGGTTGGAGTGAAATGGTCTTAGGAGGTTTGGATATTCAAAATGTCCCAGGAAACCACGATTCTATTTTTAGAGAACCCCATGTCCGAACTCTATCTGAAAAGATGAGGGCTTGTATAGATCAAGCTATTGTAGACATCTGAAATTCATTTAATTTGCAGAAATAGTTAGAACTTTCAACCTCATCTCGCTTCCGGGATGGGGTTGTTTTATTTCTAAGTAATAACTTTAACTATATATGTATAAATTCAATTGCTACTAAAGCTCTTGCATAAGTTGTAAGCTGGAAAATACGTAGTATATCTACTGAGGCTTGAATAAAAATCAGACAATAAGCTATATAGTACATTCTTCTCTTTGCTAGAAAAGAACATTACTTTTACAAACTATTTTGCAATCTCAAGGGAAATATGACGCAGAAAATCCTGAATTTTGTAGAAGTTCAAAAAGATGATACAAATGGTGTCGATGGACTTGCTGGTGCTAAATCCCTCACAATCAGTCCCGATGGAAAATTCCTGTATGCATCTGGATATGGTGACTCGGCTGTAGCGGTATTTGAGCGGGATACAACCACAGGCGCACTGAGTTTTGTTGAATTTCAAAAAGATGATACAAATGGTGTCGATGGGCTTGCTGGTGCTGAATCTCTCACCGTCAGCCCCGATGGTAAATTCCTCTATGCTGCTGGATATGATGACTCGGCTGTAGCGGTATTTGAGCGGGATACAACCACAGGCGCACTGAGTTTTGTTGAATTTCAAAAAGATGATACAAATGGTGTCGATGGGCTTGCTGGTGCTAAATCCCTCATAGTCAGCCCCGATGGTAAATTCCTGTATGCATCTGGATATAGTGACTCAGCTGTAGCGGTATTTGAGCGGGATACAACCACAGGCGCACTGAGTTTTGTTGAATTTCAAAAAGATGATACAAATGGTGTCGATGGGCTTGCTGGTGCTGAATCTCTCACCGTCAGCCCCGATGGTAAATTCCTCTATGCTGCTGGATATGATGACTCGGCTGTAGCGGTATTTGAGCGGGATACAACCACAGGCGCACTGAGTTTTGTTGAATTTCAAAAAGATGATACAAATGGTGTCGATGGGCTTGCTGGTGCTAAATCCCTCATAGTCAGCCCCGATGGAAAATTCCTGTATGCATCTGGATATAGTGACTCGGCTGTAGCTGTGTTTGAGCGGGATACAACCACAGGCAAACTAAGTTTTGTGGAAGTTCAAAAAGATGGTATCAGTAGTGTCGATGGGCTTGGTGGTGTCTCTTCCATTACTGTCAGTTCCGATGGAAAATTCCTCTATGCTGCTGGATATGATGACTCGGCTGTAGCTGTGTTTGAGCGGGATACAACCACAGGCAAACTGAGTTTTGTGGAAGTTCAAAAAGATGATACAGATGGTGTTGATGGACTTGGTGGTGCGGTTTCTGTAACTCTCACCTCCGATGGCAAATACCTCTACACTGCTGGATCTGATGACTCGGCGGTGGCGGTGTTTAGTGCGCCTTTCAATCATGCGCCAGAGGTGGGAAATGAAATTCTTGATCAAGAAACCACCGAAGATAGTGTCTTCAACTTCACCCTTCCAGTTGACACCTTCAGCGATGTAGATGTTGAAGATATCCTGACTTACACTGCAACTTTAGAAAATGATGATTTACTGCCTACTTGGTTGAAGTTTGATCCTGCTACCCTTACCTTCAGTGGGACTCCCACAACTAAGGATGTAGGTAATCTAAACATCAAAGTCACTGCTAAAGATATTGCTGGAGAGGAAGCTAGTGATATATTTACGCTTGGGGTTGCCGATAAAAATACTCCTACTACTCTATTCACATTAATTACAGGCGATATCTTTAGTGTCAAGACTAAGCTGAAGACTAAAGGCAATAAAGCAAAAATCTCCATCAAAATTAAAACCAGCACTTTTAAAGAGGTGAATGAGCTGTGTGTATTTAATGTTGATGATGATGAAGGTAAGATTGATGGCATAGCCCCTGGTGCAGAAGGCTATACACAAGCTGCTCTTTTACGCTCCAAGGTGATTTTCTTTTCCCTTGCTAATATGCCCAAGGGTTTCAAGCATGACGATGTGAATAACGTCTTAGAATTTGACTCTGATACCAAACTCCGATTCTATAGCGTATCCAACAGTACTACTCAGGCTGTACTGTCTGGAAAAGCATCTTTTTCAAGTGTCGTTTTTTCCTCAGCCACAAATACCAACACAGGAGAGGAAGGTTTTTCTCTCAACTTCCAAAATTTTGCTGTAACGGTTCAGGCAACAAATCAAGAAATATCTTTGGGGACAAATTTACAAGGCAAAAAAGAAGGCGAACTGATTGATTTACGGGGTGTAGGACAATCGGTAAAAGCTGACTTTAAGGTTTATAGAGAAGCTGCATTGAACAACTTTGTCGGTTTTTATCGGGTTGCTGATGAAAATGGTGGCATTGACACCAATAGCGATGGTAAAGCAGATATTCTTGTTGGACAAGCAGGTTATGCCGAAGCCGCTGTGCGTGGGCGTGTTACAGGCGTTGACTTGACGGTGAGCAATCAAGGTTCGGCAACATCTACCAGCACTTTCGGAACTGATTCGTTATTTGCACCCTTTATTATTATCAATGGTAAAGCAGATAAGTTTCTCGATAATAATGCCAATAACGATCCAAAGATTTACTTCTCATTTTTGGGTGCTAACTCAGATAAGGTAGATCACATTCGACTGTTGGGAAATAACACCTTTGGTTTTGAAGATTTAGCCAATGGTGGTGATAAAGATTACAACGATATGATTGTACAGGTAAATTTGAGTGTCAATCTTGCCTAGATCGAAGGCGAGGAATTACTTAGAAAAATAATACAACCTCATCCCGGTTGCGGGGTGAGGTTGTTTTCTGCGTAGCGATTACATGGACTCATATATGTATAAATGCGATCGCCAATAAAGTCTTTGCATCACTCTAAAGCTATTTATAGGCGTGTTACAGGCATTTTTTACGGTGAATAAGGACAGCAAATTATACCGCGACTTTCAAAGCTGCTTCGCTGTTTGCGCTATTTATTATTGTTGATGGCAAATATGATGCTATTTGCGATGGCAATGGTAATATTGATCCGCAGGTTTAGGCAGTAAATTTACTGGAGTTAACTATTAGCCTTTTATATAAGTTTAATAATTGACTCCTGTACGATACCAAAAAAATCCTGTTTCTACGTGATTTACAGGTTATGGCACGTAATGGCTGTCACAAAAAAACCATTAATTATTAATATAGAGTAATTATGTCAGACACCATCCCGATCGCGATCGCAAAAGAGCCAACTCAAGACTTATATGAGCAAATACCTGCTACTCACTTAGTTTTCATCGACTCACAGGTTGAGAACTACCACAGTCTGGTAGCAGGTGTATTGCCTAACACCTCTGTTGTAGTCTTAGACCCTGACCAGAATGGCATTGAACAAATTAGCCAAGTGGTGGCAACTCATCGGGAAATCAACAGCCTACACATTGTTTCTCACGGCGCACCAGGGCAAGTTTATCTGGGAAACAGTCAACTCAGCTACGAAACCCTCAACCATTATGCTTGGCAACTCATGGACTGGGCAAATGTTTTGAGTGCAAATGCACAACTGCTGTTGTATGGTTGCGAAGTCGGGCAAACAGAGCAAGGTAAAGCATTTGTACAGCGCCTAAGTGAATTGACAGGTGCAGTAGTAGCGGCGTCTGATGACTTAACGGGGAGTACTGCATTAGGTGGTAACTGGAAACTAAAAGTTTCTACGGGGGCAATTGTTCCTACTTTGGCATTTCAGCCAGAAGTAATGGCAGCCTACGCTTCAGTACTAACTGCTCCAGTCTTGGGAAAAGAAATTGTAGACCAACAAGCCACTGAAGATATTTTCTTCAGCTTCACTGTACCAGATGACACTTTCACCGATCTAGATGTCGGAGATACCCTTACCTACACTGCAACTCTGGACGACGATACGCCTTTGCCGAATGGGTTGAAGTTCAATGCTGCTACCAAGACTTTCAGTGGTACTCCCGATAATGGGGACGTAGGTAGTCTAAACATCAAAGTTACCGCTAAAGATGTTGGTGGAGAAACAGCCAGTGATGTGTTTAAACTCACGGTTAATAATGTCAACGATCCTCCAGTTTTAGTAAAAGAAATTACAGACCAAGAAGCCACCCAGAACATACTTTTCAACTTCACAGTCCCAGATGACACCTTTAGCGATGTGGATGTTGGAGACATCCTTACCTACACTGCAACCTTAGAAAACGATGCTCCTCTGCCAATGGGATTGAAGTTCAATCCTACTACCCGTACCTTCAGTGGCACTCCTGAAAATCAGGACGTAGGTAGTCTAAACATCAAAGTTACTGCTAAAGATGTTGCAGGAGAGCAAGCCAGTGATGTGTTTAAACTCACGGTTAATAATGTCAACGATCCTCCAGTTTTAATAAAAGAAATTACAGACCAAGAAGCCACCCAGAACACACTTTTCAACTTCACAGTCCCAGATGACACCTTTAGCGATGTGGATGTTGGAGACATCCTTACCTACACTGCAACCTTAGAAAACGATGCTCCTCTGCCAATGGGATTGAAGTTCAATCCTACTACCCGTACCTTCAGTGGCACTCCTGAAAATCAGGACGTAGGTAGTCTAAACATCAAAGTTACTGCTAAAGATGTTGCAGGAGAGCAAGCCAGTGATGTGTTTAAACTCACGGTTAATAATGTCAACGATCCTCCAGTTTTAATAAAAGAAATTGCAGACCAACAAGTTACTGAAGACACACTCTTCAACTTCACCGTCCCAGCTGACACCTTTAGCGATGTGGATGTTGGAGACATTCTCACCTATACTGCAACGCTGGAAAATAATGACCTACTACCTACTTGGTTGAACTTCAATCCTACTACTCTTATTTTCAGTGGTACTCCTGAGAATGAGGATGTAGGTAGTTTAAACATCAAAGTCACAGCTAAGGATGTTGCAGGAGAGCAAGCCAGTGATGTGTTTAAACTTGGGGTTACTGACAATACTGCTGTAGTAACACAAATTACAGGCGATATCTTTAGTGTCAAGACTAAGCTGAACATTAAAGGTGATAAAGGAAAACTCTCAATCAAGATTAGAAACAACACCTCTAAAGAGGTGAACGAACTAAATGTATTTACTGTTGACGATGAACAAGGTAGGATTAACGGCATAGCCCCTGGTGCAGAAGGCTATACGCAAGCGGCTCTTTTGCGTTCAAAGGTGGTTTTCTCCGCTCTTGCCAATCTGCCTAATGGTTTTAATCTTGCCGACCTGAAAAACATATTAGAATTCGACTCTGATACCAAACTCAGATTTTATCTGGTATCCAACAGTACTACTCAGTCTGTACTGTCTGGAAAAACCCCCTTCTCAAGTGTGCTTTTTTCCTCAGCTACAAATAACGACATAGAAGATGAAGGGTTTTCTCTTAATTTTCAGAATTTGGTAGTGAATATTCAGCCAACCAATCAAGAAGTATCTTTCGGTACTGGTCTGCAAGGCAAATATCAAGGCGAACTGATTGATTTACGGAGTGTGACACAATCGGTAACAGCTGAGTTTGCAGTCAACAGAGAGGCAGCTTACAATAACTTTGTCGGCTTCTATCAGGTGGCTGATGAAAATGGTGGTATTGACACCAACGGTGATGGTACAGCAGATATTCTTGTTGGTCAGGCTGGTTACGCCGAAGCTGCTGTGCGCGGGCGTGTTGCAGGCATTGACTTGGCAGTGGGCAACCAAAGCACTGCAAATTACACTGGCACTTTCGGGCCGAATTCTTTATTTGCACCATTTATTATTGTGGATGGCAGACCCGATGCAATTCTCAATGGTAATGCCAATAAAAATGTTTACTTCACATTCTTGGGTGCTAATTCAGATAAGGTAGATCACATTCGGTTATTGGGAAATAATACCTTTGGTTTTGAAGATTTAGCTAATGGTGGTGATAAAGATTATAACGATATGATTGTGCAGATCAATTTGAGTGTCAATATTGCCTAGTATCAACTACGAGCAATTACTTGGATAAATAAAATAACCTTATCCCGGTTGCGGGATGAGGTTATTTTATGCGTAGCGATTAGATGGACTCGCTATTAATTAAACTAGTAAATTTACTGAAGGCAGTTATTGTCTTTCCTTCATAAATTTAATAGTTGATTCCTCTAGAGTGACAAAAAATCTTCAGCTTTACTTTTCCAGTTAATTTTTATTAAATTAAGCTAGCAAAAAAGTGATGGAGAATTATTTCATAAATAGGTATAGGTGATGTTCAACGAGGAAAGTTCCTATTTTTCGCCATTAGTGATATTGTCAATACCTATATTCAAGAATTTGTAAAAAATAATTCAGAAATTTAAAGTTTTTTTTATTACATAATTCTTAACTAGGGTATTTACTTAGGAAAGCATCTGTGATACTTTCATGTTGATTATCATAAAGTAAAATATAAATCTCTAAATTTAACAGCCATGTTTATGTATTTTAGTTTGATGATGAATATCGATATTGCATAGTTGCAATCATCAATATTGAGTTTAATTTTGTATAAATTATGTAGCGTTAACCAAGTGATAACTTGTCCTCGATCTATTTACAGTATGCTTTATTTTGAAAAACGCGTAACAATCGTAACCGTGTGATATAAATACAGGTCTGCAATTAGACTAAATTTCCCTCTGTGCTGTTACACATTTAAACACCTAAATTCCACATAAGTCTTGTCACTGCTGGCATAAAACCAAACACTGCCACTGTTAGTAAAAGAGATACTCCCTAATATTTTCGACTTAATTCCTCACTTTAACTAGTTTTATATGACTTATATTAAGAACACTTTTCCCGAATTTCTCACCACCCTAGAGGGGTTTGAGCAGTTGCCAGATGGAGCGATCGCTAATCTATCAGAACAACTGCAAGCCTGGCGCTATCGCATAGGTCAGAAAATCATTGGTAAAGAAAGTCTCCCGGAACGTATCACCATCATTTATGAGGGACAAGTGCGGCTGTTAGGATATGAACCCCAGACGCAAATGCCAATTACCCTAAAATTATTACAACCAGGGGAAATTATCGGCGAAATTGGTTTGTTACGCGATGTCGCCTGTGAAACAGCGATCGCTTCCACCGAAGTAGTATGTTTAACCTTGAGTGCATCAGCATATTTTAGCTTTCTGGCTTCATACCCAGCTTTTGCGGAAGCTCGTAAGAACCGTAGTTATTTGGTAGAAGTTTTCGATATTCTCGGTTCCTATTGGCAAAAGCAAGCGATCGCTACCTTAAATCTCAGAGAACTGGCAGAAAAAGCCTTACCCCAGGCGAAAGTACATTATCTCCCTTCAGGAAAAACTCCATTCAACCAACTTGATAGCAAAAGCGTTTGGTTTGTAAGTGGCGGTAGTACAGTCACAAATTTTTCACCTGGCGATCGCTTAGAATCAGAAGATGACAGAGACAAGATTCAAGTTATCGGTCAAAACCCCGTACGGTTGCTTGGCATACATCCGTCGGATTTGATCTTAGAAGATAGTCATGAGATAGAACTTGCGGTAACTGAAACCAGAGTAGATAAAGATAGCGCTGACGATCTAGATATTATTCCCTACGCATCAGACGAAATAGTTCCACAGACAGCCCCCCAAAACTCAAAGAATTCGTCAAAACAAAAATACCCATTTTTTGGCGGTAAAGGAGAACTAAATTCAGCCTTCGCCTGCTTCCAAATGATCGCGAAGCATCTAGAAATGCCATTTCGTCGAGAGGTGGTTCGCCGCATCTTAACTGAGCAAGTCAAACGTCAGGGGACTATATCGTTTCAAGTTACTGCTTACCTAGCAGAGTTAATCGGACTGAAGGCGCAGTTGATAGAGTTACCAGTCGCTTCAGTCACGCGCATTCCAACACCAGCGCTGATTCGCTACGGTGATAATTTTGCCGTTTTATATGAAGTAGATGCCAATACTGTGGTTGTCGGTGTTCCATCCAAAGGAATTGTGCGTTGCAAACCCGCTCAATTGGTTGAACAATTAGATGTCGATCCAACTGACTTTCCGCCCAAAGTTAGGGTATTACTGCTGACTGCTACCAACCAAACACCCCAAGAACGTTTTAGTTTACGGTGGTTTTTGCCCTACTTGTCAAAGCACCGTCGAGTCCTAATAGAGGTCTTTATCGCTTCCTTTTTCGTGCAGTTGGCAGCGTTGGCAAATCCGCTAGTTGTTCAGTTAATTATCGACAAAGTTATCACTCAAAATAGTATTGGTACACTACATATTTTGGGGATTTTGCTATTAGTAGTCGGGCTATTTGAAGCAGTGTTGACTACCTTACGAACCTACTTATTTGTCGATACCACTAACCGGATCGATATGGGTTTAGGATCGCAAATCATTGACCACTTACTACGTCTACCGCTGCGCTATTTTGAACGCCGACCAGTGGGTGAACTTTCCACTCGTATTAACGAACTAGAAAATATCCGCCAATTCCTCACAGGTACTGCCTTAACAGTGGGATTGGACGCTCTGTTCTCGGTGGTTTATATCGGTGTGATGCTGATTTATAGTTGGCAACTCACCTTAGTCGGCTTAAGCACAATTCCTGTGTTTGTCGTGATCACCTTAATTGCTTCTCCCACTATTAGCAGACAGTTACGTGCTAAAGCCGAACGCAACGCCGAAACTCAATCTTATTTAGTGGAGGTGATGTCAGGCATTCAAACCGTAAAAGCGCAAAATATCGAATTGCGATCGCGCTTTTCTTGGCAAGAGCGTTACGCCCGGTTTGTCGCCGCTGGTTTTAAAACAGTCGTAACTTCTACCCTCGCTAACTCTACCAGCAACTTTCTCAACAAACTCAGCAGTTTACTAGTTTTGTGGGTAGGAGCTTATTTAGTACTGCAACAAGAATTAACTTTAGGTGAATTAATTGCCTTTAGGATTATATCGGGTTACGTCACCAGCCCAATATTACGTTTAGCTCAACTCTGGCAAAGCTTCCAAGAAACTGCCTTGTCTCTAGAGCGTTTAAGCGATATTGTCGATACGCCACAAGAAGCAGAAACAGACCGCTACAATATACCCTTACCTACCATTAAGGGAGCAGTGAAATATGAAAATGTTTCCTTCCGTTTTGGCACAAGTGGCCCTCTGCAACTTTCTAATGTCAACCTCGAATTTGAGCCAGGGAAATTTGTCGGCATTGTCGGACAAAGTGGGTCTGGTAAAAGTACGATGATGAAGTTACTGCTGAGACTTTACGAAACTGAGTCCGGCAGAATTTTGATTGATGGTTATGATATTGCCAAAGTGGAACTTTATTCGTTGCGACGACAAATTGGCGTAGTTCCCCAAGAGACATTATTGTTTGACGGCAGCGTTCAGGAAAATATTGCCCTAACGAATCCCGATGCCACAACCGAAGAAATTATCGAAGCCGCTCAAGTTGCGTGCGCCCATGAGTTTATCATGAACTTACCCAACGGTTACAACACGCGGGTGGGAGAACGGGGTTCTGCACTTTCAGGTGGACAACGACAAAGAATTGCGATCGCTCGTTCTGTGTTACAACGACCAAAATTATTAGTTTTAGACGAAGCAACTAGTGCATTAGATTATCCCACAGAACGGCAAATATGTCTCAACTTAGCCAAAGCATTCAAGGGTGATACAGTATTTTTTATTACCCACCGACTGAACACCGTAAGTAATGCAGATATGATTGTTGTGATGGATAACAGCAGGGTTATAGAACAAGGTAGCCATCAAGAATTAATGGCTACTAAAGGTCATTATTATTACCTGTATCAGCAACAAGATGTAAACTTGTAATTAGTCATTCTTGAGGGCAAAGGTTTTTGGCATCGGGAAACATTGCCCACCCTACAAAAAATTCCAAATCGTTCGACTGAACGCTCACGACAAATCCAAAACCCAAAATCGTTATGACTCAACTTAATGGGAATCACCTTAACGGCAATCAGAAAAACGGCAATCACAAAAATGGAGTGAAGCACGATTCACAGGTACTGACAAAACAACAAAAAGCTGCTCAAGAGTCTTTTACTAACTTAAACAATCAGGAATTTGAGCAATCTATTGTTTTGCGCCAATCTCCAATTTGGTCGCGTACAATCATGATTACACTAGTGGGGCTAGCCTGCTTTGGAATTGCTTGGGCTTATTTTGCAAAAATTGAGCAAGTAGTGCCAGCAACCGGGCAATTAAAACCCCAAGGAACAGTCAAAGAAGTTCAGGCTCCTGTGAGTGGAGTGGTGAAAACAGTTAATGTAAAAGATGGACAAGAAGTAAAGCCAGGTGATTTACTGCTAACTTTTGATTCCATAGCCTCTGTTGCCGAATTAAATTCTTTGAATAAAATTCGCCTTGCATTAATGAAAGAAAACCAAATTTATCGCCGATTGATGGGTGCAAGCACGGGCACTGGCTCTGAACTGTTATATTTGCGCGGTAATTTGCCACAAGAAACTGCTTTTTTGCTGAAAAGTCGGGCAGCATTAGTAGCAGAAAATGAATTATTGCGCACTCAATTAAAAAATTCTGGGCAAGATTCTGGAGTAGGAATTGATGAACAACAACTTCTACGAGTTGCCAAACAGGAATTAGACTCTCGCTCTTCCGCAGCGCGATTAGAAGTAGAAAAGACTAAAAAACAACTGATTCAAAATCAAATTAAGCTGGAAGATAGTAAATCAAGTTTAGCCATTCAAGAGGGAATTTTAAGTAAGCTAAAGATATTAGCAGAAGAAGGTGGTATTTCTCAACTTCAGTATCTTAACCAGCAACAAGAAGTACAAAACCGCACGGCAGAAGTAGCACAACTAGGTGAAGAACTGAAACGCCTCCAGTTTGATATAGAAAAAGGACAACAAGAATTAAGCAATACGGTGGCTGTTTCTGATAAAAACATTTTAGATAAGATAGCCCAGAACAAACAGCAGATTGCCACAATCGATAGCCAATTCATGAAAGTTATGCTGGAGAATGAGCAGCGTTTGGCAGATGTCAATAGTAAAATATCTCAATCACAGTTAAACGTTAAATATCAAGAACTTCGCGCGCCTGTAGCTGGTGCAGTTTTTGATTTGCAAGCAAAAAATCCTGGATTTGTCGCAACTCCAACTACAAAACTGTTGCAAATTGTCCCCAAAGAAAACTATATCGCTGAAGTTTTCATCACTAACAAAGATATTGGGTTTGTGCGAAAAGGGATGAAAGTAGATGTCAGAATTGACTCCTTTCCTTACAGCGAGTTTGGCGATATCAAGGGAGAAGTGACTGGGATAGGTTCAGACGCATTACCGCCAGACCAAACCCATCAGTTTTACAGATTTCCGGCAAAAGTCTCATTAGATAAGCAATCCCTAGTAATTAAGGGCAAAAAAGTTAACTTGCAATCAGGTATGTCTATCAGTGCCAATATAAAAGTGCGCGAAGAACGGACTGTGCTTAGTTTATTCACTGAGTTGTTTACCAAGCAAGTTGATGCTCTTAAAGAGGTACGATAAAGAGGGTTAAGTTAAAAGACCGCAGTCACTCCACAAGGAGAGTTGCTGCTTTACTAAGTACATTAGTACTGAGTACTTTTTCCTCTTTCAGAACTCAATACTCTTGATGATGGTTAATTTTCAACGCATCGAACCTGTTCCCGGACAAGAATCAGTTTGGGATTATCCCCGTCCTCCTCTTTTGGAGGACACAACCAAACATATCCAAATAATCTTTAACGGAGTAGTAATTGTAGATACTCACAGCGCCAAACGTGTTTTAGAAACCAGTCATCCTCCTTCTTACTACATTCCCCCAGCGGATATCAAAATGGAATATCTACAGATGACTCCGCAATCTAGCTTTTGTGAGTGGAAGGGAAGTGCTGGTTACTACACAATCCGAGTTGGTGATAAAGAAGTCCATAATGCTGCCTGGTTCTACCCCAAACCCACACCCGCCTTTGAATCTATCAAAGACTATGTAGCTTTTTATGCTCATTTAATGGATAAATGCTACGTTAATGGCGAAGAGGTGCAACCACAACCAGGTAACTTCTATGGCGGTTGGATAACCAGTGATATTGTTGGGCCATTTAAAGGCGCTCCTGGTACTTGGGGATGGTGAGTCAATTTTGGATTTTAGATTTTGGACTTGTCGTGAGCGTTCAGTCTAACGATTTTAAATTTTAAATAATAAAATCTATCAATGTAGGTTGGATTGAACGGCAGTGAAACCCAACAGAAACAATGATTAGGGATCTGCGGGTTAATAGTGTCCCAGCCAGGAGGGTTTCGACACTTCGACTGCGCTCAGTGCAGTCGAAGTGTCGAAACTCGGTTTATTGGTACTTTATTTTCACGCAAGTCCCTTAAATGTTGGGTTAACCTTCCCTTCAGGACGCTACGCAAACGGGAAGCAAGCTACGTTCCTCAATCCAACTTACTACTAAATAAACTGAGTTTTTCGGATTACTAAATTGATATTCTGGCTACTTAGCAGCTTTTCTTTCAAACATCAAATACGTGCCTCCTAGTCCTTCTACAATTGTGCGTGTATTGGCAATCATCATTTTCTGATAAGTGTCAGCGTCGCTTCCTGGTTCCCCAAGTCCCTCAACATATAGCTTTCTATCAGAAATGTCCACTTCAGCTTCTCTGGCTATAGATTGAATCAAATTAGGATTAATTTCCACTTCAGCAAAAATTGTTGATACTTTAGTCCGTTTAATGTTTGTAGCTAAATTATTGACTCGTTCTGCTGTCAGTTTTTCTTTAGTATTAATACTTTGCAATCCTCCTGCCAATAAAATACGGTATGCTTTAGCGTAATAACTCAGTGCATCAGAGGTTGTAACTAACTTACGTTCTTTGGTAGGAATACTAGCAATTCTTGACTTAATCCAACTATCTAGTTGAGTGAGTTCATTAGTAATTTTTTTAGTATTACTGCTATAAGCCTCTGCATCACTAGATTGTAATTTTCTTAAGTTACTATTAATTACCTCCACCATTCTGATAGTATTTTTGGTATTGTGCCAAACATGAGGATCGGTTATATTCTTACCACCTGCCTGAAATTTTTGTGGCTTAGGCACTGCCAGTTGAGCGACAGCTATTTTTGGTGTAGGGTTTTTAGTCGCTTTAATTAACTTGATCAGATTTGGTTCAAAATTGTAGCCATTATAAAGAATAAGATTAGCTTGCTCAATGGCTTTACGATCTTCCGGTTTTGGTTTATAAAATTGGGGGTCGGCGGTAGGAGAAATTAAGCAGGTGAGGTTAACTGTATTTCCGGCAACCTGTTTGGTTAAGTCACACAGTACGCTTGTAGTAGCTACAACTCGGGGAAGATTCTCATTTACCTGGGTGTTAGTCTGAGTGAATGTAGTGCTTACAGCTTGATTTCTACATCCAACAAATCCAATTGTCAAGGCAGCAAGAATAACTGGGAAGAAATTATTCAATGGTGATTTTTTTGACATCCTCAACTCCTACTGGATGTATAAAAAAAGATAATCATTATTGGTAAAGTATTAGTAAAATACCAGGGGAAAGTCTTCAGCGGGAAGAGGTTAAGGGCTGATGGGGAAGCCTTCGGCAAATAAAAAGGTAAAGGGAAGAGGAATTAAAAGATTTTCTCCGCAAGTCCCTTATCTGTTTCCCAACTCCACACCCAGCAATTTTTGGTTGGTGAACCACTAGTGAGGTTTTTGCGGGCAAAATATTAGTTAACTGCACACGACAGACTGGAAAACTGGTAGAGGTAGGAGCACAATAATAAAGGCAATGCTGGGGAGTATCCAAGGAGGGTAGTGTAGTTCTCTCACCATCTGTTGAAGGGTCTATACCATTGTGCTTACATCCCANCAAAGCTCCAAATTGACTAGGATTATCAGATTAAGAAGTGAAAGGTAGTAATGATGGGGCTTATGGAACATACGGGTTGATTTCGCAAANCCGAGTCGTGAATCCTTGGCAATTGTAGCTGTGGTTTTGCAAGGTGTGGACATATCATTGTTACAAAATTGGCAAATTGGCGATTTTTTAGCCATCAGCCTTTGTTACACTAATTTTCACNNNGCAAAGCCTCTCAATATCGCTTAGAGCATTATCTAANNNCTTTTTATTGCCAGAATCCAGAATGTACTCTGTGCCATAAATTATATCCTCTAGTTTTTTCATCATTAAATAAGANGCCAAATCAAGTATATATAACAATTCCTCAAAGCTAATATTGGTCAAGATAAACAATGGTAATTTTAGTTGTCATAATTAACACCCTGATTTCACTGGTACTACTCTATGTGGCTTGGCGGGTGTGGCAACTTAAGCAGCAGCTAGCATATATAGCAGATAGGTTAACCACCTATGAAAGTTGTACCAATGCAGCACTGAATAAAGCACCCGAAAATATTTATCTCAGCCAACAAAATATTTATAACTTACGGCAGAGAAATCAAGCGCTACAAATACAAATTCAACAAGTGCGGCAAATTATCAGTCTACTTTTGCTAGTACGGCAAATCTGGCAGCGTTATTTTCCGAAGCTAGAGTTAATATCTGGGAAAAGAAAAGTTGCAAAATGAGTTATGTCAGGTTCACATAACATCACTATCCACATCTGGATTCACAAAATATTCAAAATATTATTAGTGGGATAGTTTCCTGTATAACGACGCTCAAATTCGTAGCGGGTTAAGCGATCGCCACTTTCTAAGGGAGGGATAAAAACGCTATTATTTAAGCTATGTTCCACAAAAGCCGTAAAAAGCGCCCCCCATTTCTGGAGGGCGCTTTTTATTTAGCGAATACTTAAGTATTAGCCGTTGATAGCAGGAGCAGTCATTGCTACAGGAGCAACTTCACCAGCAGCTAAGTCTAAGGGGAAGTTGTGAGCGTTACGCTCGTGCATTACTTCCATACCCAAGTTAGCGCGGTTGATTACATCTGCCCAGGTGCTGATGACGCGACCTTGGGAGTCAATGATTGATTGGTTGAAGTTGAAACCGTTCAGGTTGAATGCCATCGTGCTGACACCCAAGGCGGTGAACCAGATTCCGACGACAGGCCATGCTGCTAAGAAGAAGTGCAGTGAACGGCTGTTGTTGAAGGAAGCGTATTGGAAGATCAAACGACCGAAGTAGCCGTGGGCTGCAACGATGTTGTAGGTTTCTTCTTCTTGACCGAATTTGTAACCGTAGTTAAGGGATTCGGTTTCGGTGGTTTCACGCACCAAGGAAGAAGTTACTAGAGAACCGTGCATTGCTGAGAACAATGAACCGCCGAATACACCGGCCACACCTAACATGTGGAAGGGGTGCATCAAGATGTTATGTTCTGCTTGGAACACAATCATGAAGTTGAATGTTCCAGAGATACCTAAAGGCATACCATCAGAGAATGAACCTTGACCGATGGGGTAGATCAAGAATACTGCGGTAGCGGAAGCCAGAGGTGCGCTGTAAGCTACGCAGATCCAAGGACGCATACCTAAGCGGTAAGAAAGTTCCCACTGACGACCAAGGTAGGCAGCGCAACCGAGCAAGAAGTGTAAAATTACTAACTGGTAAGGACCGCCGTTGTACAACCACTCATCTAAGGAAGCAGCTTCCCAGATTGGGTAGAAGTGCAAGCCGATTGCGTTTGAAGAAGGAACAACTGCACCAGAGATGATGTTGTTTCCGTAGATCAAAGAACCTGCAACTGGTTCGCGGATGCCGTCGATGTCCACGGGAGGAGCAGCGATGAAAGCAATCACAAAGCAAGTTGTAGCAGCTAGTAGGGTTGGGATCATGAGAACACCAAACCAACCGATGTAAATACGGTTGTCGGTGCTGGTGATCCACTCGCAAAAGCGATTCCATACGTTAGCGTCAGAGCGCCGTTGTAAGGTTGTGGTCATTGTTTTATAAGTGCAATGGGTTGTTAAATATGGAACAAGCGGAGTTTATTTTTGCTTGTTGAAATACAGTCTACATTAATTTATTTTGACGCGATCTGTGACTTAATACTCTGTAATAAAATACTTTAACAAAGCTCATCTAACTGTAAAGTTTTCTACTATAAACAATAGTCATGAAAGTAATGGATTGAGGCTTTTTAAGCCATTTAAACTACAATCTAGCTATCACTTTCAATGATGCGATCGCCTAGTTTTTTCCTTTACACTTCTTTACAATTTACCATTTAGAAACATTTTAAGTCTTGCTGATTTGTAACGAGATAATAAGTTCTATATTGTCTGATAGTCCAGTTAAAAATCAAAGTAGATGTAGGGCAAACTGCCTTCAGGAGCTAATAACCAAACAGCGTAAAAACATAGGGGGACGAAGACAAGCTTAAGAGGCCAGTTAAACTCTAACTTCAGCATTCGATTGAATGCATAGACTACAGTCATAAGCGCAGCTAAACCTAGAAGTACCCAAGCGAGTTGGGATTGGCTCATATTTAAGGCTTCTACATAGACTTTTTCAGCAAACTGGGCGTCAGCCGGATAACCCCAAAGATGCCGAATTACCAAAGAAGAGTCTTGGAGATTAGGTAGACGGAACCAAATCCAAGAGGTAAAAACCATCAGTTGAGTTAAGAACCAAGCGACAAAGATACCCAGAGGATTTTGCCAGAATTGTTCTAGATTTTCAGAGCGATCGCTTATAGAATCTGTAAGTCGATGAACCACCAAAGCCAATCCGTGGAGTATACCCCAAACGACATAACCCAAAGCGGCACCGTGCCAGATACCAGCAATTAGCATCACAAGAAATAAATTCCAGCAGGTACGGACTAAACCCCGACGGGAACCACCCAACGGAAAGTAGACATAGTTACGTAGCCAATCTCCCAGAGTCATGTGCCAGCGCCGCCAAAATTCTGAGATATTGGTGCTGAAATAAGGAAAGTCGAAATTTTCAGGTAGAACCAAGCCGAAAAGCATAGCACTACCACGGGCAATATCTACGTAACCGTTGAAATCTAGATATAATTGCAAGCCATAAGCGAATGTAGCTAACCAGAGATCCGTACTACCCGCCCGTTGCAAATTACCGAAACATAAATCTACAAAAATTCCCAAGTGGTCTGCAAAAATACCTTTTTTGACTGCGCCCCTAGCAATCAACCACAGCGCTTCAGCAACTCTATTAGTACTAGGTAATTCTAGTGTATTGAATTGATTTGCTAAGTTGTGATAGCGCGTAATCGGCCCTGAAATCAGTTTGACGAAGAATAATTTGTATGTAGCAAATTTAAGAAAATTATCAGTAGCAGGGGCACCGCGATAGACATCTATTAAATAAGCAATACATTCAAAGGTGAAAAATGAAATTCCTAAAGGTGCAATTAATTTAAAAGAGCTATCTGATGAGTTTGTTTGGACATGAAAAACAAACTTGAATAAAGGGGTAAAATACTTAAAAGCTAATAGCAGTAAAACATTTAGAATTATACCCACCCACAAAACCTTTAGACGGCGACGATTCCAATCAACTTGAGCAAATTGCCACTCTTCATTAGAAATTTGCCAGTCAAGAGAATGTTTTCCTGGTGATGTGTTGTTACCAATTTCCAGCCCTATACGGAAATTGATAAACGTTAATGCTAATAGTAATGGTATGTATTGAATGTGCAAAGATGAATAGAAAACCAAACTAGCAATTAGCAGCGTCCACAATCGCAATTTATGTTGTGCTAAAGACCAGTAAATTCCTAATACACTCAATAGGAACAGTCCATAGAAAATTGATATAAAGTTCATTTTTTAGTCATTAGTCATTTGTCATTTGTCATTGAGCATTAGCTTTAGTAATCCCCCTTGTCCCCTTGTCTCCCTGCTCCCCTGCTTCCCATACTTCCTACTTCACCGGCCAAGGAATCATCGGATCGTTAGCTAGCTTTTTCGAGACTTCGTATGCACCAAAACGATTGAGGTGGCTAGGATCGGAAAAGAAATCATTTACTTTTGGCCACTGTTGACTCAAATCACGATAAATAAAGTTGGGATTAGTAGCCAAACGCAACATATATTGCTGAAATTGTTGCTCATATTGTTTACGCACTGGATCTAAATAATCTGCCGTCAGAGGCATGTTGACAAACACTAAGGAGATTTTCTGGGACTGGGTAAACTGAAGCACTTCTTGAAAAGCAGTATCTTGCTGTCCTTCTACTTGGAAAGATTTATAGTCGTTGTCATAATTTCCGGGAACTCTAGAATGTTTTTGATAGTATCTCGCGGGATTAAAGCGAATAGACAAGGGTAGAAAGCCATCAAAGTCAACGGCTTGCTGGGAAATACTTTCATCCGAAGTCCCGTCTGTCAACTGTTTTTGTGATGCAACTGCCTGATTCTTACCAAATACGAGCAATTGTTTTTGTAGTAAACTTTTAATTTGGTCGCGGTTTTGATAGCTAGTAGAAACAGAGGCTAGAGCCTGATTTAACGACTGATTGACGGCTTCATAAGTACTAATCTCCTGTTTTTCTTCCTTTGTCTTTTCTTCTCCCGAATTTACCGTATTTTCTGGCAAATCATTGCTACTTGCCGTTGTTGGTGTTTTTTGAAATGCTTGTTTATAACCAGCTGATGCAGCCAGCGATTTAAAGGTAATATCCTCGCGTCCACCGTTGAAAGCACGCGCACCATCTGCCCAGATAATTATTTTGGGTAGTTCTGATGGTTCTAGTACGTGACGAATCACAAAGTCTACAACTTGTGCCGTAGCACCGTTGATCCCGAAGTTAAACACGTCAACATTTGGATAGCCTTGAGTTGCTAAAGCTTTAGAAAGTGCTGCGGGATCTACTCCTCTGAGGGCGCGGGAGGAGCCAATAATCAACACGTCCGGGGGACTACCAGTTCTAGCTAAACGCTGTTTATACAGTGCTAGTTGCTCGTCTAATTGCCTGACATTAAAACTTGGCATCTGCGATCGCGCTGCTAAAAGAATAGCTGTTGCGGTTGCTTTTTCCTTCAGTGGTGCGGCTGCCAAATTATTTTTTGGGGTATCATCACTCTGGGTAAATTCCGAAGCGTTAAAGACAGAACTCTGATTTGGAGGAGATTTTGTTTTGGAAGTGCTGCTAAAAAATGTTGTTTTCTCAGTCTGATTTTTCCCAGATGTCAAAGATGCTTTTTGCTCGGAAGACGAAGATGGGAGGGTAACACTAGCGACTTTTGGCGAACTGGGCGTATTACGTGCAATAATTCGACCCAATACCCAATCGGTTTGGAGGGTGAGTAATAATCCCAGTGTTCCCCAAACTAGAGCAATTTTAATTCCTTGAACATCATGATTACGTTCGGCTGGCTCGTTGCTTTCGGTAAATAGCTGGCTTTTCAAGAGGAATTTTCTCGCGGTTGAACTCGCCGTTGCTATCCAATCTCGCGCTACTTCTGTTACAAAATTTTGAACTTCTTCTGTCGTTAAGTCTGGGCGCAAAATTGGCTCACTAGTCTCAGGTGTTACTAAATCGTTGATGTATATAGAAGTAGCAGCAAATTCTGGGGTTGCTTCTGGTACTAAACGTTGGCGATATTCAAGATCGACGCCATAATGCCAAAAAGGTTCTTTATTCCCAGCCCGGCGACCGTAGATACGTACTCCTATAATACCGGAAATTTTTAACTGACGGATAAACTGCGTAATTTTACTTGCTACTTGTTGCCGCTGTGGACAAACAGGTGCATCACACATAATGTGCAATAAACCATTTTTGTTCAGTAGAAGTACGCGAATTCCACCTGTCAATAATCGCCAATCCAAATCAGGATTGAGTAAGCGCTCTATTAAAAATACGATCGCTGGTTCATCACCAGTATTTGCCAAATCAAGTGGTGATAGGGCAAAGGCGGGATGGTTTGCTGCGGGTAAAGCCAGCCAATCAATCCAAGTGGGTTCCTTGTCACCTGCTTTTTGCCCGTATATGGTGGCGGCGAGAATGCCTTGAGGAGC
Source organism: Nostoc sp. GT001 (assembly GCF_030382115.1). Lineage (NCBI taxonomy): Bacteria > Bacillati > Cyanobacteriota > Cyanophyceae > Nostocales > Nostocaceae > Nostoc > Nostoc sp. GT001. The sequence continues at coordinate 5,997,133 of NZ_JAUDRJ010000003.1, forward strand.
GATCGCTTCTAGTTGCGGTAAAATCGCCTCTAAGCACACTACCTTGTCTGGAATTGGGGCAGTTCCTAAAGGATCGAAAGCTGGGATACAAAAAATATGTAGCGTTGATTCTTTCAAAGAAACTTGGACACCAACTTTTAATCCTGATAGTACCTCAGTTAATAATCGAGCGATCGCTTGGATATCTCCCCAACGCGCCCACTCCTTCAGCATTACCTCTGGTGGTGTCAAATCTACCCGCAGCAGCCAATCAGGGGCAGTTTCGCCGCTCACCTGAGAAACAATTACGGCATCTTGGTAGCCGGAAAGCTTGAGATAACGCAACTTTTGTGCTATGGGTTCGGCAAGCAACGATGCATCAGGGCTATAACTCGACTGGCAAAATATCCACAGGCGATTTTCTTCTGGCTGAGAATTCTTGGGCTTATATAGCTTAATCTTTACCTGTATCGATACACCTAACGTACTCAGAGTTTCGCTTAGATATCGAGCGATCGCTTCTGGATTTCCTTGGCGTGCCAAACTTTCGTTAGAGACAATTAGCGCCCCACCCGGTTGTTTTGATTTTTCCGAGTCTGCTAGCAGTGCTTGTTGCACCTGATCGAGATGCTTATCTATTTGATTCAAGTGAACTCGATGGCACCATGAGGGGCGCTGTTCCCCTTTTCTGCGACCATAGACAAATACTTGATATATTGAAGTTTGTTCGCTGCTTGTGAGGATATCTAAGTTTGTTTGCTGTAGTGCTTGCAGCAAATCAGACAAAGTACGCCAACGCTGCGGACATTCTGTACCTTCACAAAGAATATGAAGGTCATTTCCCCGCAACCGGACTTTCACTCCGAAAGTGTTGATCCCTGTTGCTTGGCTCACCCATTGCACTAAGGATTGCTGGCGATCTGGTAATACTGTTTTCATGCTCAGTTAACTTTACAGGAAGCGATGGTTGGGGGATAGTGCCTGCACTTGTAAACTAGAACCATAGGNTCTATCACACTCTGACGTTTTTTTTTAACAATTTTGTTACCTTCGTAGCTCACAAAATCGGACAAGATAGTCTTGTATAGGTGCAAGTCTGANNNATGTTGAGTTTTGCGTTTATTTTACTAATAGGGAGTCAGAAATCAGAAGTTAGGAGTTAGGAGTTAAAAGTTAGGAGCCAGAAGTCAGAATAATTCTATATGACTGGTTGATAACTTGTCCTTGAAAGCCGGATTTGCGTCCCACTGCTCTAATGCCCCTGACGGGTGAAACAAACAATAAGCTTATCTCATTAAACTCCCTCCCTTTATCGTTGGAGCCATCTTAACTCCTAAGTCCTAACTCCTAACTCCTAACTCCTTCTTACTCATGCTTCCCATAACCAAAAATTAGCAATGCCTCCTACCAACCAACAGTCTTCACCTAAACCCGCATCCAATCTGGATTTGTTTCCCATTCCTCAATCGTTCCTTTTACAAATAGGTACAGCGTCTATATTACTGCTGCTGATTACTGGAAAAACTACAGTAAGAGCACTAGAAGCCATAGGAGAAGCTAGTGAAGAATTATTTCGAGGCGATCGCCTACCCAATCTAGACTTCCCAGATGAACACGAAATCAATCAAGATGAGAAGATATACACCAAATAATTATTTGCTCAGGAACAACCCGGTGAGCATTAAGTGCAAAACCTAGAACCGTAAACAGTAATTAGCTTTACAAGAATAGAGAATATGGGTTCCCTTTTATACTCTTCGTCTCAAACTGCTGATATATACCCGGTGTCGGAATTATTTTTGCGCCATCGTCTCCAGGTAGTGGAAGAATTGTGGGAGTCAGTTCTCCGGCAAGAATGTGGTCAAAATATGGTGGACTTGTTGCGTCAGTTACGCGATCTATGTTCGCCAGAAGGACAAGCAACAAATGACCAAGCATCCTCAGCCGTCAAATTAATTGAACAACTAAATATCAACGAAGCAATTCGTGCGGCTCGTGCTTTTGCTCTATATTTTCAGTTGATTAACATCATAGAGCAGGAATACGAACAACGGCAGCAATTGAGCCGCTATGAAGCAGATACAGAGGAAATAGAGCCGGAAACACTGTCCAATGTTAACTATTCCTCTAATCAAAGAGAAGATGACGCGCCTGTTAGCAAGGGAATAGCAGCAGACTTCCTCAAAAAGAATTATCTCGAAAAGGCGCAAGTCAAACCAAAAGGTACTTTTGCTGCCTTGTTTCCCTATTTATTCAAACTGAATGTCCCACCCCAGCAAATTCAACGTCTAATTGCACATCTGGATGTGCGGTTAGTTTTTACAGCGCATCCAACAGAAATTGTTCGTCATACCATCCGCGATAAGCAGCGACAGGTGGTACAACTTTTGCAAAAACTGGATACCTTGGAAAACCACTCTGGTAGCACACCAGGAGCATATCCTTGGGAAGCAATAGATGTGCGCGAACAATTGCTCGAAGAGATTCGCCTATGGTGGCGTACAGACGAACTTCACCAGTTCAAACCCACAGTGCTAGATGAAGTAGATTATGCCCTGCACTACTTCCAAGAAGTTTTATTTGATGGCATTCCGCAACTGTATAAACGTTTCAAACATACTCTATCCAATACCTTTCCTTGGCTAGAACCACCGAGTAAAAACTTTTGCTCTTTTGGCTCCTGGGTAGGCTCAGACAGAGATGGAAACCCATCAGTTACACCTGAAATTACCTGGAAAACGGCTTGCTATCAGCGCAAAATGGTGCTGGGTAGATATATTCAGTCAGTGAAAAATCTGATTGAATTGTTGAGTGTGTCGATGCATTGGAGTGATGTTTTACCAGACTTACTGGAATCTCTAGAATTAGATCAATCCCAGTTGAGCGAAGTCTACGACGCGCTGGCGCTACGTTATCGACAAGAACCCTATCGGCTCAAACTGGCTTATGTGCTGAAACGATTGGAAAATACTCGCGATCGCAATCTCGCTTTGTACAATCGGGAAACGCCAACAAATCAAGATAGCCCTCTGTATCGTTCGGGAGCCGATTTTTTAGCAGAGCTGCGAATGATTCAGCGGAACTTGACAGAAACAGGTTTAAGTTGTCGAGAATTAGAAAATCTCATCTGTCAGGTAGAAATTTTTGGCTTTAACTTGACACAGTTAGATATCCGCCAAGAATCATCTCGCCACGCCGATGCGCTCAATGAAATACTGGAATACCTGCAAATATTACCTCAACCTTACAACGAACTATCCGAGGAGCAAAGAGTTGCTTGGCTCACAGGAGAACTGCAAACCCGCAGGCCATTAATTCCGGCAGAATTGCCATTTTCGGAAAAAACCAACGATGTAATTGAAACCTTTCGCGTCGTGCGATCGCTGCAACAAGAATTTGGTCTCAACATCTGCCAAACTTACATTATCAGCATGTGTCGCGACGTGAGCGACGTGCTGGAAGTACTACTGTTAGCCAAAGAAGCCAGACTTTTTGACCCCGCCATTGCCGTCGGAACTATTCAAGTAGTCCCCCTATTTGAGACAGTAGAAGATTTACAACGCTCCAGAAGCGTGATGCGGAACCTGTTTGAACTGCCGTTATATCGCGCTTTGTTAGCCGATGGCTACGAACAGACAAAAGCAGAGAGTGTTGTGGATGAAAACTCATCCTCCCCTACTTCCCCTGCTCCCCTGCTCCCCTGCTCCCCTGCTTCCTCCCCGCTTCCCACAAACTTGCAAGAAGTCATGCTGGGGTATTCTGACAGCAACAAAGACTCTGGTTTTTTAAGCAGCAACTGGGAAATTCATAAAGCCCAAAAATCACTGCAACAAATAGCAGAAAACTATGATGTAAGTTTGCGGATTTTCCACGGACGCGGCGGTTCTGTGGGACGAGGTGGCGGTCCCGCTTACGAAGCTATTTTGGCTCAACCAGGTCATAGTATCAATGGGCGAATCAAGATTACCGAACAAGGAGAAGTTTTAGCTTCCAAATATTCCTTGTTGGACTTGGCTTTGTACCACATGGAAACCATCACCACTGCCGTGATTCAAGCTAGTCTGCTGCGAACAGGGTTTGATGATATTGAACCCTGGAATGAGATTATGGAAGAATTAGCAGCGCGATCGCGCCAACATTATCGTGCTTTAATTTACGAACAGCCTGATTTTGTTGATTTCTTTCACGAAGTAACTCCCATTGAAGAAATTAGCCAACTGCAAATTAGTTCCCGTCCCGCACGCCGTCCATCTGGTAAGAAAGATTTAAGCAGTCTGCGAGCTATTCCTTGGGTATTTAGCTGGACGCAAACTCGCTTTTTACTTCCTTCGTGGTATGGCGTTGGCACAGCATTACAAGAATTCCTGAACGCAGAACCAGAAGAACACTTGAAATTGCTACGCTACTTTTATGTTAAGTGGCCCTTTTTCAAGATGGTGATTTCTAAAGCCGAGATGACTTTGGCAAAAGTAGATATGCAAATGGCACACCACTATGTCCAAGAACTGTCAAAACCAGAAGATCAAGTTCGCTTTGACAAGGTGTTTGACCAAATTGCTAGCGAGTTCTATCTGACAAGAGATTTGGTGTTAAAAATCACCGATCACAATCGACTATTAGATGGCGATCCGGTATTGCAACGATCTGTGCAGTTACGTAATGGCACAATTGTCCCCTTGGGATTTATCCAAGTTTCACTACTCAAGCGTCTACGGCAGTCCCAAAATTCTACTGCTACTTCTGGAGTAATTCATTCTCGTTATAGCAAAGGCGAGTTACTGCGAGGAGCATTGTTAACTATTAATGGTATTGCAGCCGGGATGAGAAATACAGGTTGATTGGGAATGGGGCATTGGGAATTGGGCATTGGGCATAGGGCATAATGACCAATGACCAATGACAAATGACAAATGACAAAAAACAGAATTTTAATTTGCACTTTCTTGGCACTGTCATCAGGTTTTTTGAGCGCTTACACCAGTGGGCAAATCACCATGATGCTGCATAGCCAAAAGTGCCAGAACCAACCTTGGGGTTTAAAGGAGATGTGCAATGCTTGGATGACACCAGGTGCAATGTGGCAAGGTAGTACAACAGGACTATGGACAGGAACTATATTAGGGGCGTTTGTTGGTGGTGTGGTGACGCGACAAGCTCGTGATTAGTCTAACTTTAGGAGTGCTGAGTACTGAGTTACCCTATAGTTAAAACGTTGAATACGATGATTACTTTTTTACTCAGCACGGGCTAAACCTTAGCTATCCGCTAACGTTACTCAGCACTCAGAAGTGTTTCGGTGAGTTTGAAGGTTGGCAGCTTTGGTGTCAGCAAGGCTGGTAAAATCTACCCATAGCGAAGAAGAGAAAATCAACATGCCTACCGAAACTAACCCAGGGAATCAGACTACTACAGGAGCTGATGCGATTGACGAAGCGATCGCACAGGGAATTGATTTTGATGGTTCTCCTATTCCACCTGCCAAGCTAGAACTTTATGGTAAAGTTATGGCGCTAGAAGCCAATAGACAGCGCAGTGGTGTATCTAATACCATGCGATCGCGTATTGTGCGGATTGGTGCAAAACACATTCCCCAAGCAGAACTCGACCAATTACTCGTAGATGCTGGTTTTGCACCTCTAAAAGAAAAAGAAATTGCCTTTTTTTATAGTGGTAAATAAATAAAGTTAGGAGTTAGGAGTTAGGAGTTCGTTGAAATAAGATACTTTAGCGATGTCTGGCGACAAACTCTGACACTCCTTCGCACTGATATCTTTCTGGTTTTATTCGCTCCCAAGCAAAATTCATTTTTACCCAAGCATCCCGCCAATAACTTTTAAAACTATTTTCTCTGGCTCGGAGTGCGCGATTATGACCAATCTAGACTAGCGTCACTGGTATATAATCATCCAATTGTAATAACTTTATTAATGAATTTAAGATTATAAAAACTGTGGAGCGATCGCTAGCTATATATTTATTGGACAAGCGATGTCTACGACGGTCACTGAGCGCAGCCGTTCGCGCAGCGTCTCGTAGAGAAGTGCGGGCTGCGCCTACGCAGCTTGCTTAAAAGTCGCACTTAACACCCAAAAGTGGGGTGTTTACTCTCAACCCATTACTACATAAAACTTTAGCGTATGATTACTAGTGTCATGAATGCTGCGACTTTCTTCCTACTAAGTTTAATTAGTAATATTTAATACGTCATCTCGTCAACCATCAGCTATCCTACGCCTATCCATCAGTACAATTAATCACGGGATCGCTTGCTGTATTCTTCACGATTTGTTACAAAAGTACAAAGAACTTCTAGAGACCCAAAACCACATGTTCGGCGGACTTACTGGTTTACAAGATCCTAAAAGCACAGATTGGGGAGAGCGAATGCTCAACACAGTCGCCAGCCAAACGATTCGCCACCTGTTTACTCAAAGCGAGTCAGTAGAAGTCTTTGTGCGCTGCTACCCCTCCAGCAAGCTCTTGCAAGGCAGCATTGATAGCTTCAAAATGAGCGGTCGTGGCTTGGTGATTCGGAGAGATTTCGCGGTTGAGGAGATGTCGTTTGAAACTGATGCGGTGGCCATTGACTTCGGCTCGGTTTTAAGTGGAAAACTTAGCCTTAAACAGCCCACTCAAGCGATCGCTCAAGTCATATTATCAGAAGCAGGCATAAACCAAGCCTTTAATGCGGAACTGGTGAAAAAGCGCCTGCTTAACCTCACCGTACCATCACTGACAGAATTATCTGGCGGTGAACCAGTCTCCTTTACAGATGTTCAGGTACAGCTATTGCCAGAAAATCGCTTACAGCTTGTAGCAAAAGCAGATTTAAACAATGGCGAACTCGTACCCTTGAGCATGATTTTAACTGTAGGTATTGAAAGACGGCGGCGAGTTTCTTTCAAAGATCCGAAAATTCAACTTGACCAAGTGCCAGAAGCACAACGGGAAATCTCACAAACCTTGAGCGTAGCGCTGGTAGAAATTTTAGATAATATGGTCGATTTGGATCGTTTTGACCTTGATGGAGTGAAAATGCGCCTCAACCGATTAGAAACTGAAGGTAAAAAAATTATTTTCAGTGGATATGCTGAAATTGAACGTATTCCAAATAGTCCTTAATCCAAAATTATAGGCAACAAATTAAAGTAGAGTGATTTAAACAAATTAAATACCGCCTAAAATCATTTAGGCGGTAATTTAAATCTTTAGGTTTTGATTTTGAAAGGAGTTAGGAGTTGTTAATTATAGATTGTAATTAATTTTTATTTATCACTCCTAATTCCTAACTTTTTATCTTCCCACGCCTACATATTGAAATCCAGCGCGTATCATTGCTTCGGGGTCGAGGAAGTTACGACCATCGATGATAACGGGGTGGGCCATCAGTTTTGCCATCTTCACATAATCCAGAGTGCTGAACTGCTGCCATTCGGTGACGAGTACTAAAGCATCACAGCCATCGGCTAGTCTTTCAGCATCGGTTTCTACTAACACCCCAGAAAGACCATGACGCATACCTGTTTGGGAGATAATGGGGTCGTAGGCCTTGACTTTGGCTCCAAGTCTGTTTAGCTGCTCAATTAGGATGAGTGCTGGGGCGTCTCGCAAGTCGTCGGTATCGGGTTTGAAGGTCAGTCCGAGTAGTCCGACTGTTTTGCCTTTGAGAATTTTCAGAACTTGTTGGAGTTTTTCCAAAGCAATCAACCGCTGACGTTCGTTGACACTGACAGCGGATTTTAGTAGCTGGGCTTCATAACCATAGTCATCAGCAGTGTGAATCAGAGCTGAGACATCTTTGGGAAAACAAGAACCACCCCAACCAATACCAGCTTGTAAAAACTTGTTACCAATGCGTGAATCTAGACCGATACCTTTGGCTACTTGGGTGACATCAGCACCGACGCGATCGCAAATATTAGCAACTTCGTTAATAAAACTAATCTTAGTGGCTAAAAAGGCATTCGCAGCGTATTTGATCATCTCTGCCGAACTCAGGTCTGTTGCCAGAATTGGCACTGGGGGTAAAGATTGATCTTCAGCGTACTTGCGTTCTACAATCGGGGCATACAGTTGTTGCATTAAGGCTACTGCTCTTTGGCTATTGCCTCCTAGTACGATGCGATCAGGGTTAAAGGTGTCGTGAACTGCCGAGCCTTCGCGCAAAAACTCTGGATTGCTGACTACATCAAACTCGGCTACAAATTCAGGTAATTTCTCATCACTTGGCACTCCACCCGCGGGTATCAGTGTTTTCTGCCGCTCTGCAACACCATCTAGAACAAGCATCCGCACCCAGTCACCTGAGCCAATGGGTACTGTAGATTTATTCACTATGACTTTATAACCACCGTTGAGGTTTTCTCCAATCCCACGGGCTACAGCTTCGACGTAACGAGTATCACTTTCACCAGTGGGTAAAGGTGGCGTTCCCACAGCAATAAACAGAATTTCTCCGTGGGAAACTCCAGCAGCAAGATCGCTAGTAAAATGAATCTTCTCTGTTTGAATGGCAGACTGCATAATTTCTGAGAGTCCTGGCTCAAAAATTGGAGACTGCCCAGACTTCATTAACTTAACTTTTTCTTCGTTGTTGTCTACGCAAATTACATCATGCCCAATATGAGCCAAGCAAGCACCTGTAACTAAACCAACGTAACCAGTACCAATAACGCAAACACGCATTTATTTAACTCCTCACTTATTTGGGCTTAATCTTCAAAAAGAAGTTATCAATTTTACACTTACACATTTGGGAAAACTCAGCAACTAAATATACTAGCTACCGATGGGATTAGCCTGCATAAAAATTCAGAGCGACACTAGACGCCACTCAGGTGGTTGAATTATTGACATCGCTTTGAATGCGATCGCGAAAATCTTCTATTGTTAGTTTTAAACCCTCTTCCAGAGGAATAGTAGGTTCCCAATTTAACCAAGTTTTTGCCTTTGTGATATCAGGCTGGCGACGTCGGGGATCGTCCGAAGGTAGTGCCTCGAATTTAATCTGCGCGTCTGGATTGATCATATTTTGCACTGTTTGTGCCAATTGTAAAATCGTGTATTCACCAGGATTACCCAGGTTCATTGGGCCAATGTAGTCGCTATTCATTAGGCGGATGAATCCTTCTACTAAATCGGAAACGTAGCAGAAACTACGAGTTTGCGAACCATCACCGTATACGGTTAAAGGATTACCCTGCAAGGCTTGAACTATAAAGTTGCTCACTACCCGACCATCATTTTCTAACATTCTCGGCCTGTAGGTGTTGAATATTCGCACAACTCGAATATCAACTTTATTTTGCCTGTAGTAATCAAATGCTAGAGTCTCAGCAATTCTTTTACCTTCGTCATAGCATGAACGTATTCCAATGGGATTGACGCTACCTCTATACTCTTCAGTTTGAGGATGAACTTCTGGATCTCCGTATACTTCACTAGTGGAAGCTAGGAAAAACCGTGCTTTCACACGTTTAGCTAGCCCCAACATATTCAGTGTTCCCATCACGTTAGTTTTAACAGTTTTAACTGGGTTGTACTGGTAATGTACTGGTGAAGCAGGACAAGCTAAATGATAAATTTGATCCACTTCTAACCGAATTGGTTCGGTAATATCGTGACGGATCAATTCAAAGTACGGATGGCCTAACCATTTCAAAATGTTGCGTTTATGACCAGTGTAAAAATTATCCAAGCATATTATTTCATGCCCAGCAGCCATTAGTCGGTCGATGAGATGGGAACCAATAAACCCAGCACCGCCCGTCACCAAAATTCTCATAGTTTCCCAGTTACTTACAAATATTTTCAGTAGCTATTGCACTTACTTTTAGATTACCCACCTTGGGTACAAAAATACAAAACAAAAAAAAGAACAAGGCTCAATCAAAAATTGTTGTTGAACTTACTTATTTTTTCACGGTTGTAGTTTTGTTATATTTTTACCTGTTTTCTTAAGAATTTAATTAGCAAAATAACAAAAATTGTTTAAAAATTGTTTGTTGTTCAGCCTATCTTTATCAAATCTTCAAAAATATAAAGTATTTTTACGGCTATTGAGTTTTTAATTGGATACAAAAAATTAGTCGAGATCGGGTTGACACTCGCGCTACAAATATATGCAAATAATACAGATGTAAATCCCTACAGCCGATTCATTTATTGCCAATATTTTTGGAAATTTGATGCCTCCGGCGGTCACTGAGCTTGTCGTTCGCGCAGCGTCTCGTAAGAGAAGTGCGGACTACGCTAACGCAGCCCAAGTCCACTTACTTGAACTGTATTCCGCCTTACATCATACAGCAGATGTAATGCTGCTAACCGTAGTAGACAGAATTAAATTTGTGCTTTGAGTGCGTTGCGGTTCTCCAAGCATGATAATTGAGCAGGTGAGTTGTCTGGCTAGCTGGGTTGTGACATCGCTAATCGCTAACCCTCCGGGACTGGTACGATTACGTATAAAAGGTAAAATTACTAAATCATATAATCTTGCTGCCTGCAAAATTGCTTGGGCAACATTTTCGTGAGCAATAATTTGAATTTCTGGGGCATTGGCCAAAGCCAATTTAGATACCAGTAGTGAGAGATGCGATCGCCTCCAAGCAATTTTACTAGAACTAGTGCGGCGATCGCACACATTCAGCACAGTAATGTGGCTCTGATTTGCCTCGGCTAGCATCTGAGCAAATTGTACAGGTTGTAATATCGGTGCTGTTAAATTTTCTATTGGTACTAAGATCCGCTGAATTTTTTTCGGTGATTCTACTAAACGTGTCACTGCTACTGGACAATGAGATGCCCAAAGCACACCATCAATCACATTCCCAAATAAACGCGCTCGTAACCCAGTCCGTTTACCCCAACCCATCACGATTAAATTAGCCTTTTGTTCGCGAGCCGCTCTGCTAATTCCTTGAGCAAAGGCATCATCGATTCGCAGCATTGGTTCTGCGGCTACGCCCAAGGCTCGACTTTGTGTCGTGGCTTTATTCAACAACCACTCACTCCGTTGTAGAGACGCTTCTAACTGGGGCGCATCCATGTGAGCAGCTGCTGCTGCGATCGCCAGGGGTATAATTTTGCCATGAGACTGACGTGCTAATAACGCTGCCATTTCAATCAAATACTGCTGTGTCTGAGGATTATATATAGGTACGACTATAGTAAAAGCACTGTCTGTTTCTGATGTGTTTTCCTCAGCTAGGGGTGGTGCTGGATCTTCATCTGGTGGGGAATTCAAACCAACAGCTATTCGACTGGTGATCAACGGCCCCAAGGTTGATGTGACAAGCATTAAGACAATCACACTGTGTAATACTTCCAGTGGCAGCAACCCAGCCTGATATCCCACTAACGTTGCTGCTAACGTTGTACCAACCTGGGGAAGTGACAGCGACCACATCGTTAGCATTTCTTGCCACTTATAGCGGTAAACCAGTTTTGTCAACAAAGCTGCGATCAATTTACTGATAATCAAACCAACTACGAGCAACAGGGTTAACTTGAGCGTGTTCAGATTATTCACAAAGGCGGGTAAATCGATCAGCAAGCCAAGATCAACAAAGAAAATGGGAATGAACAGCACACTGCCAATAAATAACACCTTTTCTTTGACTGGGCCTTCACCCACCGCTTCATTCACCGCCAAACCCGCTAAAAAAGCACCAACAATTTTTTCTACCCCAATCAATTGAGCGCCCACAGCTGCCAGAAATACAGAAATCAACACAAACAAAAACTTGTTTCCTTCATCGTCTCCAGACCGTTTGAAAAATTCTTTGCCTGCCCAATCAAAGCCTGTCACAACGGCCACAGAGTAAATAATTAACCAACCAGACAAAGTGAGTAGTTTCGCAAAGCTGAATGCACCAGTATGAGAGACCGCTACACAAATGGCTAATATTAGTACTGCACCAATGTTTGTAAAAATCGTAGCTCCAATGGTGACAGTAACAGCTTCGTTGTTTATCACTCCCAAACGGCTGATTATGGGGTATGCCAAAAGGGTATAGGAAGCGAATAAAGAGCCAATTAAGATTGAAGTATTCCAGCCATAGCCTAAAATCAGCCCTACTAAGGTTCCCATGAGTAGGGGTACACAGAAAGTAAAGCTAGCAAACCCAAAGGCACGACTTTTTTTCCGGCGAAACTGTTCTAAATCAATTTCTAGCCCAGCGACAAACAGCAAATAAATTAACCCAATGTCTGATAGTAGGTTAATCATCGGTGAGTCAGACTGAAAAAGATTCCAACCGGAGGGTCCAAGTACCAGTCCTGAGAAAACCAAACCCACTAATCCTGGTAATCTTAGCCGCTCAAACATGATGGGTATAACTAAGATGACCACCAGCAAAATAGCAAAGGGAACAATTGGTTCTTTGCCAAGAACTTGGGAAGTTGGTTCCAGAACAAGAACTTGTGATATTAGTTCCATATATAGGAATTGAAGGGGCTATGGTAAAACAGCGATTACCTTGGCGGCGATCGCCCGATCAATATGAATAAATAGAGAAGCCACCTGACGAAAAATCAAAAATCTTCTTAATTTACACTAACTAAGCGATTATTTAAGAATTAACTACCTACGGGTGGATTTGACTCAAAATGAACCGTAAGCGATCGTAGTCGTCTTTTAGTAGCACACTTAAGCTACGTCCAGCTTTAATTAGCCATTGTCGGTCAGCTTTGCGTAACTGGTATACATCTCGAATGGCAGCTGCGGCTAAAGACTCGATTGGCGCACCATTTATACACAGCAGTGTCCGTAAAAAATCTAGTTCTTCAGTAAATTTAATGATAGCTTCTGGTTCACATCGATAAACAGCTTGATGAATTTGTGGGGGACGGGGTGGAAGATACTGATATACTCTTTGGTTATAACTTTGATTTTGCGAAGATAGTTCAAATCCCACGATCGCAGCCCGGAATTCTGTACGGAGCATGGCAAATATTTGAGGTTGTTCCTCCCGTAAGTCTTGCAAGGATAACCCTAATGCTCTCGCCCGGTGTACGGAATCTATGGGCATAGTTGTGGCATAATAAACTACAGCATAAATTTGATTGCCAGATTCTTCATCTACAGAACAGACCCAACTACCAAAAGGTGGCATGGAGGGAAAGCTTAAATCTTCTGGCTCTAAACACTGAGCTAAAAATTCGGTACTAGTAGTTTCAATCACCTCCGCAATGTGGTTCGGATGGCGATCGCCAGTGGCAAACTGTGGTAGGGGGAGGCGCATGAGAGTGCTGTTAGCGATAGCGGGGCGTTGAGCCAGTGCTGAGTTAAGAGTTAAGAGTTAGGAGTTAGGAGTTGAGGAATAATAACTCCTAACTCCTAACTTCTCACTCCTAACTAAGTCTTATTTGGCTTTTTTACGTCCGGCGGTGGTTTCTACGAGTTCCAATTCGCTCAGGCGGAAGGTAACTAATTTATCCCAGTTACCACCTTCAAATAATACGGCTACTTTGCCGTCACTCACCCGTTGGACGAGTCCTTCGTAGCGATAATAGGTATCTGCGGGATTCTTGACGCGAACAGTTGCTCCAGGCAGAATCATTTTTTTAGCCTCGCTTGTTTCCTTTTAATAGCTTAATACTTGTTAATAGTCATTTGTCATTAGTCATTGGTCATTAGCAAAGGACATAGACGCGCCAGCGGCTACTCTACGAGAACGCCAAAGGCGAACCCACAGGGTAGGACTAATGACTAATGACGAATCAATAATACTTCTGTCTTTGGCGAAAATTTGCTACCGATTCTACTATTCCCAAGGAAATGAAGTTAGTCAGCATCGCAGAACGCCCATAACTCATCCAAGGTAGGGGAATTCCTGCCACAGGTGCTAAACCAACAGTCATACCAATGTTGACAATCAAGCGAAACACAATCATGGACAAAACGCCAATAGCCAACAAGGAACCAAAGTTATCTTTGGCGGTTTGGGCAACATGCAGTAGACGGAAGCAAATTAAGCAGAAGACAAACAGCACTACTAAACAACCGACAAAACCAAATTCTTCGCCCACTGCGGAGAAAATAAAGTCTGTATGCTGTTCTGGTACAAAATTCAGTTGTGTCATGGGCACCTTGAACAGACCCCATCCCCAGATTTCACCAGCACCAATAGCAATGCGAGATTGGATTAAGTGATATCCAGCACCGAGTGGATCGTGATCGGGATTCATGAATACAGTTAGTCGGTCTTTTTGATACTCTTTCAAAATATGCTTCCAGGCGAAGACTCCTAATTCACCACCCAGGATATTGAGAGTCCATGCACCGATAGCACCTAAACCAAATCGACGCCAGGGAAGAGTTTGCCAGCCCACAATAGCCATCGCAACTGACCAAACTATCCCTAATGGGCCAAAAGATAGTTCTTTAAATAAAACTATTGGTGCTGATAAAGGCCAAGAGATACTAAACAAAATGGCGGCAACCACCGGAGAAATCATCAGAATTAACCAGCCTGGGTTAGCATTTGCCCAGTAAAGCATTCCTAAGACGATCGCACAAAAAACCATTGATGTTGCTAAATCTGGCTGTAAAAATATTAATCCCCAAGGTACAGCGGTGATTGCCAGAACACGGAAAACACCTTCGAGAGTAGAAGCAGTGCGCCTGTGTAGCAAAGCAGCTAAGGTGATGATCATGCCGACTTTGGCAAATTCTGAGGGTTGGACATTGAAACCAGCAATAGGAATCCACCGCTGTGCCCCTTTGGCGCTACTACCAGCAATCATCACTATGATTAAGCTGAAGTTCGTTATTGCATAAGTTACCCAGTGCCACTGCATCAAAAGTTCGTAACGGATGCGAGATAAAAACAGGGCTATAAGCACGCCGATACCCGCTACCATCCAGTGCCACCACCAGTCAGTTACTGGCTGCTTCAGTTCCGTACTGAGAATCATCAGGCCGCCAAATATACTGACAGCAATCGGCAAACAAAAAAGTAGCCAATCTACATGCTGCCAGGGCTTAACCCAAGACTTCCAGCGAATTTTGGGGAGCGATCGTTTTAACAACATTGTGCCAGTTTAGACTTTAGCTTTAATTGTTGGGGATTGGAGTTTGAGAATTAGTCAATAATCAATATTTATTCTTCCCCAACTTCTCTAATCCCTAACACCCAATTTCTAGTATTCCCAAGCCATAGCCCAGGAAGTAGATAGAAATTAAAATTTATAATTATGTCAGGGCAGCAACTGATACTTTACCAGCAATGGTAAGAGCGATCGCTGTTAATGCTTTTGCTGAAGCTGAATCTGGGTCGCCAACAACTATTGGTACACCGCTATCACCACCAACTCGCGTGGAAATTTCTAGCGGTACGCACCCCAACAGTGGCACTCCCAATTCCGCAGCTGTTTTGGAGCCACCACCGGAACCAAAGATATCATATTGCTTATCTGGTTGATCGGGGGGGATAAAATAGCTCATATTTTCCACGATCCCCAATACCGGAACATTCATCTGCTGGAACATCCGCAATCCCTTGCGAGAATCTAACAGAGCTACGTTTTGCGGTGTGGTGACAATTACTGCCCCTGCCATCGGTACTGCTTGGGTTAAAGTTAACTGAGCATCTCCGGTTCCTGGTGGCATATCTACAATCAGATAATCCAGTTCTCCCCATTGCACTTGATAGAGAAACTGGCGAATTACACCATTGAGCATAGGCCCCGCNCAAATTACTGGTTGATCTCGGTCAATCAAAAAGCCCATCGAAACTAATTTGACGCCGTGATTAAAAGCAGGTTCCAGGATCTCACCGGTTTCAGTAGAACGCACAACAATTTGGGCATCAGCCAGACCCAGCATGGTGGGGTCATTGGGGCCGTAAATATCAGCATCTAGCAAACCGACTTTCGCCCCAGTTTGAGCTAGAGCCACTGCGACATTCACCGCCACCGTACTTTTACCAACGCCACCTTTACCGCTGGAAACAGCAATAATATTTTTCACTCCAGAAATACCAGTGCGATCAGGTAAACTTTTTTGTTGTGGTGTTTCTGCCGTCACTTCTATACTGACATCTGTCACGCCTGGGAGTTTTTTGACAGCTTTCTGACAGTCTTCGACAATAAATTCACGTAAAGGACAGGCAGGGGTGGTTAACACTAAAGTGAAACTAACCTTACCACCATCAATTTTTACGTTGCGAATCATATTCAGTTCTACCAGACTTTTGCGGAGTTCTGGGTCTTCCACTGGTCGCAAAACTTCTAAAACAGAGCGGGAATCGAGGACATCGTACATAAAAATTCAAAATTCAAAAAGAATAAATACACTTGGGGGGAATATCTTAGCTATTAACTGGATGCCTTCTTAAGTAAGGTCAGCTAAGTTTTATCACTGTTACTGCCGTGACAAAACTTAGCAAATAGCATTATTACCTAATAGAATCTTAACTTTCTTTGGTCATGGGCATTTAAAAGAGACAGAAGGGCACGCTGCCACTCTTGCTGAGGGGAAACCTCTTCTCCCCTGCTCCCCTGTACCTAAAAATCAAAACAACTGTCATTAAGAGATTTTTTATTACCAGATACCGCTGGTAATGCCGTCTTTTCTACGGCCTCGACTAAAGAGCGTGCAACGCGGTCTGCATAAGGACGGGATAAAGACCAAACTAGGGGCGATAACCAACCCCGTAGAGTTACAGAATAAGACAAACAAGTACCACAAACCGTTGACTCTACTTGGTAAGTTACCCGTTCCTCTATTCCAGGAATCGCCATCACTCGGATACTCAACATCTCTCTGGGATTGACGCGTTCCACAAAAATTCTGATGGGTATCGGCGAAAAGCGTGTTACAGCTTGAAAAATTAATCCTGGTTTGGGTACTAATCCGTGAGGAACATTAGTACTCTTAAGTTGTGGATGCCAGGAAACATCTGTTAAGTCAACCACTTTTTGCCACAGTTCATCTACAGAAGCAGAACTAATCTCTCGATATGTCCACACCAGAGAAGCGCAAAACCGACGACGTTTGCGGTGGATGAATTTGGATAACCAACCTTGCATTTTCCTAATCCTCCTCCCTAGATACTTTCTGGTAACTCTGGTATGGTGTGCAATTACGTTCAACTGCTAAATTAACGTGAGTTCGATGAACCTCTCCCTCCCAGCCTCTCTTTCCGTTTCGGAAAGGGAGGAGCAAGAAAAATTCCGTTTTTTGCTCTCCTCTCCGCGTCGGAGAGGGGCTGGAGGAGAGGTCAAATAAGACTTGTCGAGATCACATTAAATTAAAACTTTCTCAAAAATGCCCTAAACATAGCAAGCCTCGATTCAATACAGACCCAAACAGCCGACATCAGCAATATGGCAAAAAAGTCTTGAGTAGACCAGTCAAATCCTTGATAATTCAAGCTTAAGTCTAAAATTTAGTCTTTATACCAGAATATTCCAATTAAGAATTTCAAAAAAAATTAATTCAATATACAAGCCTATACGCATTTGAGGGAAAATAACTCTAGTGATGCCCATCAATCGAATAAATGCTTAACCCAGGAAGAAAAAGCGGGTTGGGCAAATAGAGCTAGATTGTTGGCGCTTGTTTCCCCCAAATTTTAAAATGAAAAATTTGTGGCTTTCTGGAAATTGTAATTTAGGTTCGGGAATCTATGTTGACCAACTCGCAAACACCAACTGTAGAAGCAGAATCATCAAAGTCTTTGCCAGCACCTGATGCCCAGACTAGGGTCAGTCAGTTTATGAAACAACTGCAAGACGAAATTACCGAATCATTGGCAAAACTAGATGGTGTGGCTAAATTTAATGAAGATAGTTGGGAACGCCCAGAAGGAGGGGGAGGGCGATCGCGCGTGCTGCGAGATGGTGCAATATTTGAACAAGCAGGTGTAAACTTTTCTGAAGTTCAGGGTTCCCATTTGCCACCCTCAATTTTAACCCAACGCCCTGAAGCCGCAGGGCATGGCTTTTATGCCACAGGCACTTCAATGGTATTACATCCTCGTAATCCTTATGTGCCCACAGTTCATCTCAATTATCGCTACTTTGAAGCGGGGCCAGTGTGGTGGTTTGGTGGTGGTTTAGACTTGACACCTTATTACCCCTTTGCTGAAGATGCGGCACATTTACACAAAACGTTAAAACAGGCTTGCGACCAACACCACCCAGAGTATTACCCAGTGTTTAAGAAGTGGTGTGATGAATATTTCTACCTCAAGCATCGTGATGAGACACGGGGTGTCGGTGGTCTATTTTTTGATTACCAAGATGGTCGGGGTGCTTTATACCGCGGGCCAAATCCCAATGGAGAAGCGGCTATTTATAGCAACCAGGTGGGAACACCAGCAACCCGCAATTGGGAAGATTTGTTTGCTTTTGTGCAAGACTGTGGTAAAGCATTTTTACCAGCCTACGTACCAATTGTAGAACGGCGCAATGGGATAGAGTATAGCGATCGCCAACGCAATTTTCAACTCTACCGCCGGGGACGTTATGTAGAATTTAACTTGGTTTATGACCGAGGCACTATTTTTGGTCTGCAAACCAATGGACGCACCGAATCAATTCTCATGTCCCTACCTCCCTTAGTGCGCTGGGAATACGGCTATCAACCGGAACCCAATTCCCCTGAAGCCGAGTTGTATGAAACTTTCCTCAAACCTCAAGATTGGATTAACTGGACACCTAAATAGTGCTGAGTGCTGAGTTAAGAGTTAGGAGTGAGGAGTTATGATAATTTATCCTCATCTCCCCCAACTCCCTCATCTCACTCATCTCCCTCATCTTTCCCACTCCCCACTATTTTGGTGAGTTATAACTACTAAAGTTAAGCACTTACCTGAAAAAGGTGACAAATTTAGCTATAGCTTGTTAATCTCAAGTGACAGCATTAGAAAATTCTGTCACTAGTTAATCTTAAAAGGAATGCCACGGGGAGGGCTTTAGTGATTCATATAGACCAAAAAACTTATACAACCCAAGACGGAAACACCGTTATCGTCTTGACACCATCAGGCCGTCTGGATATCACCACGGCTTGGCAATTTCGCCTGAAGTTACAAGAGTGTATTTCCAAACTCAGTCGCCATGTAGTTGTAAATCTGGCTCAGGTAAATTTTATTGATAGTTCTGGTCTTACATCTTTGGTAGCTGGAATGCGTGATGCTGATAAAGTCAAGGGCAGTTTCCGCATCTGTAATGTACACCCAGAAGCCAAACTCGTGTTTGAAGTGACGATGATGGATACTGTTTTTGAAATCTTTGAAACAGAAGAGGAAGCTTTAGAAGGTGTACCTCGTAGCATTGCCAGCTAAAAAACAGTTAGAAGTTAAGAGTGAGGAGTGAGGAGTTGATTCAAAATTCATAACTCATAACTCATAACTCATAACTTTATGTTATTCAATACTGATTCCGCTTGGTGTAGCGATAAGGCCCCATAATAGCTCCCCAGGTTGCTTTTCCAGTTGCGGGATCAATTCCTTTGTCGTAGCTGTGAAATTCTGTCGCTGTAGCTGCAAAACCTAAAGAAACATGGATACTATTGCCAAGATAAGTAAAGCTACAATGACTCTCTGGTAGTGGGGTAGCGGTAAAATTATAGCGATCGCCAGCTAGTTTCTCCTGAGTAACTGTTAGGATACAACCTGGTAGTAAATCTAATTGTTCGGATGTCAGTGTGTTTAGTAGAGCAGGATTATCACCTGCGCCTTTTAATGCACCTGGATCTTGAGGCATATAATATTGAACTTCCACCGTTGCGTCAGAGTCGCTGCTTTGACGCAACCGGATAATTCGCTGGCGATAAGGTTGATCTAAGGTAATAACGTTAGCCTGTTCGGCAAATAAGGTGATACTATCTTCTGCGAACAGATTAACTGGTCTTTGCCACAGGCACAGGTGGACATACCAAACTGGTTCTGCTATGGCTTGTTCCCGATTATCAAATTTACCAGCTAAGTACTCACCTAAAGCAATTAACTTTGGCGATAAGTTCATAAATACAAAAAATAAATCATTAAGGATAATAATTTTTGGCTAGTTTTTTAAGAGAAAAGGTCTGATCTCCTGTAGCTATCAGTTTATAAAATACTTCTAATATGTATATATTGTAAATGAAACCATCACCCGCAAAAAGCTCAACTTGGCAAAGTAGCCTTTAAGCGAGAAAATAAAGATACGTCGCCCTTAACATTTCTTTTTTCTTTGTGAATAACGTCCGTACAGTCTCTGATACAAAGCGAACTTTCTACAATCTTCACACCCGTCCGATCAACACTATTTATCGTCGGGTAGTAGAAGAATTGATGGTGGAAATGCATCTGCTGTCAGTAAATATCGATTTTAGCTACAATCCAATTTATGCCTTGGGTGTCGTCACTACTTTTGATCGCTTCATGGAAGGCTATCAACCAGAACGGGATCAAGAATCAATTTTTAACGCCTTATGTCAGGCTATAGAAAAAGATCCGCAACAATATCGACAGGATGCCCAGAGATTGCAAACTGTAGCTAAAGGTTTGCCAGTCAAAGATTTAATTGGGTGGCTGGACCAAACTACTTACTTAGATAGAGATGCTGACTTGCAAGCAACCCTACAAGCAATCGCCAATAATCCTAACTTTAAATACAACCGTTTGTTCGCAATTGGTGTATTTTCGTTATTAGAACAGTCAGATCCCGAATTAGTCAAAGATGAAAAGCAACTCACTGAGGCGCTAAAAGCGATCGCTGCTGGCTTGCATCTTTCTGATGACAAACTCAACAAGGATTTGGAGTTATACCGTTCTAACCTAGATAAAATGGCGCAAGCGCTAGTAGTGATGGCAGATATACTCTCAGCCGATCGCAAAAAACGCGACCAACGTAAACAACAATCAACTACCCCACTTGCTCCCCCAAGTTCCAACGAATAGTTAGAATTTGGCAGTGATGAGTTAGGAGTTATGAGTGAGGAATTGTTAATAACTCCTAACTCCTAACTCTTAGCTTTAGACGCCCAATATTTTGTAGATTAAGCTGTTAATTATAGTCAGCGTAAACGCCCCAATAACAGCACTCCAAATTCCGTAGCGCAAGCGAAAGCCCTCTACTAACCAAGCAGCAATACTAAAACAAACCACGGCAATCATAAATGTGAAAATGCCGGATAATAAGTCCAAAGTGAGTAGGTTTGGTACTGCAAAAATGAGGCTTAAAATCGGTCTGACTATTGCCGTCACGATACCAAGCACTGCGGCAGAAAGAAACGCTTTACCAGGAGTATCAATTTCAACTCCCAAAGGCAACTTACTAATTATCAACAAGCTGATAGCGGTTACGACCCAAACAATTAAAAGCGTCACGATATTCATGCCACAACCCCTGATACTAATTAGTAATTCGTAATTCGTAATTCGTAACTAGGACACACTGAAAGACGCTTGATACAAGTGCTTTTCAATCTGTTAACCTATTTGGACATCCTTCCCCAATTTGGTATGAAATGTGGATGGTAATTGGTGATAAATTGCTCAGTCTATAGGTGAAAAAATATTTAAAGCTCAACCAATTATTTGTAAATTAGCAGCTTTTTTTTATCTAGCCAAGATTTATTCTAGATATCTTTAGGTTTGGGAAAAAGCTTGCAGGGGAAGTGGGGAGTGGTGGATGAGGAAACAGGGGAGCAGAGGAGCAGGGGAGGCAGGGGAGGCAGGGGGAGAAGAACTATTAATTATTGCCCTATGCCCCATGCCCCATGCCCCTCTATCTCATCTTTTAAGAGGAGGTTGAGTTTGTTTGGGTGCTACAGGCGCTTGAGGCGCTGTTGAGTTAGGAACTACAGGAGAAATACCAGGATTGATAGGACTGATGCCTTGCCCAGTTGGAGGCTGAGTGATGCTAGGAAAGGGTACAGAATTAGGTGCTAAGGGGAATTTTGGGGTAATATTCCCTTCGGGATTGATGCCTGGAAGTGGCGCAGCACCAGGATTGATTGGAAAAGAGGGGACAGCAGGCTCGTTAGGCGAGTTTATGGATGGTTGAGATGGGCCAGGAATAATTCCCAAAGAAACGCGATCGCCCCCTACTTGTCGTAGCAAATCCAATGTCTCAATCACATCATTGTAAGTTGCGGTGCGCGAAGCATTCAGCACGACAACGGCATTAGGGTTTGCTTGCAGATACTGTTTTAAACTCTGTCTCAAATCTTCCTGTTTTACAGGCTGTTTTTCTATGTAAGTATTACCCACAGCATCGATGGTAACAATCACACTTCCACTCTGTGATGTTATTCCAGAGACTGTACTGGGGCTGGCTTTAGGCAAATCAACATTTATTGCCTGTTGCCGTGTAAATTGTAAAGCCGCTAATAAAAAAAATGTCAGGATACAAAAAACGACATCAATTAAAGGGATGATTTGAATTTGGACTTCTTCAATTGGAGTATGTAGATTAACTTTCATGTCTCACTCTCAAGCCTGGTTCAGGGGTTGAATTATTGACTCTTAATTAGGTGTATTTGGGGGTTCAGGAGGTTCAGGCAACCTAGTTTTTACTGGCTTGCGGGGTGGAGTGAAATTTTCTGGCACAATTGCTGATGTCCTATTGCTAAAGTCAGGAGGAGACTGGCGATAGAGCAATTCCATTTCATTCCCTGCTTTCCGAAAAACTTTGACTTGGTTGACTACAAAACTTTGAAATAGGCGGTAAAATACCAAACTAATAATGGCGACTATTAGCCCACTTGCCGTACTAATTAAGGATTCACCAATACCAGTAGTCACCCCAGCAGTAGATTCAGTTCCCAAATCGCCAATCCGAATTGAACGCAGAGAGTGGATTAAACCCAAAACTGTTCCCAACAATCCTAGTAACGGCGCTAGAGCAATCACGGCTTCTAAAAGTTTTTCGCCCCGCCGCATCCCGGCTAATTCGTCTTCTGCCGTAGCCTCCAGTGCTAGTCGAAAGGTTTCCGCATCACTTTTCGCAAAACGTAGAGGGGCGTAGAGAAAGCGCCCAACAGGTTGATGGTTTGCTTGTCTTGCAATGTCCGCAGCTACTTCCCAATTATCCTGGGCAGCATCCAGGATGCGATCGACTATTTGCTTTTCCTGAGTCAAAATTCGCAACCAGAACCATATACGCTCGAAAATGACACTCAACGCCAGAATCGAGAGAATTAGCAAAGGCCACATTGCTGACCCACCCTTATAAAACAAATCTAAAATATCCACTGTTTAAGTTTCCTCCCTCCACGATTAGAGCAAATGTGTTAAAGCATTTTAATTCTAGAGATTAATGCAAAATGAGGGACTTCCAAAATATAAATTTCTCGAAAACCTAAAAAAACAGTGCAAAAATGACGTATTTGAATGATACTGTTGTACAAACTTGCTGCTAGGTAGGCAATTGAATGATAGACCGATAATTTTTGGCATACTTTTGCTAGACTTCCTTGTAATACCAATTTGAAAAAACAATGCGATACATAGATAAGACCCTCTCCAACCCTCTCCAAGGCTTCGGGGAGGGTGCGTGTCAGTGAGGGTGGGTGTTTGGTCGCAAACATTTTTTGAATTGATATAACCTGAAATTTCACCACAGGATATTTTCACGTTAAGGAGAACAAATTTTGGCAGCAGTCCGAGTCCGCCAGCATGTTAATCCACTTGGTAAAAAGTATCAAACACCAGCAAGTCCCCAAGACTTGGAAAAAATTTATGCAAAGCCAAATCAACCACTACATTTAGATATTGGCTGCGCGAAGGGCCTGTTTTTGTTGAATATGGCCAAGATAGAACCCAACTGGAATTTTCTCGGCTTGGAAATTCGGGAACCGCTGGTGGTGGAGGCGAATAAGTTACGTTCTGAATTAGGTTTAACCAACCTGCACTATTTATTTTGCAATGTGAATAACTCACTGCACTCACTTTTATCTTCCCTGCCTCCAGGAAGTTTACAACGCGTTACTATTCAATTTCCCGATCCTTGGTTTAAAACCCGCCACGCTAAACGTCGTGTAGTGCAACCAGAACTAGTGGCAGACTTAGCTAAGTATCTTGCGGTTGGGGGGTTGGTATTTTTGCAATCAGATATGGAATTTGTAGCTGTAGAAATGCGCGATCGCTTTGCCGCTCATCCAGCTTACCAGAAAGTTGGTACAGGAGAATGGTTCGCTGAAAATCCACTACCAGTCCCCACAGAACGGGAAGTAGGCACGCAAAAAAAGGGTGAGCCTGTTTATCGAGCTTTGTTTGTCAAGCAAGAAGTTGCGAATGAGGAGTAGTGATAGCCTTAGAGCGATAGTCTAGCGCCATGGCCAATATGGCTTGTTATCTTGAGATTTTAGAGTTTCTATCTTTTTTTAAGTTTATATAGAGTCAACTTAAACATTAGATATTTTCTGTCAGTTGGCAATATTTTCGGGACATAAATGTTTTAGTTAATGGTTGAAATTGCCTGAAATATGATATGAAAGTTTAATTGGTATGTAAGAGTTTACAGCTTGAGGAACTTATATGTCCCCCTACATAAAATAAGAATAACTCAAAATTTATCGTTTTTTAGGGACATAAAAGTTTTATTTCTGTCTTATTCAAGTTCTAAAAAATAGAGTAATTAGCTTTATTTGTTTTTAACATAAAGGTATATTATAGCGTTTCCTAATCACATGAGGTACATCTTAGCCCCCTCCTCGCTTGCCTATCCATTACCCGGATCTTTCTTAACATTTGTGAGAGTATTGACTCAGGCTTTTATAACCCTTATTGGTTCGTTGTTTATTCTCAATAAAAACGCAGTTTTAGCGACAATATTAAAAGCGAATTTGTCAAGTATGCCTAACTCTTCAGTGTCTAAGACGGCTATAGAGCATAGGTTTCAAGATTGTAAAGAAAGATGTGACTAATGGATAGCTCGCTTGCGGGGAGGGGTTGAGGGTGGGGTTCTTGTACCTCACTCAACCGAGAATCGCTATAGGCAATTACACTAATAAATATAATAATTGCCTAAAAATAATCACTAGTCAAAAATTAGAGGAAAATCAAGATGAAAGCGAAAGAAAGAAAGTATAACAGTCAAATTGAGATTAGCGATTTGATTGATGATGCTGTGAAAAATGCTGTGACACGTCGGAACGAAGTTTTGAATTCAGAAGAAGCTTTTTTATCTATGTCTGACGAAGAAGCAAAAAACGTTGCAGGTGGAGTATTAGCACCTTTTATTCTTACTACTATAGGAATCATAGCACCCAATCCAACTGATACCAATTCTGTATGAAGATGCGCCAAACTATATGAGGAACGAACCGCATTCGCGCAGCATCTCGTTAGAGAAGGGCGCAAAGGACACAAAGAAGAAAGAAAATTTGGCGCAGCCTCACAAAGAAATGGTATGAGACGTTGTATTCATAAATATTATCTCCACTGGAGGCTCAATTGATGGAAGACATTGTTGTGGATAAAACTACACTCTGTCCCAGTGCTAGGCCCGAATCTTGGGATAGTGTTGTCTTTGGCGTAGTCGTTGGGACAGTAACAGAACCCCGTGTAGCTTATCTCAAAAAGCCCCAACCTATCACAGATGAACTAATAGCAAAAGCTAGTCCAATTACACCTGCGGAAATTTTTCGAATGGCAGCACCTTGCGCTACTAAAGGTTGTCAGCATTTTGATGGACAAGATTGCCGTCTAGCGATGCGAATTGTAGAAAAGTTACCTGTAGTAGCAGAAGAACTATCCCCCTGTTCCATACGCCGAAATTGTCGGTGGTGGCAACAAGAAGGTAGAGCCGCTTGTATGCGTTGTCCGCAAGTTATTACAGATAACTACAATGCATCTGAGTTAGCAGTTAAGGTAGCGGCACCAATATCTGATTAGAACAAATCAAAGTTCAATATTTTTCAAAAAACTTATTGATTAATGAGGAGAATTTTCATATTAGATAAACACAAAAGCTAAATGTTTAAAGAGCTTTGATTATAAACTCAAAAAATACTAAATAGTTATCCAAAACCCATGTAGAGACATAGCAGTGCTACGTCTCTACATTCATTTTCATTCCTATGTTTATGTAATCCTAATCGTGGGTATTTTTCAAATTTTGCAACCACGCTTGAAACAACGAGTCCATAATTTGTTCTCTCACTGCTTGATTCAATTCTATCGGGAACCACTTTTCCACTCTCATAACGTGATACCCCACTTTTGTTTGCACAGGGCCAATAATTTCACCTTCCTTAGCTTCAGTAAGAGGTTTGGCAATTTCCGGTACCAGTTCTACTAAATAGCGAACTCCTACAAAACCGCCATTTTCTTGTGACTGCTGACCCTTAGAATGTTCCAAAGCCAAAGCACAGAAAGAAGCTTGTCCTTCGCGTAGAATTTGCACGATTTTCCAAGCAGTTGCCAGATCAGTAACCAGAATTTGCGATAGCGCTACCCGTCTGTAGTTGTCGCGGTTGGAAACATAAGCGCCATCGACTGTTGCACCGAACAGATGTTCTTTAAGCTTCTTCTCCAACAGTACTACTTTAATTCCTTGCGACCACTCATCTACACTAATGCGCTGCTCCTCCAGCCATGCACTAGTTTCTGCATTTCCCCATAACTTGCGTTCCAAGCGAAAAGCATCGCCAGCGGCTTGCCATTCATCATCAGATATTTCAATTCCTAACTGGTTGCAGTTAGCTAAAACTAATGCCTCACGTTCAGCAGCGATCGCAATTTCTGCAAACCTAGCAGAATGACGCAGATATGTCAAAATTTCTGCATCGGTTGCTGGATGAGATTGCACGGGTTCGTTGGTTAAAACCTTGGGCGGTAAAGTTTGTTCTAATTGTTCGGTCATGGCTTAATGATATCTAAGTAATAGTGTTTTCTATCTGCCAACAAGCAAACGTTCTGTAGGGATTTCGTGAGGTTTGATGTGGTTGCGATGTAAGTCGCCGTAAAGGTTGAGGTAGTCGATTTCTTCAGGGGTAAGTTTGCCCTTTTGCACACCCTGAATTGCTGCATCTACATGTTCACGAGTTTGCCAACCTGCTAACGCAACATCTACAGAGTTTTGACTTAAAGAATAGCGATATAAATCTGGGACTGAAGGTTGCCAGCATCCAGTTGGTAAACCAGCCGGGGGTTCCCAGAGCGCACCCATCATACCTGCGGACTTAAAGGTGACAATCCCTGGTCTATAGGGATCGTTGGCATCCAAATGGGGGAACACCTTTTTTTGGGCTGTACGATGTGCCACATTGTGCCTCACCATCGCAACATCCAAAAAAGGGCTATTTAGCCACTGTTTTGCTAAATCGTGGTCGTGAAAAGAAGCACCAATATAGCGCACTACACCCATTTCTTTCATCTTTTCGGAAATACCAAATACTCTTTCTATTTGGCGCTGAGTTACTGACCCCGGGCCACGGATATCGTCAGAGGCCCTGATACACTTCTCAAAAGCAGGATGATTATGCTCATCAATCCAGCCCCAGAAAAACACATCAATGTAGTCAATACCTAAGTCGATAAATTGATCGAATAAATAGGTGAATGCTGTGTCTGGGGTTCTAATCATGTAACTGACAGTTGCCAGAACTACCTTCTCACGCATTGAGGAACCGCGTCCGCATAATTGGCGGAGCGCAGGACGCATCGAACTATAAAGATATTGATGTAAATCGCTGGAGTAGAAAAAAAGNTTGATGCCTTGGTCGAAGGCGTAAAGGGTATCCTCACTGGAGATGTGGCCTCCACCTCCTAGTCCTAAACAACTAACAGTTAAGTCAGTCCGCCCAAGTTTGCGGTAGAAAGGTAGATCTGATTGAGCAAATCTACTATTAGCAATGGCAAGTTCCTCAGCAGATGTTAACTGTGGCTGAACATTAGGAGTCTGAATATCAGGAGCAAGATGAGTAATTTTCATGACTTTAAAGCTGGGTAAATATCTTCAGACTTGGCATTGAGGTAAGGACGTTGCAGATCAATTTCCAGTGCGGAGAATTGTGCCAAAATCGATGCCATCCGACCTTCTGGCGAATTATCCTCTTGCTCCCAAGCTTCTATCAAACCATTGGTTATAATTTGACAGCGATTCATCCCAAAGCTTTCTTTTTCGCCAAATTTCTGATCTGGTTCTTCAGCGATCGCTAACCCTGGTGCGATAAGTTTAGTAAATAAAGGCACTTCTGGCAGAAAATGGGATTGATGTTCTGCATAAACCTTTTCTAGTACTGGGTGGACAACTTCATAGTTGTTTTTGTCAAAGTAAAGTACCGCTGAGTCATGACGCCCATAATCTGAAGGATTATATAACGCTTTAAAGTTGAAAGGCAGAGCGATGGCATTAAGTTGAGTAGTCAAGCTTTCCATGACTGCAACTGCACCATCAGTAGTTAAGTTGAAATAGACTCTTACTATATTTTCACCACTGTAAGAGCCTGCATTACTAACCGCCATGTAAAAACCGTTTTGCACCAAATTCTTGGGTAGTTTGATCGCAACTGGATTTCCTACAGTCACAGCTTCGTCTTGCGGTTGTAAATGTTTACTGCGTTCAATGTGCAGAGTCAAACCACCCTTGTGTACTGCTAAAGCGCCATCTGATTCTTCTTTCACCACCAGCCAATCGGGACTAAAGTAGCCTTCACCCTTGTTGCTTTCATGGAGGCGATTGTAAAATACCACATCTACGCCGAGAAAGGTGTTATTTTCTAAATTTTGGTTGACTGCTAAATTTGTTTCCTCCCCATCAACTGCTAAAGCACGTTTGAGAGAACCGTTGTAATAAATACCGTAGAGAAAATTAGATAGTTGAGCGTTTAAATATTTATCTTGTACATCTGAAGGCAATTGCTGAAATCGTGGAAGTGTCTCAGCTGTAACTTCAACGGGTTTGTAGTCGGGATGGCGAATACAAAATTTCGATTCTATGTGAATTTTATTAACTATATCTTGCAATGAATGCTGCAATGATTCTGGAATAGCTGCTAATTGTATTGGCAACGGATCTAGTAGTTGCATAGGTGCTTGCCTTTAACTAAAGGGAGATGGGAAGAAAAATGCCATTTTGTGACATACTCCGACACTGACAACAAGCTGTACAGTTTAGGCTTCTCAACTAATCCAGAAGACAGCTTCTCCTACGAAGACGCTAGCTATGTGAACGGAGGCGTTGAGCTTTGTTTAAAGTCCACGAAATGACCTACCGCAGACTAGAATTTCTTACCTTATACCATACAAGTTTTACTGCCCTAGATGAGATGCTGGCTTATTTGCGCTACCTCTCAAACCAATTGGTAACTTGTATTAATCAAAATGTGCTGACTAACTTCTATGCTCTGNNNCGGAGTCTCTTGCCAGTAGTCATTATANNNCTGGACAGAGGCTTATCAGACACTAGTGTGGATGAAGCAAACCACAAGTATTTTACCAGAAAAAACACATAAATTGGCGATTATTCACCGACTCCATCACTCATTTGATAGGGTAGCGGTAGCGAGTCCGCAAGCGTCTTGAAATCAAATATTGCTCAAGGGTGGGACTGCGACGCTCTATCTACGAGACGCTGCACCAATCGCCCTCTTTTCAAGATGAGTAAAAGGCTTGTTTTGCTTGAAGTTAAACGGTAGATAAGCTTGTGGATGTAAGTTCTGATGCTTGCATTCCAAAAACTGTAGAAATCGATGCTTCTGGACGGCACAATAAAGACTTAGCCACTTGCAGCATACAGATACCCGTATTACCAAAAGATTTTTGGTATTGCAGGGTTGATTGAATAGCGATAATCAAATTCCAACCAGCAAACTGTACAACTCGCTGTAAAAAGTCAGGACAATGCTCTAAGATTTCTGGAAAGTGATTTAAATATGCGATCGCTAAAGCAGCAATAGAAGGTTGTATAGCCTCCAAGGGAGTTGTCGCCATCCGCAAGGATTCATCGATACTCATGTTTTTGCTGGTAATCATACTATTCAACCAGATATTTAGATAGCTACCGATGAGCGTACCTAAATCAAAAGCTGGATCTCCCCAACTGCACCTCTCCCAATCAATCAATCGTATCGTACTGTTGCCAAAACCTTGCTCCCAATCATCAGCTAAAAGGATATTATTTAATTTCAGATCATTGTGTGTTAGACAACTAGATTTTAAAGAATTTCCCAATTCAGCTATGGCTTGGCCTAAACTGTCATATCGTTGATACAAGGAAAAAAATTTCAGACCATCAGCAGGAACAGAACCAAAAATTTCTGGGCCAATCCGTCCCAGTTTTTTAACTAAATGAGGAAGGTTTTGAGAGGATTGATTACCCTGTTCTTGAGTGAAAAAAGCTTTATAATCTGTATGGTTGAAAGTTAAACTATGAATGCTGGCTAAAATTGTGCCTATAGCAGAGGCTATTTCTGTGGGAAAAACATTTTCCTTGCTATAGAAAGCCATCACGTCACGATAGTTATCCAAGTAATTAAAAATGATAATGGAATCATCTGGATTAAAATGCACTCCCTCTGATATCCAGCCGCGCATTTGGCTTAACTCTGGAAATTTCTGGAAAAATTCTTGAATTTGCCATTCCCGAAAGAATTCACCAGATGTTTTCCCTTCTTGGTTAAGAGGTTCTTGTTTTATTAGAAGTTTACTTTGGTTTGTAAGAGTCAGTAATAAGTTAAAGTTTTTGGCGTATTTCGGTTCAATTTGGCTATATTCTTGGTCTTCTGGAGTACAAAGACCTAGCTTAATTAAATAATCAAAAATGTTTTGAGAACTCAAAGATAAAGTCATATTTCAACAATTAACATTTGATTATGTTATTTTATACCAACAAGACTACCAGGATCTCTACCTAATAATTTTATCGTTGATTATGGAGATGTATTGATGTTATTGCATGTATAAGCATTAAAGCCTTGCCCATTAATACTTGTTGCGTTTTGTTAAGTAGGGATTGCTAATTTGCTAAAAAGCTCGTTAATAAAAGCTATAAGCAATAATTCTATATCTATTAATTCTCCTTTTACAAGTTTAGCTCATCTTCTGTTAACTCATTAAAAAACGTTTCAGAATTGAAATAGAAAGATAGCCAAAAGTTAGACAGATTTTTAATCTTGATAGTGTTAATTTATTGCTCCTAACTTAAATACGCTTTATATATTATATAATAATTACTTTTTAAAATAAATGATCTAAAATTTATTAAATTTCAAATAATTACTTATACATTAATTTTACATTTAATTACATAAATGAAATGAGTTTTTTAGCGTTGACTTACTTAACTAGATGTATTGGTTAAGATAAGTAGCTTTTTTTAAAGCATTTATGCTCCATACAATTGATATGATATACGAAGCATTAAAACATTTATAAAAAGCCACTTTTTTAGCTTAAAGATGTATTTTAGCTAATCATCAACCGACTGCTGAATTTGCATTACCTATTGAATTTGCATTGATAGTGTTTGCAATAGCACTAAAGGCTGTATTTATATTAATATTAACAGAACCTACGTTGACAACCAGTCCTCCGCGTTTTCTACCTCCTGTGAGAGACTGTATCTCATCATTGGTCATATCATTGAGAAAACTTTCTGAATCTTGGAATAAATCGGAACCAAGGGGATATAGTTCTGAAATTTTGATATTGGGCATTTACTTTTCTCCTTGTGATATTGAGTCAATTACAATGCAGGGTAAACACATCTAAATTCAGTCTACAAGGATTAAACTTAGTTTTGTTTAATCCTTGATTTGATTATGATCTAGTACTCAGATTAAGTAACAACAGCTGAATTGAAGTTACTGTCCAACAACTGTGTTAACGTTACCTACGGTATTAGCATTGAAAGTATTGCCAATCACACTTCTAACAATTACACTGTTGTTGATTAGAGATACGGTTATTGCTGCTGTTGCACCTCCTGTGATCCCCATTTCTTGAGCGCCGAGTTCCTGAAGAAAGCTTTCAGAATCTTGGAACAATTCAGAACCAGCAGGACGTAATTCAGAAATTTTAATGGAAGCCATGATGTTTCTCCTTCAAAAAATTAAGTTGAGCTAATTTTGTTAGAAGATTAAACTTGGTTTTGTTTAACCCTTGATTTGATTATGAGCTAGTAGCCAGATTAAGTAACAACAACTTGAAGTTACTGTCCAATAACTGTGTTGACGTTACCGAATGTGTTAGCATTGGCAGTATTGCCAACCACACTTCTAACAATTACACTGTTGTTGATTAGAGTTAGAGTTATTGCTGCTGTTGCACCTCCTGTGATTCCCATTTCTTGAGCACCGAGTTCCTGAAGAAAGCTTTCAGAATCTTGGAACAATTCAGAACCAGCAGGACGTAATTCAGAAATTTTAATGGAAGCCATGATGTTTCTCCTTCAAAAAATTAAGTTGAGCTAATTTTGTTAGAAGATTAAACTTGGTTTTGTTTAACCCTTGATTTGATTATGAGCTAGTAGCCAGATTAAGTAACAACAACTTGAAGTTACTGTCCAACAACTGTGTTGACGTTACCGAATGTGTTAGCATTGGCAGTATTGCCAATAATAGTCCTAACAATTACACTGTTGTTGATTAGAGTTAGAGTTATTGCTGCTGTTGCACCTCCTGTGATTCCCATTTCTTGAGCACCGAGTTCCTGAAGAAAGCTTTCAGAATCTTGGAACAATTCAGAACCAGCAGGACGTAATTCAGAAATTTTAATGGAAGCCATGATGTTTCTCCTTCAAAAAATTAAGTTGAGCTAATTTTTCTAGAAGATTAAACTTTACTTTGTTTAACCCCTTGATTTCATTGTTATTGAATAAACTTTGAAAATCAAGCTTTTTAAGTTGCTTTTATAGACACAACTAAAGCTTTTATGTCTCTAAATTAAAATATAGCTTTGACAGTAGATTATATTGGGATAGAGCTTTACTAAGGCTTATACCTTTTTATAGTTTGGTATGGCTTTA
Source organism: Nostoc sp. GT001 (assembly GCF_030382115.1). NCBI lineage: Bacteria > Bacillati > Cyanobacteriota > Cyanophyceae > Nostocales > Nostocaceae > Nostoc > Nostoc sp. GT001. The sequence goes on from NZ_JAUDRJ010000003.1 coordinate 6,030,019, forward strand.
TTGCATAATTAATACTTTTTTATATACTCTGGAAAAAGAATAATTTAGGCGACTGGAAGTTGCTGCTACAGAGGCAAAGTCCACTTGCACGGACTAATCTCAAATTTTATCTGTTGAGAGTAATAAAAAAGGGTTAGTCCGATTTTCTTCCAAAGGTCTTGCTACACAAGGCTCTCTAAATAAGACTGTATAGGAGAAAAGGCAATACGGTTTGGTTAACGTTTTAATCTTTTGGAGATCCCCCCAATCTCCCCCTTAAAAAGGCTTACCTATAACCAGCTTTTAGCCGCTTAAAAGATGGTTATCAGAGGTGAGGGGATCTGAACCGAACCGTATTAGGATAAAAGAGGTTGCTGTTGGTAACTGCTTTTATAAAAATTATTATTAAATACCTGCTATCTCTTGTTTTTTTTGGAATAATTTTTCTTTGAAAGTCCCTTGTATTGAAAAAGTCAATGGTTTGATGACTACTTTTACAGACATTAGTGTAAGAGTTTTGTCTTTTAATGTCGTGTCTGAGCGACTACATCTTTGAGAGGTTGTTTGAAAAGTGGTTGGCAGTAATTTTAGGTACTGATTGATTCCCCTAAGAAGCCTTAAAAAGAGAGAACTGCAATCGGAGTCTCTCTTTTCAAGGGAAATTTAGCATGGTTATTTTATCTTAAAAAAGAAAAATACATATTGTGGCATGGCTTTTAACCTCTCTCCAAACCCATTTGTAAGAGGTTAAAAGTCATGCTAATTTTGTCAAGAGGATACGGGAAAAGAAATATAATAAGTTCACCTGTTGCCAATAAATATCTCCAGAAATTAGGTTTTATCTAGACAGGATAAGGGTTTGAGATTCTTTTTCGGAAATGTCTAATAGAATAGGACTTAAGGTTAGGCTTCGGAATTAGAGCTTAAAAAATCAGAGTCTAACAGCTTAACAAAATCAACTTTAGCGATTTGTTTCTTTAGCCATTCAGAAAACAAATTTGAAGCAATTTTTTGGTATAGCTCATTATCTAATTCCGGTTGAATAATCTCCTCCACCAAAATCAGATGTACTCCCGAAGATGTCACTATAGGTTTGAGAAGTTGGGGGGGCTTAGCAGCAAAGACAGCAGCGGAGATTTCCGGCTTCAAATCCTGACGATACACTATCCCCCGGTATCCACCTTTGCGACGTAATTCTCTATCCTGGATGTATTTGTGAGCAACATCATAAAAACTTATTTCACCTTCTTTGATTGCATAAAAGAGTTCTATCGCCAAATCTTCATCATCCAAAAAAACCTCATACATGACCACGCCAGCATAATCTAGCTGGTGCTCCAAGAAATAGGGTTCAACTTTATTTGCAAACAGATGAGCGGCTAACTTATTAGAAATGACTGTGCTATAGACAATTTCTTCATAATCATCTATGGAAAGACTATGTTTTTCCAACCACGCCCAGGTTTCATCAGCACTATTGAGTTTGTTCATTAACCGGATTTGGTCTGCTGCTATCTGAAGCTCCTCTGTCTCTACTTTGAGACTCGCCTCAAATGCGGCGTTTTCTACAACCTTGCGGGCAATAATCGCCTCAACAAACTCAGGAATTTTGCAACATAGTTTGACTTGAGAAACAATATCTTCGTTGGTAATAGTGATAGTTTGTAGCATGATGTTATTCCTAAGTAGATAGACGGCATTAAATGTTTTTATCTGAAGTGCAGCTTTGTGTTCTTCTTCTTTACTTGTAAAAAGGTTAGGTGGTTAGGTTTAGGAATACATAATATGAGATCGCTCTATAACTTTAAACCGCCCTGCTGCAACTGCTTAAATGGATCGAGCAGAAAATCAATAATCCGACGCTGGCGCACAATTACCTCAGCCGTCGCCGTATCCCCAGGATGCAAGGTAATACACTTATTAGCCGAAACAAGACAATTTTGTTTTAGGGCAATTTGTAAGTCATAAGCTGCTACTTTCCCATTAGGTGTATCCACCTCTATGGTAGTAGGAGAAATTTCTAACAATTCTCCTTCGATCACGCCATAATCTTGAAATGGATAAGCATCAAACTTTAACTTTACTGGCAACCCTTTTCGCAAAAAACCACTCTCTGTTGTCGCCATTTGCGCTCGAACCATTAAAGGCGAAGCTTGAGGCGCAATCTCTGCTACCATTGTTCCTGACTGCACCACAGACCCAGCCCGTTGTATCGGTAGCTGAAATACTCTACCATTGACGGTGGCTCTTAACTCTCGTTGTCCTAACTGGAATTTTAACGAGACAATCTGACTTCTATTTTGAGCAATTTCTGCCTGAAGCGTAGTAATTTCTGTTTGTAAATTCTTCTGTTGTTCGTCAATTTTTAGCAGGGCCAACTGACCAGAACGAGTCAAAGTTTGATAACTTCTTTCCTGTTCTTTAATTCGCAATTGTGCCTGTTCAATATCTGCATTGGCTTGGCGAATAGTCCGCTCATAACTACTTTGTTGTTCTACCAAACGTAGTTTAGCCTGCTGAATATCTGACTTATTTTGTTCGTATAACTGTTGCCTGTCTTTAGCTATATCTTGCTTCTGAACAACATTAGTTTCTGAAACAACCCCTGACTGCCAAAGACTGCGATAGCGTTCAACTTCTCGCTCGCCACTCGCCAAACTACTGCTGACTAACTTACTAGCAGTTTGACTATGCTCAAGAGTTTGCCGTGCCTGATTGACTTGAGCCAATTTTTCGTCTTTTTGTAAATCATAGGAATTCTTAAGAGCATTCAGATTCTGTTGCGCTTGATCGATTTGAGTCTGCTTTTCTAACTGTTGAGATTGGTTTTGTTGCTGTTGAGTTGTCAAAGATACAACTAACTGACTTTTTGATGATTTTAACTGAGAAAGTCGATTTAATTGTCCCTCTAGCTTCTCCTGTGCCTGTCGCAATTCTGCCTTAACTAATTCTGATTCCAACACCAATAAAGTCTGCCCAGTTCTAACATAATCACCTTCCTTTACCCGAATTTCGGCAACAGTACCTGCGACAGCAGAATCCAGCCTAACTGTCTTTCCCTTTGGCTCAAGTCGCCCTCTTGCCGTACCCGTTTCATCCACCTTAGATAGCATCGCCCAGGGTAAAATGATCGATACAAACACCACTAAAAAATATAGCAACCCTCTTGTCCAAACTTGGGGTAAGCTATCAAGTAAATCCTTGGTCACGTAAGCCCAATCATCAGTTGATCTAGCTGGTGTTTGCTCCGTTAAAACTTCCTCGCGCTGTTCTACCTCATAAATTTTAGTTTCAAGCTTTCCATTTAATGTGTTTGGCATGATTTTTCCTGATATCAATTTTGGATTTTGGGAGTGGGGACATTGGAGATCCCTCCAACCCCCTTTAAAAAGGGGGGCTTTTTCTGATCTTTACCCCTTTTTTAAGGGGGTCGCTGCGGGGGAATCAAGTCCTATCCGAACTGTCCTCTTCTTTCATCCCGCAACATCTAGCTGCTGATGATTGAGATAAAAATAATGTCCCCGCTTCGCCATCAACTCTTGGTGAGTCCCACTCTCAATCAACACGCCGCGATCCAGCACCAAAATCAAATCTGCATTCCGCACAGTTGAGAGGCGATGGGCGATTATTAAGGTGGTTCTCCCCTGAAGAATTGTGTTTAAATTCGTCTGAATAATCCTTTCTGACTCTGCATCCAGATGGGAAGTCGCTTCATCCAAAATCAACAGCTTGGGATTGCCTAACAACGCCTTAGCGATCGCAATTCTTTGTCGCTGTCCTCCAGACAACAGTCCCCCTCCTTCACCAATCTGGGTTTCATAACCCATAGGTAACTTTTTGATAAACTCATCAGCGCCCGCCAACCGCGCCGCCTCAATAATCTCTGCTAAAGTAGCTCCAGGATGCGCCAAGCTAATATTTTCCCGAATCGTTCCACCAAACAAAAAGGTATCTTGGTCAACTACCCCAACCTGTTCGCGTAGAGAACGCAATGAAAGACTGGTAATATCGTGACCATCAATCAACACTTTGCCATCTGTGGGGGGATATAACCCCAAAACCAGCTTAGAAATCGTGGTTTTCCCTGAACCACTCCGTCCCACCAGGGCAACCATTTGCCCACTGTGGACTTCAAAACTGAGATTTTCTAAAACATTGATATCGCTTTCAGGGTGATAGCGAAACGTCACGTTGTCAAAGCGAATGTTACCTTGAATCGGTGGTAAAGATTGCCGCATCTGATACTGCAAATCCTCTTCTGGTTCGGCATCCAAGACATCATTAATGCGTTCTACTGCAATCACCACTTCTTGCAATTGATTCCACAAAACTATTAATCGTTGGAAGGGCGTAATAATATTGACCAGTAACATATTAAATGCTACCAATTGCCCAATGGTTAGCTGGTTGTGAATCACTTGGTACGCCCCAAACCATAGCAAGATAGTTGTTACTACTGCTTCAATTGTGTTGCTGAATATTTGCAGGCGATTGCTGATAATTTGCCCAGAAAAGTTAGTTTTTATTTCCTTACTTAATAACTCTTCCCAATGCCAACGCACCGTCTGTTCCACCGCTGTGGATTTAACTGTTCGTATACCAGAAAGGGCTTCAATCAGATAGCTACTTTCCTGGGCAACAGCATTAAAGATTTCTCTAGAAATCTTTTGTAAAAAAGGTGTGGCAATCAATGCCAGCAGGACAAAAGGCGGTACAATCACCAACACCAGCAACGCCATTTTCCAGCTGTACCAAAACATCAATCCTAAATAGATAAAGACAGTGAGTAAATCTAGCAGGATGGATAACGCCTCACCGGAGAGGAAGCGTTGAATTTTGCGGTTTTCCTGTACACGAGAGATAATATCCCCCACATAACGAGACTCAAAGTAACTCAAGGGTAGCCGCAGGGTATGGCGAATAAATCCCACAATTAATGCTAAATCGAGCTTATTCGCCGTGTGGTCTAACAGATATTGCCGCAACCCTGTCATCGCCACACGGAATAAACTAAAAATTAGTAACCCTAACCCCACCGCTGTTAAGGTGAGTTCAGAACGTTGCACCACCACTCGGTCTAAAATTAACTGTGTGAATAGGGGGGTAACAAGTCCAAATATCTGAATAAATAAAGAAGCAACAAACACTTCCAGAATTACCAAAGAGTGAGGCTTCATCAACTCAAAGAATTGCCAAAAGGGGGTAGAAGTCTCTTTGGTGTCCTTGAGCATGGCTGTTGGTTGCAACAGCAATGTGTAACCAGTCCAGTTGGCTTTAAATACGGCGTGGCTGAGGGTGCGTTGCCCAATGGCGGGGTCGGCTACAATGACGTGTTTGGGGGTAATTTGGTAGACAACAATGTAATGCTTGCCTTCCCAATGGGCGATCGCAGGCAATTTTTGCTTTGCCAATTGGTCAAGACTCGCCTTCACAGGTCGCGTGGAAAACCCAATACTTTCCGCCGCCGCCGATAACCCCCGCAGCGACGAACCATTGCGGTCAACATTGGCCATATCCCGCAGGCGATTTACACTAAAGTTTTTTCCCCAATAGCGAGATACCATTACTAAACAAGCTGCACCGCAATCCGATCCACTCTGTTGAGCAAAATACGGATAGCGCCGAATCACACGCTGTAATAAATGCCCCACTCGCTGTGTGGAGTTGGGAAAATAGGCTTTGCTGATCTTTTTCTCGTGTGGCTTTACTGCTGGCGTTGAAAATATATGTGTTTCATGTGAGTCCGATGGCAGTATTGGGGGGTTATCTGAGTCCATCTGTTGGGGATTACGAGATAGCGCCTTAGCCCACAAATGCTCCCGAATTTGGGGATATTTAGCCATCAATGGCCACAACACTTCACCCGAAACAAAGCACAGTTGCAAATTTACTGAAGCCCTGGCAGCGTAAGGTTTAAAGTCACCCTCCTTAAACAAGGTAAATTCTCCAAATGAGTCACCTGCCTCTAAAGTGGCGATTAACTCATCGGCGTTATCTAGCAACCTGACCTTACCAGCGATCGCAATATAAATTCCTGGTTGAGCATCAGTTCCTTGCCAGAATTTGCCGACTTTTGGGTTGATAAATTTACCTTGTTGAAGACAATGTTGATATTCCTCTGTCGAAAGAGAATAACCCAGAGTATTGTTGAAATCTTGCAGAGTTACTAATTGAGCAGATATATCTTGCGCCATGAATATTTACATCTTTTCCTAATTTTGCAAAGTTAATAGGTAAAAATTCGGAATTATCAGGAATAACTGCCGATTTCAGGTCACTAATCAAAATTTTGGAACCTTGGATCTGTTCAGTGCTGCTTTGTTCAGAATTGCTGGGTTTTGGTAGCGTGGATAACCCCATCTGTTTGAGCAGTCGGTTAATATGGCGATCGCTTACCTCAATACCAAATTCTTTTGCCAGATGTTTCCCCAGCCAGTTTGTTGTCCACCGTCGAAAAACATAGCCATGATCGCGGGGACTACTACTAACCAGTTCTTTCAAACGTTCTAAATACTGGTCATTTATTGCTTTAGGGCGACCGATAGGACAATCTTGCCATAGGTGCGCCATCCCAGTCCGGGCTATGTGTATCCAATATCTTGCTGTTGCTGGACAACACCCCAAAATTTGACAAATTTCCGTTTGAGTTTTTCCCTCATCTGCCAACAACATGATTTCAATGCGCTGTCGGTAAGATTCAGGTAAAGTTTTTTCCAAATTTTCTAACAGTAATTTTCGCTGAAATGATGTTAAATATTTACTGTTCGTTAAAATTGTATCCTTGCTTCCAATTCTCATTTGGTAGTCGTACATACACATACAATTCACTAGTTTTTTAGATATACGAATGCCTGATGTTTAATCATGATCTAGCACTTATTTCTACTCTACGTAGAAATAAGTAGAAATATGCAAAAGCTAATTTTTCCTTACATAGCGGTTCTCAGTTGAGTGAGGTACAAGAACTCCACCCCTCCCCGCAAGCGAGGAGGGGACTATGGTGTACCTCATCTGATTAGGAAACGCTGTAGCTGTAATAACTATCATGTTTTGTTTTTCATTCAATACAAGGACTTGAATGTTAACAAGTGATATTTTTTTACAGCCAGGTTTCGTGTATTGCTTTTGTAGATATAGATTAGATTACAATTCCTAATTTATAAATTACGGAAATACTCGCTAAATTTTAATAAAATTTTTGTAAAGATAATTTTTTGCAACGAGAGGAAAAATAGTCATCACAAAATCTCTGTTATTAAGGATGAAAATTACTTTTAAAGCAGTTTTTAAGTGAATATACAACGCGTAATGGCACTAGATTTTACAAGTATTCATTTTTACTTTAAAATTACAATGTAGATATAGATTAACTACAAATCAACTTTGTAAATTCTGAAGAACGAGCAATTAAGTTTTTTATACCTGCATTTGTCACAATTTCTGTAATGGCTATGCCCACCGCACGCATCGCATTTACCACAACCTTTGCCCAGACTACATTTCGGTTTGGATGCGTAAAAGTTTTGAACCAACATGAAACGCCTAAATTTAGGTTTTGTAAGGCTTTAAGAATAAGAGTGATAAATCGGCGTTACAATGCTTACTCAAAAACTATATTTTATGTAAAGTTATATAAAATCACTATTTTATATGTCTTCAATAACTTTCATGAGAGAATAATTAGGAAATTTATCGTAACTCTTTGCTGAAGTATGTTTGAGGCAAGAGAAGCAGCCGAAATTATAAAATTTATTGAAAATTACTATGAATGGTATAAAAAAGAGATTAGGACTTGAGAAGTGTTGATACCAATAGTTTATGAAGTTCAACTTCATAAACCAGAAACAATATAATTCTATCCACAGATAGAAGCGCTAACTTCTGCTAATATGCAATCAATATTTTTTAACTTCCGTCTTAAACGAACTTATTTATTTGTTCTCAAATGGCAAATTAAATTCCGATCAAAGGGAGAGTGACAGTAAATGTAGTACCGACTCCAACCTGACTATTAACTACAATTTCTCCCCCGTGTGCATCGACACATTTTTTGGCGATCGCTAGCCCCAAGCCAGTACCAGGTATATTTCCCACGTTGTCCGCACGTCGGAAAGGCTGAAACAGTCGTTTTTGATTTTCTTGAGGAATGCCAATTCCCCAATCTTGAACTCGGAAAATTACCGCTTTTTCCTGACCAATTAGTTCAAAGCGCACCATGCCGCCCGGTAGTGAATACTTAATAGCATTGCTAAGTAAATTGCCCAAAATGTGCCGCAGTAAGCTTTCATCCCATAAAGCGTCATCTAATTGCCCAAAACTGGCGAACACCAAAGTCAGTTGCTTATCATTTGCAATCAATCGAACTTCATCGACCATTTGGCGGCAAAAAGCTTCTAAATCTAAGCAGATGACTTCAAAACCGAGTCTACCAGAATCAGCTTTACCGATGAATGTAACTTCATCCAATAGCTTTGCCATGTTTTTAATTGCCGAGCGAATCATTTTCAAATGATTCTGTTTTTTCTCTTTGGTTAATCTTTCATCCTGATTTTGTAGCAATCCAGCAGCCAAGAGAATAGTATTTAGCGGATTGCGGATGTCATGGGAGAGCATTGAGACAAATTCAGATTTGAACTGGTTGAGTTCATTAGCTTTCACCAGTTCCGCAGTTCGTTCTTCAACCCTAGTTTGTAACGTTTCATTGACTGTGCGTAATGATTCTAAAACTTGCTTGCGCTCGATCGCATAACGCAAAGAACGAACCAACACATCTACATTTACCTGGCGCTTGACTAGATAATCTTGTGCCCCCTGCCGCACTGCCTCAATTGCCAGTTCTTCGTCATTTGTATTGGTTAGGACAACAATCGGTATACTTGGCGCTCGATCGATCAGAGGAGGTAGAGATGACAATCCTTGACTGTCAGGTAGAGTTAAATCTAATAAAATAACGTCATAATTACATTGATTTAGTTCCTGAAGTGCTTCCCCCAATCGCATCACATGAACCAGAGTAAACTCTTGGGACTGGGCTTGTTTCAGAAACTCTTGTAACAACCTAGCAGAAGCCAGGTTATCCTCAATTAACAAGATTTTTACTGAGTAGCTTACAACCATAATCTTCAGGTTTCACCCCCTATTGCTGCTCTATCTTGTCATTACTCATTACTCATTACTCATTACTCATTACTCATTACTCATTACTCATTACTCATTACTCATTACTCATTACTCATTACTCATTACTCATTACTCATTACTCATTACTCATTACTCATTACTCATTACTCATTACTCCCCTTGTCCCCCCCTGCCTTCTTGCTCCCTGCCTCACTCCGATGGTAGCGTCACAGTACCTAGCCAAAAATCTTCAATACTCTTGACGATTTGAAATAATTGGTTGAGGTTGCGGGATTTAGTGATATAACAATTCACGTGCAAATTGTAGCTGTGAAAAATGTCATCCTCATTTTTAGAGGTTGTTAACACAACAACTGGAATGCGTTTTAGTGCTGGGTCGGCTTTTATTTCCGCCAGCACTTCTCTACCGTCTTTTTTAGGTAAGTTCAAATCCAACAGAATGAGGTCAGGGCGTAGTGCATCAGCATATTCACCTTCTTGGCGTAAATAAGCCATAGCATCTATACCATCCCTGACCGTTACCACTTGGTAGGGCACTGAACTATTTTTCAACGCTTCTTGGATTAAGCGAATGTCAGCTTTATTGTCCTCGACCAAAAAGATGGTTTTGTGTTTTTCTCCCGTTTCTACGCTCAAGTTCGCGTCCTCCAACTGGAATCGTAAAGTAGAAGGTTGCCCCTTCACCCAGTTCTGACTCTACCCAGATCCGCCCCCGGTGACATTCGACAATCTTCTTACAGATGGCTAAACCCATACCTGTACCAGTATATTCATCCCGCGTATGTAAACGCTGAAAGATTACGAAAATGCGATCGCTAAATTTCGGATCAATACCAATACCATTATCCCGAACTGAGAACAGCCATGCATCTTCTATCCTTTCTGCTCCCAGATGGATTTGTGGTGGCTGGTCACTGTGGAACTTAATGGCGTTACCGATAAGGTTTTGGAATAGCTGCATCAGTTGGGTGCTGTCAGCCATAACTACGGGTAAGGGGTCGTGGGTGATAGTAGCCCCAGTTTCATTAATGCGTTGACGCAAATTGCCCAGCGCTCGATTTAAGGCTTTCTCTACATCGTTCATTTGAAATGCGATCGCTTGCATATCGACTTTCGAGTATGCCAGCACATCATCAATCAACGTCTGCATCAGGCTAACTCCCTGCACAGCGTAACTAATAAACTCCTGAGCATCTTCGTCAAGTTCTTCGCTATAGCGCATCTCTAACAGTTGCACGTAATTCACAACTTGATTGAGTGGTTCTTGCAAATCATGAGAGGCGACGTAGGCAAACTTTTTCAATTCGGCGTTAGAACGTTCTAAATCCTGCGCTAACTGGGCTAGTTCATCGGCTTGACGCAGCACAATATTAACAATTGCTTTCCGCAATTCTAATGCTGCTTTAACTTCTACATCTTTCCAAGGTAAAGATGTTAAGCGAACCGTTTCTTTCCACAGTTCAAATGATTTGCGCGGACACAGACGAACGTTTCCTTCTGACTGGTTAACTTCAAATGCCTTATTAGGATCGCCACCCCAATTTACAGTTTGAATTACTTCCGGTCTAAACCACAAAACATAATTTCGCTTGGCGATGGGAATAGCTAATAAACCACTGGCGACATTTTTAAAACTTTCGGCATCTGGATAAATCTGTGGCAAAGAATCTGTAGAGAAAACTTCTTCTTCAACATTATTCTTGAGCCATTGGACTAAAAAATTCAGGTCTTCTTCTCTAGGGGTTTCACCAACTACCGTGCAATTTCCGCCAAAACAAACGGCTGCACCTTGAGCGCTGGCTAAATCTAAAAGATGCTGCGGGTTTTTGACTAAACCATCAATAAAGTTTTCTTCTTGAGACATGTATTCAATCAAGATTGATTGAAGGTGTGTCAGATTTATCCGGTGATAGTAGTCTTCTGTCTCTTCTCTAGCTGAGATTTCTGCAAATATCACTCGCCCCAAAAATTCACAAGCTTTACGCAATTCGTAGGAAACATGTTTAGGAGATTGATGATGACAAGCAATTAATCCCCAAAGTTTTTGGTCTTTAATTAAAGAGATCGTTAGTGAAGCACCAACACCCATATTATGCAAGTACTCTGTATGACAGGGAGCCGCACTTCTGAGAATAGAGTTGGTTAAATTAATCGGGCGATCGCTAATTGGATTATTGACAGGAAACAGCTTGACTGGCTGGGAATAAGCATCCGGGATAATTCTGATCGAATTAGCAGCAAATAATTTTCTTGCTGGTTTGGGAATATCTGACTCTGGGTAATGCAGCCCTAAGTATGGTTCTAGGCTTTCTAGTTTTTCTTCAGCGACAACGGAACCATGCCCATCATCATCGAATTTATATAACATTACCCTGTCAAATTCCGTTATTTTCCGAACTTCTTGAACGATAACTTGACAAAAGTCGCGAAGATTTGCTGTTTTTTCTAGTTGATTTATGGAAGCTCTAGCTAGATGATAAAAGCTTAAAAATGGGATATTTTCTTGAGTAAGAGCAGGTTCTAACTCCAGAATTAAAAACCCTTCTGTATTACGGTGAAATACTGCATCCAATACTATATATTCATCACCTTTTTTTCGCACCCAAACTTTGGTGGGATTAATAAAATCAAGATTTTCCCCGGATAGCCCTATTTTAATTCTCTCTATCTGAAAGGGATCGAGTAAATCTTCTAGTTTTTTGTTTAACATATTTTCGGGAGAAACTCCGAAAATCTTTAATGTATTGGTGCTAACTTGTAATATTTTTAGCTCAGGCTCGTCCAAAACTAACAGGACACCATGAGGCTGAATTTGGCTAGAAATATGAATCGGTGCCTCTTTCAAGCTAATTAAATTAATACCTGGGAATTGTAAATTCATTTCCATGACGATCCTCCTGTGTTATCCGGGAGCATCAAAACTAGAGTATCTATAATAATGCGGAATGATGAATGTAAATAATTTTATAATTTTCCATTCATCATTTTTACTTAGTATCTAATTTCCCATGCCCTGGTGTTGCGTTTTGCAGCCTTAGTTCGATCTGCTTGTGCTTTGAAAAGTCTAGCAGTGACTAAAGTTACATAGCGATAAGAAATGTGAAAACCATGTGATTGAACAATTCTATATATGTGTAGCTATGTTAAGTTTAGAAATAAGTTAGGAGTTAGGAGTTTGAAGTTATTCTTTAAATGCTCCATGCCTTTCAATCAAATCCAAGAATTGAACCACATTCGCAGCTTGTAACTGTTAGGAGAAAGGGGTAAACCCAAATAAATGGGCATCCAGAAAATAAAAGCAGCCAGAATGATAAAAGTAATGGTGACACCTAGCGCTCGGAGTTGTTGATAATAACTGCAAAGACACCGATCGACAAACCAAGCGATCGCTAAAAATACAAACACCACTGCACACATATAGTGGTAGATAAAAACACACCTTGTAACTTTCACCCAAGGTAATAAGTTAGCAGCATAATTTATGACTAAATACAAAGCAATCCAAGTATCAACACTAAGAGTTGCAGGCGTAGAAAAACGCTTTTCTTTCACCCAAGGAATTACCGCTTGTGACACCAGCATTCCTACTAAAAACAACATGGCAGCGACACCAAACCACCACAAAAATGGATTGCCCATTGCATGAACATCATAGATAACTTGTCCAGCACCAGCAGGTAAAGGCGGCCCCATCACAGGTAGCGGTTCAGTGATACTTTTAGCCGTTTGATAATAATATGCCATTGGTCGAGTCATCAACGGCCATTTGTACCAGGCAGCACAATAAGGATGCACGTTAGGACTATTGCCACCTAGATGTAAATGAAACTTCAAAATTTGCTGATGTACTGCAATAAATCCATAAGTTTTATCTAGTTGAAGGTGAGGAATCCAGATGATGCTGTAAACAAAAGCTGGGATAATTCCTAGATAAAACAGTATCTGAAAAATATTTAGCTGAGTTAAATTTTGTAGTGGTGTCTGAGATGAGGAGTATGAAGGTAATGAGGGAGAATAAGTACTAACTCCTGCCTCTTGACTCCTGCCTTCTGCCTCCTGACTCCTACTCTTGCCTCCTGCCTCCTGCCTCCTGCCTCCTGCCTCCTGCTCTAATGAAGGGGATCTAAAAAAGAGTTTGGAGTTAGGAAAAGAATGTATTAAATGAATTACCCAAGCTGCTATCCAAATGAGATAAGCACCTGATAGGAACCATAAACCATTCCACTTAGTACCGACTGACGCACCAAAACCAATGCCAGCAAAAATTAACCAAAAAGAACGTCGCCGATGTTGGTTATCTAATGCCAATAATAAAAACCAGTGCCCTAACAAACCAAAAATGACGATATAAATATTACTTAAAGCATACCGAGACTCAACTAAAAAGATACCATCACAAGCTGTGAATAATCCTGCAAGTATTGCAAAGGTACGACGATAACTTAACTGATAAGCGATCGCAGCCACAACTACAGGAATAAATGAGCCGATGAGGGCATTGAACCAACGATAAGTCCAAGGCGATCGCAATGAACCTGTCAGCCCATTCACGGTATCGTGCCAAAAAGGAATGTGACTGCCAATCCAAATGCCGATGCCAATCATATATTGACTTAGCGGCGGATGAGCATTAAAAAATGGCGTATGCGTAAGATAATTATTACCAAATTTGGCAAAGTAAACTTCATCAAAGACCAGAGTGTTGAATCGCTCCAGTCCCCAAAACCGTAAGGCAAGTGAGAGAATAAATACACTCACCATCCCAATTCGGAACCATTTTTTATTCATTAGTCATTTGTCATTGGTCATTTGTCATTTGTCATTAGGCCCCCTTGTCTCCCTTGTCTCCCTCACCCCCCTCTACTCTTCAGGTACATTTGGAACAGGATAAGCTCGCCACAAGTGCCAGCCTACCTCATAATCTTGAGTGGGTAAACCATCTTTTGCGGGCAATTGTTTAAGAAAGATAGTTTCCACAATTGTTGTAGTTTCCTTTTCGACAATTGCCCAAGATCCATTACCATTGTTGCGTCGGTGCGACCGCTTGATTTAACACAACAAAACCCACTGCAATCAAGACTCAGCACTCTCGACTTTTGCCACTTCTAGCATCGTCTTTAAAACCGAATCTGGATTTAGACTAATCGAGTCAATTCCCTGTTCCACCAAAAACTGGGCAAATTCTGGATAGTCGCTGGGTGCTTGCCCACAAATGCCGATTTTGCGATCGCATTTTTTCGCTGTTTCTATGACCATTTGTACCATTCGCTTAACAGCTGGACTGCGTTCATCAAATAATCGCGCTACTAAGGCCGAATCCCTGTCTATCCCTAGTGTCAATTGAGTTAAATCATTAGAACCAATGGAGAAGCCATCAAATACCTCAGCAAATTCCTCAGCCAGAATCACATTACTGGGCAACTCACACATCACATAAACCTGCAAGCCGTTAACACCTTGCTTTAAACCATTTTTTGCCATCTCTGCTAAAACCAAACGCCCCTCGTCAGGGGTGCGACAAAAGGGAATCATGGGGATGACATTTGTTAAACCCATTTCTTCCCGTACCCGTTTGAGGGCATGACATTCTAAGGCAAAAGCTTCTCTGTAGCCTTCATCATAGTAACGCGCCGCCCCTCGCCAACCTAACATTGGGTTTTCTTCATGGGGTTCAAACTGTCGTCCACCTAATAAATTGGCATATTCATTACTTTTGAAATCTGAGGTTCGGACTATCACTGATTTTGGATAAAAAGCTGCGGCAATTCTACCGATGCCTTGAGCTAATTTATCTACAAAATATTGGGGTTTATCGTCGTAAAGTGACGTAATATCAGCAATTTTAGCTTTGGCAAATTCATCTTTTAACGAGTCATAGTGAATCAAGGCCATTGGATGAATTTGAATTTGGTTAGCAATGATAAATTCTGTCCGCGCTAAACCTACGCCATCGTTGGGAATTGCCGATAAACTCAATGCTTCTTGGGGATTACCCACATTCATTAAAATTTTAGTGCGGGTGCGGGGTAAGTTTTCTAAAGGGACTTCTTTAACTTCAAAAGGTAATAAGCCTGGATAAACTTTTCCTTCTTCCCCTTCAGCACAAGAAATTGTTACCTCTTGACCGGGTTTCAAGATGTCTGTAGCATTGCCGCATCCCACGATCGCAGGTACACCCAATTCTCGCGCAATAATTGCTGCATGACACGTGCGGCCTCCAGAATTGGTGACAATTGCACTGGCGCGTTTCATAATTGGTTCCCAATCGGGATCGGTTCTCTCTGTCACTAAAACTTCCCCAGCTTGGAACTGTTCTAGTTTCTGAACATCCAGAATTAGGCGTACTTTTCCCTGACTAATTGCTTCTCCAATTGCACTTCCCGTAACCAGGGGAATTAAGGATTGGAAAGATTTTTCCCCATTCCCGATTCCCGATTCCCTATTCCCTAATAACAAACGATAACTCCGCAACACATTTCCCGTCTTCTGTGACTGGACGGTTTCGGGGCGCGCTTGCACAATAAAAAGTTGGTTAGTAATCCCATCTTTTGCCCACTCAATATCCATTGGAGTAAAAATGCCGTGGACTTGGGAATAATGGTCTTCAATTAAACATGCCCAACTTGCTAGTTGTAAAATCTCTTCATCACTCAGAGCGAATTTACCTCTTTCGCTGGGTGAAACCGAAACATTTTTCGTAAATTTTGAGCCGTCATCATAAATCATTTTCAGTTCTTTGCTACCCAATTTTTTATCGATAATTGGGCGAAAACCAGCTTTTAAAGTTGGTTTAAAAACATAATATTCATCGGGATTTACAGACCCCTGGACAACATTTTCACCTAAACCGTAGGCGGCTGTAATTAGTGCCGCATCCTTAAAGCCTGTTTCTGTATCAATGGAGAACATCACCCCAGAGGTTGCTAAGTCAGAGCGCACCATTTTTTGCACGCCCACAGCCAGAGCAATGCTAAAGTGGTCAAATCCTTTGGCGTGGCGATAAGAAATAGCGCGATCGGTAAATAGAGACGCAAAGCATTTATGACAAGCTGCTAAAACTCCTTCGACACCGACAACGTTGAGGTAAGTTTCCTGCTGTCCAGCAAAACTAGCATCGGGAAGGTCTTCAGCAGTGGCACTGGAACGGACTGCCACATCTGTGTCTGCATGGTATTGTTCGCAGAGACTATGGTATGCTGTGGCGATCGCCTCGCGCAATTCTACAGGAAATGGTGTGTGGATTAATAGCGATCGCGCTTTTTTGCCACGTTCTCGTAAATTTTTGACATCTTCAACATTCAAGTCAGCAAAGAGTTTGCGTAGCTTTGCTTCTAACCCCGCTGATTGAATGAAATGACGATAAGCATAAGCAGTAGTGGCGAATCCTGTGGGAACGTTAATGCCTTTGGGTGTTAGCTGTTGAATCATTTCCCCTAGTGAGGCATTTTTACCACCAACTACTGGGATATCAGCAATCCCAATTTCATCAAACCACAAGATGAGCGATCGCTCTTGGGCAGATAGAGACAAAGTGCTTTTAGATACTGTAGTCATAAATATTACCTTTTTAGTTTATACTCAACTTGTCAGTGCATAACTGCTACTATATTTATTTTTCCCATATTCAACTTGAGATTTTTGGTTCTGTCGCGTAGTTTGATATTTGGCGATGAAATCCAAAAATATAAGCAATAAAAATTAACAATTATTCAGTTTAATAACTCGCTCAAAATACCGGATGTAATAAATTATGGCGCAACTAGAACGACTCCTGAAAATGGCAGAAGATGAACTAACTGAATACAGCACTGATGCCCGTAAAATAGAAAAACTACGCCGTAAAATAGGTTTAACAGTATCCGTAACAGAACAGCAGCAAGTGAAAGAGGCATTACTTGCTACGATGAAATCTAATATAATTACCCAAGTTGTAGAAGAACAAAGACAAGCAGTAGCCTTACCATTTTGGGGAATTGCGGGATTGGGTTTGTTACTAGGAATTTCTTTAAATCAACCCATAGGCTTGTTAGCATCTGTAGTTGGAACTGTATTAGCTTATAGAGTTCAGAAATGGGGTTGGAAATTGCAGGCAAATCGTTTATTGTTACAAACATTAGAAGATATTGAAACGCGTATTGCCCAACCCACTAAGTAACAAGAAAGATGTATTTTACAGATAAATTATCTACAAGTTTTTGTATTTTATAATACTCAGTGCGTAATTAATCACTTAATTTACATCTCGTAAGCACTTAACAATTCCTTTGGGATCACCATAGCAAAAAAAATAGATATTGGATTTAAGATTAGGTATTTATTAAGAAAGACAGGAAGCAGAAGGCAGTCTTCCGTAGACTCGAACTGCCCTCCATCTTCATTCAATATCCTGGTTTGCGGGCAAAGCAGATATTACACATCTTGCAAAGTTATTTTTGCTTTCTGGTTGGGGAAAGATTAAAGGGGAAGGGAAAATTCCATACCTTTATCCCTTCCCCCACTTCTGCAAGAAGTCTATTGAATATAGCTACGGGTTGTCTCAACCTGGAAGTCCACGTTAGAGAGTTCACTTGCAATAGCTGTCGCTTCGTATAATCGTATTTTTTACACGATCTCAAAGATCATCAGCAAAAATTTTAGTCATCTAATATTGGTTGTCTTTTCTCTAATCAACTAACCAGATCGGCGATCGCTTCTGAAGCAGGGACTACAGCTTCAGGTTGATAGCGGATGCCAGCTTGCTTGAAGCGGTTTAAAGCTTCACCCAAGCGATCGCAGTCTGCAATCAAACTGATCCTGACATAACCCTCACCTGCAACCCCAAAGGCATTACCTGGAGTCACCACAACGCCTGTTTGTTGCAACACGTTCAGGGCAAAATCTGTGGAACCAACGCCAACGGGACACTTCACCCAAAGATACATCGTCGCCTTGGTTTTGGGGATATCCCAACCCAACTCTCCTAACCCATTAATGAGGAAATCGCGGCGGGTACGGTAGCGTTGTTGTACCTCGTGCAAATACACATCTGGCAGTTGCAAAGCTGTTTCGGCTGCTGTTTGCAATGCTGCAAAAATGCCGTAATCCAAGTTAGTTTTCAGCGTCCGCAAACCTTGAATTACATGGCGGTTCCCCACGACAAACCCGACGCGCCAACCAGCCATATTGTAGGTTTTAGATAAGGTGTGAAACTCCACACCAATATCTTTCGCGCCAGGAATTTCTAACAAGCTAGTAGGTTGATAACCATCAAAAGCTAACTCGGCGTAACACAAATCATGCACCAGCAAAATTTCATATTTGCGGGCGAAGGCGACGATTTCTTCAAAAAATTCGCGGGGGGCGGTGGCGGCGGTGGGATTGCTGGGATAGTTGAAATAGAGAATTTTCGCCTGTCTTGCAACTTCATCAGGAATGGCAGCTAAATCAATTAACCAGTCATTTTCAGGTTTAAGAATCATACTATGGATTTTTCCACCAGCGATCGCCGAGCCACGGAAATGTGCCGGATAAGCTGGGGAAGGAACCAGAACTAAATCACCAGGGTTAACGTAGGCGAGTGCTAAATGGGTTAATCCTTCTTTAGAACCCAGCAATGGCAAGGCTTCGCTATCAGGATCGAGAACCACATCATAACGGCGACGATACCAGTTGGTGATAGCGCGGCGGAAACTAGCTGTGCCCTCGAAAGGTGGATAACCGTGATTGCTAGGATCTTTCAAGGCTGCGATCGCCGCTTCTACTACTGGTGCTGGCGTTGCACCATCGGGGTTTCCCATACCCAAGTCAATTAAATCTAACCCTTGTTCCCGTGCTTTAGCTTTCAGTTCATCTAAACGGGCAAATACATAAGGTGGTAGTTTTTGTATGCGTTCTGCTGGGACAATCCAATTTAAACTCATAAAACCTCGTCACTCATTCCCTTGGGCGAAACTCGATTTGTAGTATCTCTACTATCTATAGGTGCAGTGGTAGAAACCATTGCTGCCATCAACTGTTCTGGCGCGACTTTAAACGGTAGTCGATGGATGTCAGAATTAGGAACTAGAGCCATTTCGGCGGCTGTTTGCAACTCGCCTAATGTAATATTGCCCAATCCCAAATCACTTAATTTCTGGGGTAGTCCAATTTCTGTGTAGAACTTTAACAACTGTTGCCGTGCTGATGCTGCTAGTTGATTGCCTTGTAGCATTTCTTCTAAACGCAGTTGCACCAAAATTCCAAAAGCAACTTTTTCGCCATGAATACTGCCATGTCCTGAAATATGAGTTAAACCGTTATGCACGGCATGGGCGGCAACTGTGCGACACTGCGCCCCTCCAAGTCCCCCAACTACCCCAGCTAATAAAACAGTAGCATCTACCACTTCTCGCCAAACCTCACTACCTGGTTCTTCCAGGGCGGCGGCTGACTTTTGTAACAAGATATCTCGCAAAACTCGTGCTTGTTGCACCGCAGCAATAATTAAAGTGTCTTGCAGGTGTCCACTGCTAACTGAGGCTTCGTACCATTTAGCGATCGCATCACCAATTCCAGCTACTAAGGTACGTTGTGGTGCAGTTTTAACCAAGTCATAATCGAGTATCAATAAATCGGGACAACGAGATAGCCCCACATCGTAGAGAAAAGCCCCAT
Organism: Nostoc sp. GT001; assembly: GCF_030382115.1. Taxonomy (NCBI): domain Bacteria; kingdom Bacillati; phylum Cyanobacteriota; class Cyanophyceae; order Nostocales; family Nostocaceae; genus Nostoc; species Nostoc sp. GT001. The sequence goes on from NZ_JAUDRJ010000003.1 coordinate 6,049,771, forward strand.
CTTCCGAATAAACATTCGATAAGGCACTCCAAGCTGCACAAGTAGCCCCGGATGTCGGAATTGTCACCACTGGTAAATGTAACTGCTGCGCGACTAATTTCGCTGTATCTAGGGCTTTGCCACCACCAACACCGATAATCACATCAGCTTTATGTTCTTTTGCCTTCTTCTGTAAAGATTTCAGACTAGCTTCGCAGCAATCTGCACCATAAGAAGCTTGGACACTATGTAACTGCTGCGCTTCTAAAATTGGTTGTAAATTTTGTTGGCTGATAGCGAGAGTAGACTTACCTGCCACAATTAAGGGACGACTTCCCAAACAGGCAATCTCTGCGGCGGCTGTTTGCAACACCCCAGAACCACGGATTACTTTTGCGGGGGAAACTGTGAGCGTAAAGAATGAGTTAGAGGTTTGAGTAGACAAAGAAGGTTGAGTAGAAAAATTATTGGGCATATAATCTCGTTTATCAAAACCTTGATATTTCTTAATCAAATAGACTGGCGTTCAAGGATACTTGTTGCCAAGCNTGGTTTTTGGATAGCTCCAACCTGACACCCAGATCATCTGGATTTGAGCCAAGCAANNNAATAGACAAGTGNATGTTGCCGACTGATTGAGTAGTTTGACGACATTGCTTGAATCTATAAAACCCATTGGACTGAAATTCCGAACTATCAAAGTTTTGAATAACCGTATAATTAATTAACATTACCATTGTCAGATTCTCAAGAAAAGCAATCGATAATTGATAATGTATAGGCGATCGTGCTATTTCATGCATTCCTTAGCTACAGACTATATATGTAAAGGTATGCAAAGATATCCCCCTACAACCCCTTGATTTGCTGTAAAGAATTTTAAAAACGGCAACAGGGGCAATTAGGACAACAACTGACAAATCACAACTGTCAGTAACCATTACCCCCACGCTGATTAACCTTTTCCCACAGTATAACCACTAAAGTGTAAATATCTTAATCTAAATATAATCATTAATGTATCAGTAAATACAAAATAAATTTTGTCATCCTGATAACAGGTAAATTATTTTTATTCTCTGGGCATTGGGTACAAGAGACAGAGGTGCAAAGGAGCAGAGGGGAAAGACCTACTGCTACTTCTCCTCTGCTCCCCTGCTTCCTTGCTCCCTGCCTCTTAAGCAGTAGGTTTTGGCAATTTGGCGAAATTCTCTGTGTAAATTTTGACTGTTACCGGGGAATTTTGATGAGAAATGAGCGATCGCTTGACCTCACCCAAGTAAACTGGGACAGAAATCCCTGTTTCCGGGTGGATAATGGTACGGGCGCGAACTGTCAAATTTCCGTCTTCCAGTGTACCTGAGCGACCATAAGAAAAGAGATTGCTAGCTGCTTGACGTAAAGTTGCTTCTAATTGTGTGGGTGTAATTTGGGGTGATGTGGCAATCACCGCTTGTGTTGAGCCATTATCATAAACTAGAGTGTACCGGGCTGCTCCAGGAATCACAGTCCGACTCAAGGGGACTATTGAGAGTCCAAATAAACCAGCAGTCACCACCAGCATAAAGCCAGTCGTACCCACCAACCGAAAGCGGATGCCCCATTTGAGAATAAAAGCCAAAAATGTCAAGGCAGCAAATACCAAGGTAGCTATACCTGACCATTGGGTGTACTGAAGAAAGTTAGCTGTTGTGAGCATAAGGTTGGTTATGGAGGCGTCTTTTTTTCGTTACCGACACACCCATTTTACCGAGAGCTTACACCATAAGGGTTATCGTAGTCTTTAATGCCAATCAGAATATTAAAGGGTTTCGTTCTTCAACCCAACCTACGCCTAGATTTATAAAAACTAATTACAACACAGGTTTCTAATTTTTATCTCATGAGAGTCATAAAACAGCGATAATTGCTGTTCAATCAGCATCTTTATTCCATTGAGAGCGCATCTTAATTTTAGCCGCTGCGTCGTCAAGTCGGCAAAAAACCACATTTTCTTTGGCAGCAATTGCAGCGAGAATCAGGAGATGGAACAAGTCNNNAACTAGTGATATAGGCAAAATAAAAGTTTTATAAAATTTTGTTATAACCAANTTTTTAATAATATAAATNNNNTTGATTTTTATAACAATATCTAATTGAATATTNNNGTTNNNTCTAAANNNTTTTGTTGTTAAATTAAGTTCTGATATATAACCGATCAATCCTGTTTTTGAATCGTGTTTAACTACAATGAAAATAATATATATACAAAAGGGCATCTACAAGAGATGCCCGTCATGCAGGAAAACCCCAAAAGGGATGTCCCTACACCTTCCCAACAATCAGCAACAGTGACTAATTAGGTATCAGTCACACTCACAGACGTGAATATAACAATCTTATTAACTGAAAACTCTCAATGTCCCCAGTGCATACACTGAAAAAACTAATAGTTAATTTTGACGATATGCAAGCTTGTCTTTTTCGTGATAACGATGTACTACTCCAGAAATGGCAGCCAAAATTAGCCATGAAATCGCATTCAAACGAAAATCAAAGAGGGTTACATCTACTGTATTCAATAAAATCCACCCAACAAAGGACAGAAGATAACTGAAAAATATCAATTTGTCTCCTATATTTATATATTTTGACTTTTGGAGTAGTTGGACACTTGTAATCAAAATCCAAGCTAGTAAGCCACAAAATAAAAAAGCACTGGGAAAACCTGTTTCAGCAGATAACATTAAAAACAAGTTATGGGGATGACCCAAGGGAATCTGCATCTTTGCTTTGTAAAGTGTACTAAAACTGCGTAATCCCCAACCAGTCCAAGGATGTTGTTGAGCTAAAGACCAGGCAAACTCCCACTGAGTTTTTCGCATTAAAGCGACTGGTCTATCTGGATACATATCGTCATTTAACCTTGCCCAAAAGAAGGCAGGAACTACCCAGCGAAAAATGTGAGCGACTGGTGAGGGAGCAAAAGCCGCTAAAAGAATACTAGAAACGATCGCAGCAACGCTACCTACAAGAATGCGCCAACCTTGGTAGAGTGCATAAGCTAAACAGGCAAAAATAGCGATCGTCCACCCATTACGCGAGTTGGTGAAAATTAAGGTAATAAAATTCGCAATCACTGCCACGGTTAGAAAGAGAAAGGGAACTGGTGAGTGTGGCGCAGTAAGTCTTTCCCCTCTGCCCCTCTGCTCCTCTGCTCCTCTGCCTCTTATACCCAATCGCCATTGTTCGATCCACAACCCTAGACTAAGGATGAAAACTATGACTACGTAAGCTGCGAAGGTGTTAGCGTGCAAGAAAAGTGAAGCGATACGACCTGGTGGGTTTCCGCCTGGTCTGATTGTCCAACTAAACACAACCCACACAAACTGGAACTTGAAACTCCAGCCTAAAAATAATTGTCCCAAGCCCATAATTGCTACTGGCATGGAACCAATTACCAAAGCCCAAGCCATTTGCCGCAATTGGGTAAATGTTTGAATCAGAGCGCTGTGGGCAGCGAAAAGTAAAAAGAATGGTAATAAATTAAATAAGCCGAGGAAAGCTGCTGTTTTGTCTTGGGCAAAGCCAGCACTCACGATCAGTAAAATACTCAACAGGGCAAATCCCCAGTTGAGGGGGCGGCGATTAATTTTGCGGGATTGTTTCAGCCAAGTTATTAATGAGACAATACCTACAGTTACAGCCCCCACTAAAGGACTCAATGGGAAGATTAACAGTGCCCATAGAGAGTAGTTCCAAGAAGATTGCCAACGAGATTTGAAATAGTCAAAAACCTTGTTCAAGCTGGCTCCCAACATTCCTCACGGGTGAGGCGAATTTGAGCTAAGGCGAAGATAGTGGGGATGATTCGACCATAGTTAGTAGCGATCGCTCTCCAGCCTAAATCTGCAATAAACCAAGTCCACATCATCAGGCCAATCACAGCAAACATCGTGCGGGCTGCCCCATAACGAGCTGCACTCACTGTCATACCCCGCTGCGCCATTTGCATCGTTACATAGCTTTTGAATTGGGTTGCAGCTGCTTCTGAGCCTGTAATCGCCGCTTGTTTGGCTACTTCATAAGTAGCAAAGTGGATGGCAAATTGACGGGCAATTTGCTTCAGTACAAGTGGCTGGAGAAGAGAAGTAACCGCGATCGCACTACCGCCTTTGAAAAGTAAACCCAAGGGATCACGTTGTAATAAAAGTGGTAAGGGTTGTTTTAATTCTGATTTGAGCAGCTGACGCTGCACCTGTACAGTCAATTTTTGCTTTTCCTGTTCCGGTAATTTTTTCCACACCTGTCCTAGTAGATGCAAAAATACTTCTGCTTCTAAATCAATAGTTGCCAGCTGATTAGAATAGGGAATTTTTAGATACTTACATACTTGAACTAACGCTTGTCGGTAAGTTACTTGGCCTGTACGTCCCCGTAATACTGTCATCCCATCTGCTGCCAAAAAACGAAAGCGACCCTCTAGTGCATCTAACCAAGCTTTGCGGTCTTGGCTTTGTACTTCGATGGGTTCGGGTGTGTGTACATAGTCTAAGGGATTGAACTTACGACTAAATAGAATTGCCGTTAAATCTTGCAATTCTTCTTCGGTCGCTAACTCTAGCGCCGCCCTCATTTCATCCAATTTCCCTTCCTCCCTTCCGTGCAGCTTTCTGTACCTTATTCTACTATTAGCTTTCAGCACTCATTAGTAGTAATTTAGTCCTTTGATAATAGCAGGAGGCAGGAGTAACTCAACTTCATTTAATATAATCCCACTATAGGAGGTAAGAGTAACCCGCGCGCAACTGCGTGGGATTTAGGCTGTGGACACTTTATATCTTGCGGCACTTACTTGTACCAGTATCTTCTTTTTAAACTGGCTAATGACCCAGAATTAAAGTAATCAATGATACTTCTTTCCTCCTGCCCTCTGCCTCCTGCCTTCTCTAATGACTAAGGACTATTGACTCATGACTGATATTGCAGTGATTGGTGCCGGAATTGCTGGTTTAGTCTGTGCCCAGCAGTTAAGTCAAGCTGGATATTCGGTGGTAGTGGTAGAAAAGTCGCGCGGTTTAGGAGGGAGACTAGCTACACGCCGCTTGCATGGAACTTTTGCGGATCATGGGGCTTGTTACCTGAAGCCAAAGGGTGAATTATTTAGACATTTTGTGGAGATATTGCGCGATCGCCATATCCTGGAAGTTTGGACAGATGAGGTTTACGAACTTACAACAGGCGCTCCTTTATCTGAACCCAAAAACCGCAGTCCGCGTTATGTTGCGCCTGGGGGAATGAGTGCGATCGCTAAATCTCTCGCTCCAGGTTTAGAAATATTACTGAATCAACGTGTCATCGCTATTACCCCAACTCCTGAACATAGCTGGCGTTTGACTCTCGAATCTAGTAATGAAGAATTAACTGCAAAAGCTATAGTCGTCGCCATTCCTGCACCCCAAGCTGTGATGCTGTTAGAACCTTTGGGTGAAAGTGGATTGGATGCAGCCTTTCTTGATAACTTGCGTTCTGTAGAATTTTATCCTTCGATTAGTGCGATCGCGGGATATGCTTCTACATCCCAACCCTTCCCTCAGTGGAAAGCCCTAACTTTTGTAGATGATGCTGATTTAGCATGGATTGGTTTGGACAGTAGCAAGCGTCCTAACCCTCAACAACCACATTTTGTGGTGCAAAGTAGCGCTGATTTTGCCCAACGTCATTTAGAATCACAGGATTTACAACCTGCTGGAAAAGTGATGTTGCAACGAGCAGCTGAATNNCTCTCTCTTCCTTGGCTCAATACTCCCGAATGGATGCAAGTACATCGTTGGCGTTATGCCTTTTCTAGCCGTCCTTGGCACGAAGCTTTTTTGTCTGCCAAAACTCCGTTACCTTTAGTTTGCTGTGGTGATTGGTGTGGCGGCAATCTTATCGAAGGTGCGATGCTTTCTGGATTAGCTGCGGCTGACGAAATTAATAATCAGTTGCGTCATTTACCTTTCGATAATGTGAACTTTTTAAACGTTTTTGTCCGATCATTTCATCTGTCGCTAGACTGATTTTGCACTATAGTGAGTCTCTATTTTTCTGACTGACTAAATCAAAGTGCAATAAATAAGTTTTTTAGATGAAATAACAAACTTTGTCGCCAACCGAAAAAGTGATGCCAATTACCCAAAAAGCTTAACTTCATGAAAAACTTGTTCCTAATTCAAGTAGTTTTATTGCTGTTAATCTTGATCCCCTAGTTTTTATGCTGCATTTTATGTAGATTTCTGCCTTTTTGGTAGAAATTTGAAATAATTAGGATTATAAATATAAAATGTCGGTAAATTACCAGCTTATTGGATGCTGTTTTAATAAGTCATGCTGTGAGACAGTATAAACTTTAACTAAAATAAGCAAAGCCAAATGTCTGAGATTGTACCAAGATAAGAGGCTAGTNNNNGGGAANATTGCATCTATCAGNNNAAAGTAAGTTAACTGATTGGAATTAAGACGTTGCCATCTAAAAAAATTATTTTCTCCACAAAGTATTTACTTGATTAAAAAAGGAGTTTAGAAATCATGAAAACGGTAGTCAATTTAACACAACAATCAATAGTGGGAGAAATTGAAAGTGTTTTGAATACATATCCATCCCATCCATATCAACAAGCCTTTGCGATTCCTGATTTACGCCAAGAGCTAATTACTTTCGTTCTTAACCGCATTCCCTCCTTTTACAGCATCATGTCTGATGAACAGATTCCAGCGGAGGCTGAACAAGGAAGCTTGGCTTATTACAAATTGCCTCGTAAACCCTTAGAGCAGCAACTACATTTACAGAATTTGATTCACCAAGGCATTTGTTTAATCGTTCAAGAAAAGTCAGATTGGATTAGCCATCGTGTTTGTGAAACAGTTCAACCAGCTTGTGAACCCTCTCACTGGTTTGGTTAAGAGTTCTAACGAGATTTGGCTCTCTGCTGAGATATCATAACGCCCGCAGTGAATTTTTAATTTTTGAGCTAATCCCACAGCTTTTAGTCGTGGGATTAGCTCAATATTTTTTAAGTAGATTCCAATTGAGGTGTAAACTTTGACAATTACTAACTTCAAAGGATATTCCCAGGATATGAGAAAAATAACTGCTCTAATGCTAAGTATTTCCGTGACTGTAGGGGTAGGGGCATTAACACCCAAAGTCACTAATGCCCAATTGTTTTACCCACCAGCAAGCGATCGCCATTCATTAATGGTAATCGGTCAAGGGGTTGTGAGAGTGCCAGCAGATACAGCGGATATTGAGTTGGTATTCAGTAGTGGAAGTAGCAATGATGAGTTACAAACGCAACCATCATCTCTACCCGAAACCCGCCGTCTATCCTCACCCTCCGGGTTCGGCAGTCCCTCTTTGTTGGAACAACAAGACCGGGCTGCCTCACCAACTCTACTTTTTAATTACAAAACAGCAGCAGAACCTTTACCAAACAAAAAATCCCCAACGAAAGCAACTCTTCAGCCTGTAGTGGATAGCTTAGTTGCTAAAGGCATTAGGACTGATAAAATTCAAGTGCAAATTAATCCTAATGCCAGTGAAAATAACGCCAAAATATTGGTGAGACTAGAAAAACCAACACGCGTTAGCGAAGCTCCTCCTTTGGAGGTTCGCGTCCAAGAAATTGTTGCTACAGCGAACAAGTCCACGAGCCAAATTGAAAACCTTTCTGTCAAGAGTGTGGGTGTTGACTATGCAGTAAATGACTGTCAAGCTTTGCAGAGTTCAGTTTATCAATCAGCGATGAAAGATGCCCAAAGCCGCGCTCAGGCTTTAGCAACTGCGATGGAAGTTAAACTTGGTACTCCTTCTGTCGCCGAGCCATTTTACACATTACTTTATCCCTCATGTAGTTCTAAAACTGGAGTTCCTTTACCGTCGTTTGCTAGTTTTTTATTATCACCAGTTTATAATCCAGATGCCCCAGCAGAAGTTGAAATGAAAAAGGATATTTTTGTGACATATACAACGAAATAAACATTTATATTTAGTGCGATCGCACTTTGATTGAGTCAAAATTGGAAGTGCGATCTCTTAACTATTTTTCCTCTGAACCGAATCAACGGAGGCGCTGCTGCTGTTATTGTAGGAGGAGTTGCTGCTCCTGCTGTATTAGGAATAGGGGCTGCTTTGGGAGTATATCACTTAGCGAAAGAAAACAAAAAATAGCAAGCTAATTCAGGTGCGTTAACGTAGTGTAACGCACCCTAAAGATTGAATATGCAAGTTAAAAAATAGGTTATATAAATCATTAATAATACTCAGTATTTGGCTAAAATTAGTAATTCTTTTAACGCACACCTATAGCGTGTTCATAATAAAAATCAAATATTCACTTTAGTTTAGGCTAGATTGCTGATTTCAAACTTCAGTAATGAAAAAACTCCAGAAATGTTTGTGACAAATCTGGAGTCAGGAAAGATACGCATTTACCTATACCAAATTTTCACCCTGAGAAAATCCTACGTCATCCGGGTATACACTCAAATGTAGATAAAAGTGTTTGAGGATTCTCATTTACACACCTTCTCTGTTGGAAGTAACGCAAAACAGCCCCAGATAATCTGAGGCTGTTTTGCGAGAGTTGTTTGGCAGGAAGGGTACATCAATAACTGATGCCCGTGTTAAATATAGATAATTCAGTATGCATCCTTATTCAGCCATGTTTTGCCATATCAGGATGATTGGGAAAATTTTTATGGCTTTTTCCAAAAAGAAACTCCAGATGCACTTAAGGCATTCTGGAGCAGTAACAGGTTTCTAACATCAATCAATTTTTACCTATGCGATCGCCCGATGTCGTTAGGGTATATACTCAAATGTGTTTTATGTCTACTCATCCGCAAATCGACCAACAAGTTACCTTCTTCTCTACCCATAATCTCAATATATCTACAGAATTCTACGAACAAAAGCTAGGTTTGGAGTTATGGCTTGACCAAGGAAACTGTCGAATTTATACTGTTAGTGGTTCTGGATACTTAGGATTGTGTCAAGCAAGCGAAAAATTAACTCCCCCAACCGATAAACACTCAAGTGTCATTTTTACCCTGGTAACACAGCAGGTGGATGAATGGTTTGAATATCTCCAAGAACGTGGCGTCGAATTTGAAAAGCCACCTACACTAAATGAAAAGTACAATATTTATCACTGCTTTTTCCGCGATCCTGATGGTTATTTGATTGAAATTCAACGTTTTGAGACTAACTACAACAAAAAAGACATAACCAAATAAGTTATGTCTAGACGTTTAATGTACAGGGCAGGATTTTTACAGGCTAGAACTTTTTGATTTACTGGGGTACATGATACCGACTAATGCTGTATGAACATTATCGATAGGAATATACCTTTTCTTCCATAGATTTATCGGGATACAATGCGTAATTTATGCTGCCACTGGAAAATATTTACATTTATTTACAATTGTTGCTTAGTTGTAGCCAGCCCTAGCACTGCTTTTGACTTTTATATGATGTTTACTTCAGTGCTAATAATAAGTATTTAACCGGACTTTAAATTGTATAACAGAAACTAGAATAAAATACATATTCAACAGTATATTATGTTCTTCTTAAGAAGATTTTTTTAATGATCTCTGTGATAATTATGCTACTTTTATAATGCTTGTTTTTAAGCTAACAAATATTGAATATATCGGTTAAATAAATATTTTACTAGGGTGAATAAATGATGAACGAAAAAATCCAATGGCTCCGCACAGCATTACAACCTAAAGGTTCAGTAATGAAAGCAATTTTCAAACATATTTTATGGTGTGGAGCTTTCGGATTTTTAATTTCTCTGCTTCACCATTTTGAAAAACCTGTATCCCAGCCTATTTTAGCAAATGTGATTCCTAGCATTGTTTTAGGTTTGTTACTTGTCTTTCGTACAAATACTGCTTATGAACGATTTTGGGAAGGAAGAAAATGCTGGGGTTCTATAGTAAATAACACCCGAAATTTAGCGAGGCAAATTTGGGTATCAGTTGATGAAATTTCACCAGAAGATAAAGACAATAAAATTACAGCATTGAACTTATTGGCAGCTTTTGCTGTGACAACTAAATTACATTTGCGAGGAGAAACTGTCAATAGCGAGTTAGAAGACTTAATGCCATCTACTAAGTATATAAAACTGAAGATTATGAATAATCCTCCTATAGAGGTTGCCTTTTGGATAGGAGATTATTTACAGCAACAGTACGATCGTAATTGTCTTAATAGCTACCAGCTAACATCTCTGCAAGAATTATTGAATAGTCTTGTGGATAATTTAGGTGCTTGCGAACGTATTTTAAAAACACCTATGCCACTTGCTTATGCTATTCATTTGAAGCAATTACTGATACTATATTGTTTCTTGCTACCATTTCAAATAGTAGACAGTCTCGGTTGGTGGACAGGTTTAGTTTCTGCTTTGGTTGGGTTCACTTTGTTTGGCATTGAAGCCATTGGCTTAGAGATAGAAAACCCCTTTGGTTATGACGCTAATGATTTACCATTAGATGCAATTTGTGAAACAATGAAGCGCAATATTGACGATTTAATTACTTTGACTCCCAATGCGCGATCGCATCAACAAGATAGTATAACCAATTGAAAAAAGCTGAGGATATTGATTAATAAAAAAGAATATACAGCAGTTTGCAAGTAAGTGAGATGAAAAATCCAATATCCACGCATCAGATATAAGATAAAATATCTTTTCACAACCGCCGAATCGCAATTTCCAATCCTTCACATACACGAGTCAGAAAATCTAAATCCAGAGTAGCGATCGCATCACTAGCCTTGTGATAATGTGGATTTCGCAAGAATGCCGTATCTGTCACCATCATTGCCGGATAACCCAAATCCCAAAATGGAGCATGATCGCTAAGTCTGGTTTGGGGAACTATTAAACCTCGATTCGGCACGGGTAGCCATTGACTAGATACGCCAGCTTTGCGAATATTACGGCTCATCCCAATTAAGTCAGGCAATGTCCGCAAATTGCCAATTAAAGCAATAAAATCACCCGTATCTGGGTAGAAGCGTTCCAAAGGAGGGGGGTAACTTTGGGAACCAGGTGTAGAATCCTTATAGCCCAGCATTTCTAGGGAAATCATTAAGCGTAGCTGTTGCTTTTGTTGATGCAACAGGGCTGCATAATCAGCACTACCCAGTAAGCCGTATTCTTCCATATCGAAAGCAACCAGCCTTAAGGGATATCTCACAGGTTCAGCAGCAAACTTTCTTGCCAATTCCAGCAACACCGCTACACCTGTAGCATTATCATCAGCTGCAACTGTTCCTAGAACGCCATCATAATGAGCGCCAATTAAAATCGGTAGTAAATCCTTTTTTTGCCCTTGAGCTTGGGATGGTAAATTTAATATCAAGTTATTACAAGCTTTACCTCTGACTTCAAAGGTGTGGATTTCCACACTCCCCCATTGGGAAAATTGCTGGCGGATATATTCTTGGACAAAAAAATGTCCAGCCGTTGCCATGTAAGGATCGCGTTCTCGCGCGATCGCACTCAGGGAAGTCTGTAATCGCTCTGTTAAATTCAAATCTTTTAAGTAGTAGCAATAATATTAGAATTTTCAGGCACTCAAACAAGCAAAGTAAGCATTATTAAGGTTAACTTACCAATTTGCAGATAACTTAAACAGAAATAGCCGGATATCAAGAATTGAGGCTGCTTGGGCACGCCAACCATCTCAATGCTATCCTAGTCTTGCAACTATCTCCTCTAGCTGCACTTCTTAGCTTACTGCCTTAATGATGAGTATTTGAGTATTATACATTGAGGTGTTTTTATCTTGTAGCACAAAGCTAGAGGTAGTTCCGCCCAATCATAATAAATATATAAGACACTTTAGGAGAAGAGTAACGCATGGGCAAGGTAGTCGGCATCGACTTGGGTACAACCAACTCAGTAGTCGCCGTTATGGAGGGTGGCAAGCTGATGGTGATTGCCAATGCAGAAGGAATGCGAACAACCCCCTCCGTAGTTGGCTTCAGCAAAGAAGGTGAAAGGGTGGTTGGGCAGATGGCACGGCGACAAACCGTCCTCAATCCTCAAAATACCTTTTTTGCAGTTAAACGTTTCATTGGGCGGAAGTATGGTGAACTGAATGCAGATTCTAAGCGTGTGCCCTACACCATCCGCAAAGACGAAGTAGGTAATATTAAAATTGCCTGTCCTCGTCTGAATAAAGATTTCGCCCCAGAAGAAATTTCGGCAATGGTGCTGAAGAAATTGGCAGACGATGCTAGCCGCTATTTGGGTGAACCAGTTACAGGGGCAGTTATTACAGTACCCGCCTATTTTAACGATTCTCAACGGCAGGCAACCCGTGATGCTGGCAGAATTGCTGGTTTAGAAGTACTGCGGATTCTCAATGAACCGACAGCGGCATCTTTGGCTTATGGATTAGATCGGGGTGACACGGAAACTATCTTAGTCTTTGACTTGGGCGGTGGCACTTTTGACGTGTCGATTTTAGAAGTTGGCGATGGGATATTTGAAGTCAAAGCTACCAGTGGCGATACGCAACTTGGTGGGAATGACTTTGACAAAATAATAGTAGATTGGTTGGCAGAGCAATTTCTGGAAACAGAAGAGGTAGACTTAAGACGCGATCGCCAAGCTTTGCAACGTCTCATGGAAGCCGCGGAAAAAGCCAAAATTGAGCTTTCTGCTGTCAGTGTCACCGATATTAATTTACCCTTCATCACTGCCACGGAAGATGGGCCGAAACATCTCGAAACTCGTTTAACTCGTTCCCAGTTTGAAGGTTTGTGTGGTGATTTGGTGGGAAGATTGCGGACACCAGTGAAACGCGCCCTCAAAGATGCCGGACTTTCACCTAGAGACATTGAAGAAGTTGTGTTAGTTGGCGGTTCTACAAGAATGCCAATGGTAAAGCAGCTTGTGCGGGACTTAATTGGTACAGAACCGAACGAGAACGTTAACCCTGATGAAGTCGTGGGGGTGGGTGCAGCAATTCAAGCAGGTATTCTCGTCGGCGAACTCAAAGATGTGCTGCTTTTGGATGTTACACCCCTTTCTATGGGATTGGAAACCATCGGTGGTGTGATGAAAAAACTCATTCCCCGCAACACGACAATTCCAGTACGCCGTTCTGATATTTTTTCCACGTCTGAAAATAACCAAAATACTGTGGAAATTCACGTAGTTCAGGGCGAACGGGAAATGGCAGCAAACAACAAGTCTTTAGGACGGTTCAAGCTCTATGGCATCCCACCAGCGCCACGAGGAATTCCCCAAGTTCAAGTGTCATTTGATATTGATGCTAATGGTATTTTACAGGTAACAGCCCTAGATAGAACCACTGGACGAGAGCAGAGTATCACCATTCAAGGCGCTTCCACCTTGAACGAGTCAGAAGTGAATCGGATGATTCAAGACGCTCAAAAATACGCTGATGTCGATCGCGAACGTAAAGAAAGAATAGAAAAGCGGACTCGTTCTGAGGCGTTGATTTTCCAAGCAGAACGGCAACTGAGAGAAGTCGCGCTGGAATTTGGTATGCAGTTTGCCCGCAGCCGCCGCCAAAGAATTGATAATATTTGCCGACAACTAAAGGAGAGTCTTCAGGAAAATAGCGATCGCGGTATCGATCAAGCGTACGCCGACTTGCAAGATGCTCTCTATGAGCTAAATCGGGAAGTCCGCCAGACTTATGCTGAAGATGAAGACGATGATTTGTTTGGGACTATCCGTGACATCTTTACTGGCGGTGAGAAAGAACGAGAACGCGAATTTCCCAGAGATACATATCGAGAACGCGACTCATACAGTAAAGACTATGGCAAAGATTACGGTAGAGATTATAGCCGCGATAATCGTTCTTCCTCTTATGAAAGCCGTCCTCCACGCAAATCCCGCCCCAGCTACCAAGATAACTGGGATGATGAAGAAGACAATGATTGGTTATAAGAAAAGTTAGGAGTTAGAAATTAGGAGTTAAAAATAAATCTTTCAACTCATAACTCCTAACTCCTAACTCTTAATGGATCTAAAATATAAAATTTAAATAACTGAACTATGCAAAATTTGCCGAACTTTCGCGATTACTATGAGATTTTAGGAGTATCTAAAGATGCCTCTGCTGAGGAAATTAAAAAGGTTTATCGGCGGTTAGCAAGGCAATATCACCCCGATCTGAATCCGGGTAACAAAGAATCTGAGGAAAAATTTAAGGATATTGGCGAGGCTTATGAAGTTCTTTCCGATCCAGCCAAGCGATCGCAGTACGACCAGTTTAGCCGCTACTGGAAGCAAAAAGGCTTTGCAGGTAACAAACAAACGCCAAAGGCTAAAACTTGGCAGAGTAGTGCTAGCGATCGCAACGGGAATCAGGACGTAGATCCTAGCCAATTCTCCGACTTTGAAAGCTTTATTAATCAAGTTATCGGCGTTAAAAATAAGAGTGCGGCAAATAACTCTAGTAATGGCAATACTAGCGATCCGTTTCGTTCCCCCAGAACAAAAGTTGCCTATACAGTTAATACTCCACCACCTCGGACAGCCCGTCGAGATATAGAAGCCAGATTAACGCTTCCACTAGAAAAAGCTTATCAAGGTGGTAATGAACGGATTCGTTTGGAAGATGGGCGATCGCTAGAAGTTAATATGCCACCAGGGATGGTAACAGGTCAAACCATCCGTTTGCGGAACCAAGGCGTTGGTGGTGGCGATCTATACTTAAAAATTACCGTTGAACCTCATCCATTATTTAAGCTAGAAGGTTTAAATATCGTCTGCCAAGTACCTGTTACTCCCAGCGAGGCAGTTTTAGGAGGACAGGTAGAAGCACCTACTCTTGACGGCCCTGTGAAAATGACTACCCCTCCGGGCGTTAGGTCTGGTCAAAAATTTCGACTAGGTAATAAAGGTTATCCTAACGATGATGGAAAACGTGGCGATCAATTAGTAGAAATTCAAATAGTTACACCAAAAAATATTAGTCAAGAAGAACGGGAGCTTTACGAAAAGTTACGGCAAATTGAAACCTTTAAACCCCGCGCTGATTTAATACGTTAGAAATGAGGTTGTGTATCTATATTTAATACCTTTATCAAAACAGAATTCAGAAGTCATATCATGTTCGGATAATTAGTTGTGATTCCCACAGTCATTGCACCCCACCCCCAGCCCTCTCCCCGCCGGCGGGGTGCAGGGTGGATTAATTGTCGGGAGAGAAAAAGTTTTCTCACTCGACCATTGGACTCACAGGCATTGGGCAAAAGGAGTCGGAGTGGTCAAATAGCGCATCAAAAATCATTTGAAGTTGGTTAGCCATCAGCCTTAACGCTTCGGGAAGAGTCCGACAATTTAACTGACGAGCCAGGGAAACTAAAAACTGTCTGACTCATCGCCCAATTAGCTGGTGAAAAACCGCCAGTATGAATACAGTTATCTTCATTTAAAGTTACATCCTTGACCCAATGAAGTTGATTTTCAATTGACCAATGACCACGAATAATCTCCGCGAATTCTGAAGCTGAATAATTTCAGCTACTTAAATAAAAGTGTTGTTCATGATAGTCAACAATCTGGCGACGACAATTCTATCCTTGAGGTCGAGTTCCATATCTGTTAACCTCAATTAAACTTTTAGCGCCAACCCAATCAGGTAGTGACTCAAATGGAATTGGATAGACTTTGACTTGACGAGTAGTCTTTCGTCCATGTAAATTTTCATCATGGTAATTGGTATCGATAGCGATTGAGGATTCAGCTAGCTCAGTAGCTACTTTCAGGAGATTTGGCTGGTTTCTTTTAATAGTAATAATGTAGTCATTTTCTCCCTCGATAATCAGCTCAACAGTTTTTTTTGGCAATGTAGTGCATCGGCTGTAATCACGATATGATGCCCATAAAGCTTTTTAATTAGCTCTTCTACCACACTAATCTCACTGTTTTTGTTATTTTCCATAGCTTGATGTCTGATTACCCATCCTTGCTGATGACTATAAACTGAAAACTGAAACGATACTCACAAAGTTTTGATAGGATTGATTTCCCCCGGTTACAGTACTTTTAATACATTTCCCATCGATGGCAAATAATTCTTTGAAATTAATTGGCAAACTCTTTTCTGCCCAGACGTTAAACAGTTCAGCTAATATCTGAAAATCAATTGACATCATAATATTTCTGAATGTTGATGCTGACGGAAATTGAATATCTGGAGATAAATCTAATAATTTGATTAGAGATAATCGATGATTTTTTGTGAACTCAGCTAAAGGTTTATACCCCCAATATCCTGTACAACTACCTAACAAAACTATAGTTAGTATTATCCAAAGTCTATGTCTAATACCTCTAGCATGTCGATAATCGGGAACCCCTTGGATTGCTTCGATTAAATTCATTCCTAACTTTCCTCTGGGAGAACCGTGTTTTTCTTAAGGAATCATCCTTCTATGTTATATTTTCTCTCTCGACAATTAATCCACCCTGTCTCCCCGTGCGGCGGGGTGGGGTTCTTGGATGTTTAGTAAGTAATCAAGCCGACATGATATCAGGAGTCAGAATGGGCTAAACCTTAGCTATCCGCTAACAGAATTGAATTCTGAACGAAAAAGTGGATAGCGTCAAGCGGCAAGCGAGGTATGTTATTGCTCAGAGTAGGGCACAGGGAATAGCAACTTAATTCTCTTGCCCCATACCCCATGCCTAATTACTGATATCCCTTCCAAGGAGTGACTTCCAGCTTGCCGTTAGGCTTGAATATCACTTGGAAGTGGGCTAGAGGTTCTTTGTCATTGGGAGCAGCTACATTAGAACCATAGATGGCGTTAAACATCTTAGGAAGAGGTGTTTCTCGGAAATAATCAAAGGCGACTTGATTAAGTGGTTCATAGTCAGCAATTACACCATCTTTGTTGACTGCTACCCGATATTTCAAATCTCGCGTAAAGGTGGGAGTGCCACTCCAGGTTTCACGAACTGCATTATAAAGCTTTTTATTTAAACCTTTAGTGATATTAGAGTCAGTAATTTTTGCACCGACTACCTCTGGTGTCTTAGCATATCCTCGCCAAGGGCTAACTTGCAGCACACCATTTGTAGTAAACACTATTCGGAATTGGGCTATCGGTTCATTAGAAATGGGAGCGCGATTAGCAGGATTGTAAAGTAGGTTAGGTAGAGGAGTTTGCCCAACTCCTTGATTGGCCTCTTTATTCACCGCTTTATAACCAACGATGGCTCCATCCGCAGCTACACCCAAACGATAGATCAAATCCTGTTGCAATCCTGAACGCTTAGTCCAAGCTGGATGAACTTGGTTATACACTTGACGATTCAATGCACGCAGCTGGGATGGATCGGTAATTTCTGGAACTGTATTTAAAAGTGCTTCTAAATCTTTGACTACTGGCTTTTCATTGGCTGTGGGTGTTGCTGTAGGTGTTGCAGCCTCGATGGGTGTTGCAGCCGCTGATGCTGGAGGATTAAGGCTCTTTGTTGTAGAGCTAGTTTGCTCATCTGGCTTAGGCTGCGGTGGACGAATTTGAGGAGGTGGAATCAAGTTAAATGCGATCGCTGCTACTGCTAAACTTGATACTCCCACAGCAGCAGGAACAGCTTGCCTAATTACAGCCTGACTAGCACCACCATAGCGTCTAGTAACTGGTTGTAGTTCTAGGGATAATTCTGGTAAAGTCTGGCTATCAGCAAAAAACTGATCCACTGCTTCTACTAAATCAAACAACTGCACCGTATTCAAATCGATTTCAATCGGCGGACGTTTAGAATTATTAGAGTGAGACTCAAACCCCTCTGGAGCATTCTCTGAATGTACGATTAACCTGTGGCGGTTGCCGTCAATTTTTTTAAACTCTACTAGCTCCGATTCCTGGTTGTGTGCTTGCGGATTGGGTACAGTACTCAGAAATTCTTGGGCGTAACCACTAACAGCCCTCACCAAACTTTCAAAAAATTCTCGCCCTCCGGTTAGGGGTTGATTGTAACCAGATAAATAGCATTCTGCATTTACCAATATTGATAATTCTGGGCGCATTTCCTGGAACTGTGCAGCCCTAGTGACATCACTTAACCCTTCTAAAAGAAGAGTACAATTAGGTAGACTGTACTTACGTTGAATATTCATTCCACTTCACCGTCAAAAAGACTAATCCAGAACCGCTGCATTCCAGCAGTACCAGTACAAAATAGTAATTGTCCTAACAAATTTATTGCTAGCGCATCTAATTTTTCATCAGAAGTTAATGCTAGTACACCAGAACGTCGAGCATTCATCCGGCTTTTAAAATGCGCTCTAAACCGCTCTAAATAATTAGATAGCCGCAAATTCTGTTCTAATGGAATCTGTTTTTCTTCCATTTGTTGGCATATCATTAATAACTGGCGGATGACAACAGTTAAACGCCGTGCTATGTAGCAAGCAATGACCACCAAAGCTTTGGCTTCCATAATAGTTAAAGGACGGCGCATGTGCGCTCTTCGTAGCGGGTTAGAGCTACGCATCCGCCATAAATTCACTCTGTCTTTAACAATTCCTTTCAGATCCAACTCTTGAGCAAAAGCCAGGATTGCTTCCGAACCACCAAGTTCTAAAGCTTCAATTGCCAGTAAAATCAGGTCAATTTGCAGCCTAGTTCTCCGAGGACACGTTTTGGAAGCGATCGCAGGATCTGGTAAAGTGTCCAGAATCATCGGCAGTGAGTCTTGGGTTGGACTGTTGAACGGCGTTAAACTTGCTGAAACATTCATTCTATAAATACCTTGTGCGGTTCCAACAGACTAGATAAAACAAATTTAAGATCGGTAGCCAAGACTTGACGTTAGACTTGTGGCAGGAGCATGACTACCTGATATATACATTACTTAACTCTTTCTACTCAAAGTTTTCCCTATATTGAAATCAAAATTTTAAAACATCACTAAATTCACCTCATTTATTAGTGAAATACCTTTTCTAGCTTGGTTTAGATTCTAATTATCGTCAATGAAGAGCGAAGCTTTAGCCTTTATCCCCACTTGACCCCCAGCGTATGACATTATAGTGTACGATTTTTCAGGTATCTGAAATTAGTCATTGGGCATTGGGCACTTGTACTGAGCGTACCCCTCCGGGGAAGCAAGCTACGCGTAGCGTCTCGTAGAGAAGCTAAAGTATTGGGCATTGCTTATTAATTTATCTAACTCATTCCTTATTCCCCATTTTATGGATTTAAAGTCTCTGGTTCGTGACATTCCAGATTTCCCGAAACCCGGAATTTTATTTCGGGATATTACTACGTTACTGCGCGATCCAGAGGGACTGCGCTACACTATTGACTTTTTAACACAAAAATGTAATGAAGCTGGAATAACAGCTGATTATGTTATTGGTATGGAGTCGAGAGGATTTATTTTTGGTTCACCTCTGGCTTATCAATTAGGAGCTGGTTTTATTCCCATCCGCAAAAAAGGGAAGTTACCAGCAGCCGTTCACTCAATTGAATATGAACTAGAGTATGGTACAGACTGTCTAGAAGTGCATCAAGACGCTTTACATCAAGGTAGCCGAGTTTTGATTGTGGACGATTTGATTGCTACGGGCGGAACTGCGAGTGCGACAGCAAAGTTGGTACAGAAGATTGGCTGCGACTTAGTAGGTTTTGGGTTTATTATCGAGCTACGGGATTTGCAAGGGCGTACACATTTACCGGACGTGCCGATTATCTCTTTAATTGAATATTAGTCATAATTCATAGGTAATTAGTCATTAGTCAATAGAAAAACAACTGGCAAATGATGAAGGGCAAATGGCAAATGACATAGACGCGCCAGCGGCTAGTCTACGAGAACGCCAAAGGCGAACCCGCAGGGTAGGAGAAATGACAAAGGACAAAAGATAAATGACATCTACGAAAATTTCCTTGGAGACAGGTCGGGATTGGCTAATCGGGCTAGTCACGAGCGAAACTTTTGTTTATGTGATAAAGCGGCTATTGCAGGCACTGCTAACTTTGTTGTTGGCGTCAGCGTTGTCGTTTTTTATCATTCAACTCGCACCCGGTGATTATGTAGATACGCTGCGGCAAAATCCGAAGATATCCCCAGAAAGAATTGAGGAAATCAAACGGCAGTTTGGTCTAGATAAGTCTTGGCCAGAGCAATTTGGTCTGTGGCTATGGCGAATCTTGACCAAAGGGGATTTTGGCACGAGTTTTATTTATCAACGTTCAGTTGCATCGCTCTTGTGGGAACGAGTCCCAGCGACTTTGCTATTAGCGATCGCATCTCTAATTGTCACATGGGCGATCGCCATCCCTCTAGGGATCTTTGCCGCTGTCAAACAAAATAGGCCAGCAGACCGGATTTTACAGGTGATTAGTTATGCTGGACAAGGCTTTCCCAGTTTCATCACTGCCTTAGCGCTGCTGGTTTTAGCCCAAATCACCTCGCCGCTTTTCCCAGTGGGTAGCATGACTAGCATCAATCACTCAGAACTGTCGTGGTTTGGCAGAATCTTAGATATCGGCTGGCACATGATTTTACCCACCATCGCACTCTCAATTACTAGTTTTGCTGGTTTGCAACGCATCACTCGTGGCGAATTATTGGATGTTCTGCGTCAAGACTACATCCAAACGGCTCGTGCCAAAGGTTTGCCAGAAAACCGCGTCATCTACGTTCATGCACTCCGCAACGCCATAAATCCCTTAATTACCTTATTGGGTTTTGAATTAGCTGGTTTACTAAACGGTGCCTTCATCGCCGAATTTTTCTTCAACTGGCCTGGTTTAGGGAGATTAGCTTTACAGGCTTTACAAGCTCAAGATTTATATTTATTAATGGCAAGCTTGATAATGGGCGCAGTACTGCTGATTGTTGGCAATTTAATCGCTGACTTGATGCTCAAAGCAGCCGATCCACGCATTCGCCTAGAAAATCTCAATTAGCAGAAATATCTAAATTCAAAAAACCAAAAACTTATTGAGAGATTTTCAGGGTACTGCCAACTATCAAACAACAAATAACTAAATAGCCAGGATGAAGATGTCGTTGAATAAAGTCTTTCTGATTCCTCATCCCGTCTTAAATTTGGCTGTTCTCAGTCTCAAGCTAATTCTGCAACTGCAAAATTGCAAATTGGTGTTTAGCTGGTTATTTTACCAATATTCAGCTTTACTTCTTGCTTTCGCATATTTAAGAGGTTTTCTAAGCGGGCGGCGGGAATCGAACCCGCATTAATAGCTTGGAAGGCTATAGTTTTACCACTAAACTACGCCCGCAAATTTCCAACTCTATGAATTTAACACAGTTTCTGTAAAAATTCAAGTATTCAGTTGGAATTTGCGGGTTGCATTTTGATCCTGACATACAAATTGCTTAAGTCTGGTTTTGTGCCATCGTTATTGTGGGCAGCAAGAAAGTTTTCTGTTTTGAAAACTTCGCTCAGGGCTTGCTCGTATGTACTTTTTTCACTTTGCAGTTTTGCTGGTTCTATTTCTAGAACTACAGCCTGTTGAAAGTTGCCATTCTGATCAATTATCAAGCTAGCCAAGAGTTGTGCTGGCTCAAGTTCAGAATTCTGGACAAGAAAACTTGGGTCTAATTGTTTTGTGTTGCTTCCCTTGTATAAAGCAATAACGTCAGGTAAAGCATCTTGTCGGAATCCTTTTGATTGTATCAAGCCAATCACTTCATCTCTAGATAAGGGAGTTACTATTGCTACCGATGCTCCTCTAGTCGAAGTTGGTGGAGTTTCTCCAGTCGAAGTTGCTGGGGTTTCTCTAGTCGAAGTTGCTGGGGTTTCTCTAGTCGAAGTTGGTGGAGTTTCTCTAGTCGAAGTTGGTGGAGTTTCTCTATTTTCAGGTTCTGAAACTGGTCGATTTGATGGAATACCTGTTGGAAGTTGCGTTCCCTTTCCCAGTTTAATTTCTTGACGACGGTTCCAAGGTAAATTACCGACTGGAACTGTAGGTGTCGGTATGGCTTTAGCTATAGGCTTCGGTGTGGCTTGAGGTGTCGGTGTGGCTTTAGCTATAGGCTTCGGTGTGGCTTGAGGTGTCGGTGTGGCTTTAGCTATAGGCTTCAGTGTGGCTTGAGGTGTTGGTGTGGCTTGAGGTGTTGGTGTCGGTTTTGGCGTGGGGACTATCTGTTGTCTAGAAGGTTCGCTATTAGGTTGAGAGGCATAAATTCGGCTCTTTTTCTGGAGATTCTCAGGAGAATTTATTGCACCAAAATCTTGATTGATAGGCGTAGTTCGTGCTGTTTGTGATGAACGTGCTGGTACAGACTTTTGATTTGAGGATAGTGGCTTTGACGAAACTATTTTTGCTGTTGATTTTGATTTGATTATTGATTTTGTTTTAGGAGCAATTTCTATCAATTCGATCGGAACAGCAGATTGATTTTGCTGGGGAAACCACAGACTAAATGCATTAGATGAGCGCATCAGCCAGAACACCAGCAAGTGCAGAGAGACTGAACTGACAACGACAAAAATCCACAAACCTGGTGGATCGCTGTGTCGTCTCCAGACCTTGGCTGGAATTGGAGTTTTGTCTGCAACCGATAGTGTCATATTATATAAACTGGATATGATTATGCACTTTTACTCATTGGTAATGCTTTAAAATACCAGTCTAAATTTTAGCGATTAACCATTACCTCTGGTGAAACAGCAAAAGTCAAAACTGTTTCATCTACGCCTTTAAGTTCTAGCGGACTACCTTTAGTAATTTCTCCTTCCTGTAAATAATCTGCTACGGCAGCAGAAACCAGGATTGTACCGGGAACAGCGGCAGCTTGCAACCTTGCGGCAATATTCACACTTGGGCCAATAGCAGTATAGTCGGCGCGTTCAGCGCTACCAAACATCCCCACAACAGCAGTACCTTGGTGAATACCGCATCGGAACTGTACGCTAGTAAGTTTGTCGCTATCGAATACACCTTGCTCTCGCCAGCGCTGGTTCAAGTCAGCCAGTGAGCGGTGCATTGCTCTTGCTGTATTGATGGCACGACGCACTTGTTCATTAGGGGTTAGTTCTTCCGGCGCTCCATATAAAGCTAAAATAGCATCTCCCATAAATTTATCTACAGTGCCGCCATTGCTAAAGACAACTTTGGTCATGGCTTCTAAATATTCATTTAGCAGCTCTGCAACTCGTCGGGATCTGAGAGTATTTGCTAGCTGTGTAAAACCCACAATGTCACTAAATAAAACTGTAATTAAGCGCGGTTCTGGGCGCAAATCTAACGTTAAATCTCCGGTTGCGGCTTTTTGCACCAATACAGCAGGTAAAAAGCGCTTTAGCACCGATTCTGTTAGATAAGTATTTAACTCCACAATTCGCCGTTCATTTTCTTTCAACGCTAAAAGATTCCGAACTTCTGCCAAAAGTTCCCGATCGTTAAATGGTTTTGCTAAATAAGCGTCCGCGCCATTTTCTGTACCTTCGATGCGGGTTTCCTCATCTACTTTCGCTGTCAGCAGAATGATTGGTGTTCCTTTCAACGTCTCCTCATTGCGGATCATCTGAATCATCTCAAGTCCGCTCACTAACGGCATCATTAAGTCAGTCACAATCAAGCTGGGTAGAATTTCCTTCGCTCTACTGTGCCCTTCATGACCGTTACGAGCTGTCTGTACATGATAGCCATTACGGCGGAAAATTTCAGATACATAGGTTCGCAAATCGGGGTTGTCATCTACAACTAAAATTGAGTGCTGAGTCTTATGTGCTGAGTCTTGAGTATCAACATTGGGGGAGAGGTTTATTGTAATATCTTCAATATTGTCTGTTGTTGACTCTACTAGTTCTAAATCAGCTAATTCTACGCTAGCGCGGCTTGTATTCAGTTCTGTAGGCGTTTCTACTACTTGCTGTGTAGGTAAATGAGCATTTCCAGTCACCAGCCATAAACTAAAAGTAGTACCTTCACCATACACTGATTCCACAGTGACTTGACCACCATGTAATTCTACTAATTCTTTAACTAAAGCTAAACCCAAACCACTGCCTTCATAGGAGCGGTTTGCTGAACCTTCAGCTTGGCGAAAGCGCTCAAATAGGTGGGGAATTTGTTCTTTAACAATACCAATTCCAGTATCTTGCACTTGTAATATGCAGCGATCGCGCTCAGATTTTAGTCTGACACTGATGGTGCCACCTTCGGGAGTAAACTTCATGGCATTTGACAAGAGGTTATAAACCACCTTGTCAAATTTTTCCATGTCCAAGTACACCGTTGAACACTCA
Organism: Nostoc sp. GT001; assembly: GCF_030382115.1. Taxonomy (NCBI): domain Bacteria; kingdom Bacillati; phylum Cyanobacteriota; class Cyanophyceae; order Nostocales; family Nostocaceae; genus Nostoc; species Nostoc sp. GT001. The sequence continues at coordinate 6,074,023 of NZ_JAUDRJ010000003.1, forward strand.
TCTAACTGGGTAGCTAGATGCAGTCTCTTTTTCTCACAGTAGGGACGAAAAGATTCAACTATTTGGCTGACAAATTCGACTAAATCACAGGGATGGAAGCTAGGCTGCATTCTCCCGGCATTCAGGCGTTGTAAATCCAGGAGTTGATTTACCAGTCGCAGCAGGCGGCGGGAGTTACGCAGGGCGATCGCACTTTGGGAGTAAGATAATCCCTCACCAGCCGCCACCGCTGACTCTAAAGCGCCCTTGAATCAAGGTAATCGGTGTGCGAAACTCATGGGAAATATTTTGGAAAAATTCGGTTTTTTGTTTGTCTAATTCCAGTAAGCGTTCAGCTTGTTGGCGAGTTTTTTGATATAAGTGTGACTGCTGCACAGCGATCGCGGCTTGCGCTGCTACTGCTTTCGCCAAATCGATATCAGATGGCAACCACTGGCGTACTTTTTTACCTTCATGCAAAGTAATACTACCAATACATTTACCATCAGCCAATAATGGCACAAACATTAGCGATCGCGCTGGCATTTTTAAAGGCAAATCAAAACCCCGCACATCTGAGGGAGAATGGCTCACATTACCAATTACCACAGGTTCATGTGTCTGTAGCATTTGTTGGAGGATGGGATTTTCCTGAATCGATGCTTGAGAATAGGGTAATCTCTGGTTTGGTAGGTGATTATTGCTACTTAAATTATGATCTGGGGCTGGCGCTCTTAAATTTTCTAGATGTTGAAAACTATCATACAAACCCACACATTCAACAAACTCATCTTCCTCTGTCCACAAAGACAAGACGCAGCCATCAACTTGTAAAGCTTGTCCCAATTGTTGGGTAATAGCCGCAAAGATATCTTGAGGATCTAAGCTAGAGCGAATTGCGCTAGTAATCGTATTAATCAAGCTCTCTCGCTTGGCAAGGGCACGTACTTGTTCGTAAGCATAAGCTTGAGACAAAGCTAAAGCTGCCTGATCCGCTACCATCAAAACTAACTGCACCTCATCCTCGCCCCAGAAGCGAGGAACAGAACACTGGTGCAGCGCTAGCACCGCCATCAGTTCTTGTTGGCAGATCAATGGCACAACTAAACTAGAACAAATGTTAGCAGCAGCAAAAGCTTGCCCCCGCTCACGCAGTTCGGGAGTGTTACCGTGAATGCGCTCATCATCGATCGCATCGTGAATCACTTGAACTTCGCGGGTTTCCCACACTGTCTGAGCCAAAAGAGGCAGAGGAGTTGCAGAGGATATAGCGGGCACAGAGGAAAGACTTACTGCTACTTCCGCTCCGATCTCCTGCACCTCTGTTTCTTCAGAAAGAGGTTTCTGATAAATAAACCCTTTATCCGCCAACTGCTCATCTTGGAAGGGACGTAGCAGACAAACATCCACTTCCAACATGTGACCCACTGTGTCTACAATTGCTTGCAAAATTTGTCTGTAGTCTAAAGCGCTGCGAATCGTATTGGTAACGGTATTCAGCAGCGATTCTTGACGGAGTGTGCGGGTAAGTTCGCGGGTTCTAGCTTTGAGGACATTGTGGGTATCCAAAGCTTGGCGTACCACCGCTTTTAGTTCCTCCGCTTCCCACGGTTTAGTGACATATTTAAATACCTTACCAGCGTTAATTGCTTCCACCAAGTCTTCGACATCGGTGTAGCCAGTTAAAATAATCCGAATAATATCTGGATATTGAGTTGCTGTTAGGCTCAAAAATTCTGTACCGCTCATCATCGGCATCCGCTGATCGGAGATGATCACCGCGATCTCTCCCTCTTGAGCCAGCAGATCGAGGGCCGCAGGGCCAGAGGTTGCCCTTAGCACCTTATAATCACGATAGAAAGTGCGGTAAAGCAAGTCAAGGTTGTCTGGTTCATCATCGACAACCAAAATTTTAGGCTTACTGTTTGCTTGGGATTTCATGCACCGCTTTCCTGCTGCAACGGCAGTCGGATAAAGAATAATCTGATCAGGTAAGGATTTTTCTGAGTCAGGTAAGAGCAGAGCATTTCGACCAATAGGGCTATTTGGCTACATGACTGCTGAGTGTAGGAGCGTTTGCTCACAGAAATTCGTCTCAATTGCTTGTGCCGATTACCGTTTGCGTTGGTGCAGTGTAATTGCTTTCATTGTCAGTTTTAGTGTTACAGAGTCGACGCTTACTTGCCAAATCTTTTTTCACCTCCTGTGAGCAATGTCTGATAATACATACAGCGCTCATAGCCAGCTGAAAAATCCAGATAAAGCTGCATATTAAGTTTTCCCTCCACAGCTGTTGTAATAACACTTGCAGGTAAATTTTATTTATGGTAGTCATGGTAGAGTCAGCGAAATTAAAACAATAAGATTTAAAGCCAAAGTATACTATTAGACAAATACCTCTTTCTAATTTAGCAATCAGAACTATCATTAAGACAAGTGG